>JAHDWH010000445.1 GCA_023384455.1 Caldilineaceae bacterium | reverse complement strand
AAGTGCGGTTACAAACCGCACCTACGTTTTATCATCTCGTTGATCAGTACAAAGTATCCGATTATCCTGCCTATTTGCGGCATCTCAGCGGTGGTTCACCCCAATGACACAGCGTACAAAAGGCTTCTCGGCCAGTGGCTGGCTTTGCATACTGCTTCTTCTCCCACTGCTCGCCGGTTGCGCGCCCACACCCCAGGCCAATGTGCTGGGCTATCTGGTCGGCGAAGAGCTGGGCGGCAATCGCGCCGGGCCGCCCTCTGGCTGGGGGACGATTGAAGGCCGTGTAGAGATGGATGGCAGACCCGCCCCCGGGGTGTCGGTGTTGGTGGCCGAGCGCACAGGAGAGCCGCACGCGGCGACAACCGACAGCCAGGGACACTATCGCATCGAGCGGGTGCCGCCCGGCCAGTATGTGGTGGCCGCTGTGGGCGCACAGAGCGAAGAAAGCAGTCTGACCGGCGGCTGGGGCATTCCCTGGCTGGTCACAGTCCAGGACGGACAGGTAAGCGTCGCACCCCACCTTCTCCTGCAACCCCACGTAGCGCCCCTCTTGCCGAGTGATCTGGCGGCCAGCGTGGAGCTGTGGGCCGGTGTAGTCTACACAGCCGCCGCCCCCTTCCCCGCGGGGTCTGTGGCCCGGGTGCAGGCATTCTCCTTCCAGCGGGCAGGCCAACGGATCGACACCCTGCGGGTCTACCGTCCGCTGGAAGATAGAGCAGAACCCCTGCCTCTGATCTTTGGCCTCTTTCCCGGCTCGATTGATGGCTGGTCGCCGGTGAGTGTGGCCTTTGCCGCGGCTGGCTATGTGGTTATCGCGCTCTCGCCCAGCGGCAGCCGGGGGCTGGATGTCTATGCCCACGCCGAGGATGCCCGCACTGTGCTGCATCTGGCCCGGCAGGGGGCGCTGGGCGTGGATGTGGCGGATGTGCCCGCGGTGGCAATGGGGGGGAGCTTTAGCAGTGCGATTCTGCATCGGCTGCTGCGGGACGAGGGGGAAGCGTTCGCCGCCTGGGTCACTGTCGGCGGGATCAGCAACGCCTTTAGCGGCAGCGCCGATTTCTATGCGGGGCGGCTGGATATCCCCGATCCCTATGGGCTGGTGATTCCTGCTCTCGGCCCGGCCAATGTCTTTCCTGTCCCTTTCCTGCGCTTCTCGCCGGTCTACACCGCGGCCCACCTGCCGCCCACCCTTATCATTCACACCGACGCTGACGCTATCATTCCCATCAACCAGGCCTACCAGCTAGAGGCAGCTCTGCGCGCCGCGAACGTGCCCGTGGAGGTCTTCTACTATCGGGATGTGAGCCACTATTTGCAGATCGGCGAGGACATTACCGAGGCAGGGCAGGCTATGTATTGGCTGGTAATGGACTTTGTGTACCGGTATACCCAGCCCACCGAAAGCAGGCCAGCGCGCAACGAATAGCCGGGCGGGGTGTTCGTTATCGTAGGTCGGACTGTTAGTCCGACCGGGTCGGATGTGTCGCCGGTCGTAACTGCTCACCCCCACCCAACCTCCCCCACTGTGGGGGAGGAGTCGATCC
>JAHDWH010000210.1 GCA_023384455.1 Caldilineaceae bacterium | reverse complement strand
CTGTCTCGGGGGTCCAGCCCGGTCAGCGCGCCCAGGAGCGCGGCCCCGTCGGCCACTGTGCGGGTCATCGGCCCCACCGTATCCTGGCTGTGGGCAATCGGGATCACCCCGGCCCGGCTGACCAGACCGACGGTGGGTTTGATGCCCACAATGCCACAGGTGGCCGCGGGGCAGACAATCGAGCCGTCGGTCTCTGTGCCCAGGGCCGCCGCGGCCAGATTGGTGGAGACGGCCACAGCCGAACCGGAACTGGAGCCGCAGGGGTTGTGGCCGATGCGATAGGGGTTTTGGCACTGGCCGCCCCGGGCGCTCCAGCCGCTGATGGAGTGGGTGGAGCGAAAGTTGGCCCACTCGCTCAGGTTGGCCTTGCCCAGGATCACCGCGCCGGCTTTGCGCAGCCGCTCGGCCACTGTGGAATCCTGGGCGGGCCGGGAGCCGACCAGGGCCAGAGAACCGGCGGTGGTCAGCATCCGGTCGCCGGTGTCGATGTTGTCTTTGAGCAGAATGGGGATGCCGTGCAGGGGTCCCCGGGGGCCACTGCGCTGGCGTTCCTCGTCCAGTTCGGCGGCGATTTCCAGCGCATCCGGGTTGACTTCCAGCACCGAATGGAGAAGGGTGTCAATCGTTCGGATTCGGTCAATATAGGCCGCCGTAATCGCATGGGCGCTGCTTGCCCCGCTCTCCATTCTGGCTTGCAGCTCAACAATACTGGTTTCAAATAATCGACCTTTCATCGCTCGGCTCCTTGACAGTTTGGCAAACCCCGCATACCCAGCGGCAGTATGGCTGACAAATTTTCGGCTGTGTTTGAGATACGTCAGGGAATTTGTCTAATCATAACAGCCGACGGGCTATTCTGAAGATAGCCATTCGTACGTCGGACTGTCAGTCCGACCTGCAACAGAACAGGCCAGTCGGACTAACAGTCCGACGTACATTTTCGTTGTTATCGGTGTCAGCCGGTCGTGTGGCCTATTCTGCAAATGGGCCACACGAGCAGAAAAAGCGATTGAAGGATAGGAGATTATTCAGGTGTAAGCAGGATTTTCACCCCTTTGCGCGCTTCAAAGAGGGAGAAGGCTTCCTGCCAATCGCCGATGGGCAGGGTGTGGGAGACGAGGGGTTCTGTCTGTACCTGGCCCTTTGCCAGCAGCGTCAGCGCCTTGCGCCAGGCGCTGGGCACAGTGGCAAAGCTGCCGTGGACCTGTAATTCCTTGAAGCAGACCTGCTCCAAATCCCAGCGGATGGGTCGCCCGATCAGCCCCATCTGGCAATAGCGCCCCCGGCGGCGGGTCAGGGCAAGAGCCAGTTGCGCGCCGGCCTCTGCGCCGGAACATTCAAAGACCACATCCGCGCCCAGTCCATCGGTCAGCCCGGTGACAAGGCCCAGGGCATCTTCCGCCTGGACATTCACCGTTACGTCGATGCCCAGGGAACGGGCCAGGGCCAGCCGCTCCTCGTCGGCTGCCGTGCCCAACAGCACCACCCGGGCCCCGGCTGCCTTCACCACCTGGGCCGCCAGCAGGCCAATCGCACCTGGCCCCACCACAGCCACTGTGTCGCTGGGTTCCACACGGGTCATCTCCAGGCCGTGGACACAGCAGGCCAGGGGTTCGGCGAGCGCGCCGGCGGTCAGACTCACGTTCGGCGGCAGAATGTGGACATTCTGGCCGGGGACCAGCACATAGCGGGTGAAAGCGCCGTGTACGCCGCTGCCGATGGAGCGACGCTGGGGGCACTGGTTGGGGAATCCGTCCCGGCAAAAGAGACAGTGACCACAGAGGAAAAAGTAGGGTTCGCTGGTCACCCGGTCTCCGGGCGCGCAACTATCCACCCCAGTTCCTACCGCGGCTACAATACCCGCCACCTCGTGGCCCAGAATCACCGGCGGGAAGGAGGGGTATTCGTCGTGATAGATGTGGAGGTCGGTTCCGCAAACGCCGGCTGCCTGGACTTCGATGACTACATAACCGGGGACGGCTTGGGGTTCTGGGATGTCGATCATCGCCACATTGCCCTTGCCCCGTTCTGTCTTTGCTACACCTTTCATCGTCGGTTCTCCTGAAAAGTTGAAGGGAAGCAGATGCTCGGTCGGTCTATCGGCATCCGTTTAGTAAGCGTCAAGCAATAAGTTACCGGTCTGATTCCGGGAATCGTCTCTGCGAAACCCTTGCGTTATTTCTTGACAGTTACTAACGCGTATGGGTTAGCTCCTCGGCCAGACCGGTGAAACGTGAAACGTGAGGTGTCGTCACCCGATCTCACGTTTCACATCTTCACGTTTCCGCACGCAAATCGTGGCTGAGTATTTGGGTAGTTACGCCTACAGTGACAATAGACAGGTGGGCTAAGGACTCGTTCCATCCGGTGCGTCGCACTGTTCACGAAATGACTCTAGTCCGCGACCTCATCTGGACAGTGCGACGCACCAAAACGGGAAGTTATTCTTTGACAAGCCCTAAGTGTGAGCAGTGCGAGTATCTGCCACCAGCAGGACCAGTTCATATCCAACCAGTGACAATTCGCTGCCATTGACAAATTCTACCCGCTCACCCGTCGCGGGGTCAACCCGGAGCAGCGCGCCCGCGCCCGCCAGATGGATATTCGTTGCCAGCGGCTCGCTCCGCTCGTTGAAAAGCATCCGTACATCCATCCCGTCCTTATGAATGTGTCTCACCCGCAGACCCGGCGCGGGCGGATGTACGGTCACGTCCGGTGGGACCAGCGGGTCCAGGCGGGCGACCAATTGTGTGGCGGGGATGTCGGGGGCGTGGCGGATCAGACGCCCGCTTTCTTCCAAAAGAGCGAGGGCAGGTGCAGCAGAGGGGTGGGGCGGCTGGTCGAGGATGAGCGCGGCGTAGTGCATCCCGGCGATGCGGATGCCGGTCTCGTCTACCTGGGCATCCTCCCACAGGTGGCGCTCTTCCAGATAATTGAAGTCCCGCTGGTGTTGGAAGAGGACTTTGGCGGCTTGCCAGGGCAGGTGATCCGACGCACCCAGAATAGCGGTGTGGCAGATGTGCTGGCTGTCGGTGTTGAGCCAGGAGAGGCGGGCGCAGCGGGCCGCGTAGACCGGGTAGCGATCCCACCAGGGGCTGTTGGGGCCGACATCGGGCGGGCGCTCGTCCCGGCGGATGCCCCGGATGGAGTAGTAGAAGGCGTGGGGCACGAGGAGATTTGCGCCGCGGATGAAGCACCAGTCGGCCAGCCAGTTCATCTCCGCCCAGGTCAGGCCGTGGCCGTAGGCCCCGCACAGTTCGTTGAGGTTGCGCCGGCGGCCCAGGTGGATCATTGCCGAGGAGGCGCATTTGCCCTGGGTGGATTGGCGGCCTTCCAGGCTGCTGGGGTGGTCGGGCAGGACCCAGCGCCAGACCAAATCCTGGCCGGGGATGTGGAAGTAGCGCTCCGCGCCCAGGTCGTCGGCCTCGGCGGGGTGGCCGGTGAGGGGCAGGTCGTGGCGCTGGCACCAGTCGTGCAGCCGCTGATACCAGACTTCTTCCATACGCAGACCGATGGCCCTCGTGTATTCGGCCCGGTGCTGGGCGGCGTCCGGCTCGTCGTCGTACCAGAGCGCGGGCAGGTGGGGGGTGAAGTCGTAGCCCAGGATGCGGTTGATTTCGGGCAGGATGCCGGTTGTGCCGGGCCAGATGCCCCGCTCCCGGGGGCGACCGACCGGGCTGGGTTCGTCGGTGAAGATGGCGATGACTGTGCTGCCAAAGTGCTGACGGAAGCGGGTGGCGAAGCGGTCGTAGACCAGACGGATGAAGCAGTCCACCGCGTCCGGGTTGAGGAGATCGCCGGCGGGGGGTTCGTCCTCGAACCTGGCGTCTTCGTTCTCGCCCTCGCCGGTGTAGTGGAGTCCCCGGATGAAGGCGTCCATCGGGCGGTCGATGACCGCGACCCGCTGGCCGTCCTGTCGGGTCACGACGGCGACGAGGGTTTGGCCGTCTGCCAGTTTGGGTTCTGCGCCGGGTGGTAACTGCTCACCCCCACCCAACCTCCCCCACTGTGGGGGAGGAGTCGATCCAGTTCCCTCCCTAGACTGGGGAGGGGTAGGGTGGGGTGGCTGAACAGGTACGCTGGGTGGGAGGTCGATCTTCGCCAGACAGCGGCACTGGTAGGCCGGGTTCTCCGCCACCACCTGTCCCGACGAGGAGCCGGAGGGGTACATTCCCTCGTCGTAGAGGATGACCTGCATTCCTCGGCGGGTGGCTTCTTCGATGGCGATGTCGTAGAAGTGGAGCAGTTCCTCGGACATCCAGCCCAGGGAGCGGGGCAGGCCGACCCGGGGGTGGATGAGAAAGCCGTCCACCCCGTGGGCCTGGAAGTCGGCGATCTGACGGCGCAGTTCGCCCGCGTCCAGGTCGTCGTTCCAGAACCAGAAGGGGATGACGGTAAATTCGCTGGGCGGAGATTGGAGGGTCTGCCAGAAGGTTGCCATTTGTCTGTCTATTCGTTTACGTTGGGTGGATAGGTGATGGTGTCAAGTGTGATGAAATCGCCAGATCCGCTGGTTTGTGTACTCTCTACCGGCAAGCGCTGCCAGTTGGTGGAGTCATAAAGCCCCGCGATCAGAGTATAGGTTCCTGCCGTCAGTGGCTGTGCGGGCTGCAAAACATAACTATCGGTCACGACTTCTCCCGGCAGCCAGATGCTGGTTGGCAATTGACCGTCGCGCGGGACGGCGTCACGTTGGGCGACAATCTGCCCGTCACTGTCCAAAAGGTGAAGAAACACACTGTAACTCTGATCCATTACCTGTTCTGTCTGCCAGGCCATCCTGACGGTGAGCGCGCCAGTGGTACTGTCTGTCGATAGTTGGTAACCGAGCAAGCGTATCTGACCACCGAACGATGCGTCTACGCGGTTTGCCATAGGCGGTGCATCTGTTTGGTGGGGTCGGTTTGCCAGCGAGAGTCTGGTGATCCCTGCGCTTCCCGGCAGGGGCAGGGCCCCCCAATGACGACCGAAGGGCTGCCCGCTGGCTGGATCGACAGCATCCAGGCTGAGCGATGCCGCTCCTTCTGTCAGATTGCCAGGCAAACGCAGGATACTTTTTGTCAGTACACGCTGTCCAGCCTTCCATTGGGTGGGCGGGTAAAGCGCGTCCAATGGGCGATGATCTATCTCCTGTCGGCCTGTCCCATTTTGGATAAAGAAGCGCAGGGCCACTTCATTGGTCGGCTGGCAGCGCGCTTCCCAGAGCAGTTGCACACCAAATTGGGCGCCAATCAGGGCAGTCGTGGCATCAGGACGAAGGGCAACCAGTTCGATGCACGGGGCCAGGGTGATAGCTGGCATTGGCAGGCGATGGTTGACTATCTGGGGCGCAATGTGCAATATGCCCAGATTTACTTCCGCACCGCCACTGTCCAGCGACAGTTCTGGCCCATCCAGTTCGTAGATAACCGCCTGTAAAGCGTATTGTCCAGGCTGAAGACCTTCTGGGATACGCAGTCTGTGCAGGCTCCAGAAATCCAGAGATGGTTCTACCGTATCCAGAGGAAACCAGGGTGAGATGATACGCTCATCCTGCTGCATCGCTAACCGTCCATTTTGACGCAGGCGCAGCGAGATGTGCAGGTCGCGCTGGATAGGGGCCAGGCTGGTCCAGGTCAGCGTCAGCGAGGTCGATTGTCCGGCGGATATTGCCTCATCTGTAAGCAGGGAGCCTGAATGCAAAACAAGAACATTGCCCAATGTTTTGTCGAATGTATTTTTCTGTGATTTGACCGCTGGGGGGGGAGCATCGGCTAGGTCCAACCGCACCAGCGGACCCCACGGGGTCAGTCGCATTTCCTGTTGCAGGTTGCTGTACCAGCCGGACAACGGACCGGCTAGATACACAGTGTTGCCTTGCAGCAGCCCTTCTCTGATTTGTGCCAGGGTAGGCAGGTAAAGCCCTAATAAGTCTGGCCGTCGGCCTTCGGCTTGCTGGAAATACCAGAGTGGCGTCAGATCGCTCCAATGGGCTACCAATCCTGCTCCTTGCTCCAGGTTCAGGGAGAGAACAGTGCGCCAGTAGGCATCCATAGCCCAGTCGTCATTGTGATTGGCGGCCTGAAAGTTGCGCAATAGAAATACTAGCGGCAGAGCCACACAAGCCAAAGCAACAACAGCAGACGACCACGGGATGCGTCTGCCGAGATGTAACCGCTCACCCCCACCCAACCTCCCCCACAGTGGGGGAGGAGTCGATCCACTTCCCTCCCCATTCCGGGGAGGGGTAGGCTGGGGTTGACGGAGCAGGCGAGAGTTCAGTCGCTGTACACCGTTCATTACTTCTGCCATACCGACGACGATCACAAAGGAAGCTGGCAGAAAATAGGCCGAGACATTGCCCTGTCGGTAGTAGAAGGCCAACAGGATGTCACTCACCAGCAACGTCCATATGGCCGCGCCCCAGGCCCGATCCCGCCAGATTGCGAGCAGCAGTCCGCTCAATCCTAGCCCCAGCCAGACGACGCCGATTTCGTCTCTGACCAATTCCGATACAAACCACGTATTGCCAACGGCTTTGCTCAATACTTCGCCTAGACTGCCGGGACTACCTGCTGTGAAATAGTGCCATAGGGTGGCTGCATCGGGTGCAAAACGGGGATGGATGATACCGTTCAGGACGGCCAACGGAGTCTGATAGATTTCGTTAAAGGGCGAATTGTTCCAGATACCTGTGCCGCGCAGCGGGATGTAGGCGTAAAGCAGCAGCGGCAACAGGGCTAACAACACCGCAGCGCCGATCAGCTTTGCCGAGGGAAAACGGATGTGACCGGGCCATATAAGAAGAATGGCACCCGGCAAAAAGAAGAGCGGGGAAGCTATATGGCTTGCCATCCCCAGCCCGGCCAACAACGCCGCCAGCAAAAAGCAGCGCGGTTCGCCCCTCTTGCGCCAGAACGATATCGCCAGCAGCAGGCCAATACCTATCAGCATCAACAGAGTATATCGGTGGGCCAATCCGGCGTAAAGCCAGAAAGCCCGCTGAAAAGCCCAAGTCAGCGCACCAGCCAAAGAAGATATCCGGCGCAGACCAGTCAAACGGAAGAGCAGGTAGGCCAGACCCACACAGACGGCCCCTAACCCAGCCGACAGAAAACTCATACGCCAGGCCAGGGTGGAAAGGGGCATCTTGGACCAGAGCCAACCCAGCAGAATGTAGAAAGGGTATCCGTTGGGGTGGGGAATGCCCAACCGGGAAGGGAGATACTGCAATTCGGCGACATCCCCAGCCACCACAGAAGGGGCAGTGGTCAGGCCGAAGACCAGCAGAGAGAGCATCGACGCCAGAAAAGCAAGCCGGGCATCGTTCCGATCCAGTTGTTTTGTGAGCATAGGAGAAAATCTCTCAAGGAAATCAGATCGTTGCGCCACGCCTTACCCCAACCCCTCTTCCAGAAAGTCATAGGCCCGCTGCCCCGCCTCCACCAGCAGGGGACGGGGCGCAAGCAGACCCGCTAGCAGACTGTCGGAGAGGCAAGAGATAGAACGCGGATGACGCGGCATGGCGCAGTAGATTTCCACATCGTCCTGCCCTGACCGCGCTGCCCTGGCTCATTGCATTACCAGCCGGGTAGTTCCGTCTTATAGCACCCCATATTTGTCGAAGACCTGGCGCAATGTCGCGCCTTTGCGCAACTCCGCCCGTGTAATGCTCTCTCCCTCCACCTTTGCCACGGCCCGCTCCACCACAGCCCGCAGTGCCTCTTTGGGAATTACAACCACCCCGTCGTAATCCCCGAAGATCAGATCACCGGGGGAGACGACGACCCCGCCGCACTCGATGATGCGGTTATAGTGGATCACCTCGCCCCGGCCAGCCGAGTCTACGGGGTAGATGCCGGTGGAAAAGAGGGGGAAACCCATCTTTTGGATCAGCCGCACATCCCGGGTATAGCCGTCGATGACCGCGCCGTTGGCGCCCCGGGCCATAGCCGCGGTGGAGAGAAGCTCCCCCCAGACGCAGGTGCGGGTGGAGCGCTGGGTGGAGGCCACCATCACATCCCCCGGCTTCAGGCTGTCCACCGCCGCAATCTCGTGCTCGTAGACATTCTCCTCCGGCGCGTAGACATCCACCGATTCCATTGTCAGCGCCCGACCCACCACCACCGCCTCCGGGTAAATGGGGCGGATGTCGGCGCGCATGGCCTGCTGGCGGTAGCCCACCTGATCCAGGGCGTCGCAGAGAACCGCGGCGTAGAGTTGTTCTTTCATCAGAGCGAAAAGTTTCAGGTCGTTGTCGAAGGGTAGGGTAGTCACAGGATTCCTCGTATGGGGTGGATGGGTTGCAGGAAGAACAGACAAACTTTGGACTATTCTCGGAAATATGTCAAACGCCATTTCCGGCGCGTTCTGGTTCGCTGCGCGGCATTGACCCGATCCTCTGTCCGGTGGTATGATCCCCACTATTACAGCGCATCTGCGAAAAGTGCTGTGATCCATCAGAGGAGCATCGAAATGACAGCGACCCTAGAACTGACCAATGAACAGATTGTTTCATTGTATGCCCAATTGGAGCCGCAGGTTCAGCGCCGCGTACTCTACACACTCGCTCAAGCGGGAAAGGCAAAACGCCAGGAGCGTGTAAATTTGGGGGAAACGGCCTGGCGCCGACGTGCCGTTGAGAGGGGTCTGAATTGGGATGCAATGGATGAGGATGAACGGCTTTTCTTCGTAGACGATTTGGTACACGAGGATCGATGAATCCGCATTTGTATAACGGGAGCAGTAGAAATGCCACAAAAAACCCTCAACCGCCACCAGAAAGCCGCCTTCCGTCCCGGCGAAAAGCGGGTGCGGGGCGACGAAATCGAGCGGCTGATCGCCCTGGCCGCCAGCGATGACGCCGAAGATCGGCTGGAAGCTGCCGAGAATCTCTGCCCCTGTCACCTGCGGCGGCGGGTGGAGGACGCCTGGCAAGCCCTCTACCGGATGATGGAAGACCCGGACGTCCGCGTGCGCCGGGCCGCCTGGCACACGCTGGAAGACGGCGGCTGCCCGACGGACCCGGCCCTGGAACCCATCTTTGACCGGGCCGTGGAGAACGAAGCGGATGTGCAGGTGCGCCGCTTTGTGGAGATGTTCGCCCTGCCCAGCCAAAAAGAGCGGAGCCGCCGGGAGATGTTGCGCGCCACCTATTCTCCCTATCAGCAGCGGGGCAAGTGCGATTTCTGCGCGGCAGGGGATGTGCCCGTGCGGGTGGAGTATCAAACGGAAATTGCCAGCCGCTTTGCGCTGATCTGCAAAGGATGTGATCAGCAGGCTGTCTAGCGGAGAGACGCTTCCCGCAGCACTTCGTCCAGCCAGGCGGATTGTTTTGTAGTCAATCTCGGTGGTGGCGGCGGCGCGGTGTAGTCGATGCGCAGGTCGTAGCGTACTTCGTCATAGATGCGGGGCAGCAATTCGCCCAGCGCCAGACGGGGCGCATCCTCGCCTTTTTGGAGAGGGATGGGAACAGCCGGGATCGGATTGGGCAGATCGAAGGGGTAGAGAAGACTGCGCGGACGCTCCCAGCCGCGGCTGACCAAAATCCGGTAGTCGCTTGGGCTTTGGGGATAGGCGGGCATGGGTTCGCCACCCCGCAACAGGTCTATCTCCACCAGGTTTGTGGCCGAATCCAGAACAGTGCGCCGCTTTTCTTCGTAGACCCGCCGCCCTTCGCCGCTGGCTTTGTTGGCTGGCGACAGTACTTCGATGACAGTAATCACCCGATCCGTGCCCCGCGTGCGGATCTCCAGATAGCGTTCACGCACATCTTCCGAAACCGGCACAATCACAGAAACGGCATTTCCATTCACCGGCGCAAATGCCACGCCCGCCAAAACAGGTGTGGGCGGTCCGATCAATGCCACATCCGGCCTCCCGACGAACGAATCCAGATCGAGCGCCGTGATATAAGTACGTTCTTCTACAGCCACATAATAGTTTGGCGCAATGGACTGAGCAAGAACCAAACGGATATTTCGCATCAATTCGAGATGAACATCCGGCCACAAGGACGCTCGCTCCAAATAGGGATTCATACCGACAAACGGGTACGTCATTTACACACCTCCCCAAACAGATCGCCACACAGCGCAACACAAGCATACCCCAAAACCAGCCACAAATCAAAGGAGTTTGCAATGCCTATCGGAAGCACCTTCCCCGCCGAGTGGTACACGACCACCGATCCACAGACGGGCCGCAGCCTGCGCCGTTTGACCAGCGCGCCCGCCTTTTCCTACCCCCTCTACTATTTCGTCGATTCCATCACCCCGGACAACCGCTATCTGATCTTCCACAGCGAGCGGGGCGGCTGGGTGCAACTTTACCGGCTGGATTTGGAAAGCGGCGAGATCACCCAATTGAGCGACGGCAGAACCGTGGACAGCGGCTGGGCCATCTGGTGTGAGCAGCGGGTGCGGGGGGTCTACGCTCACCTGGCCGCGCTCAATGGGGTGGGCCGGGAGGTCTGGTATTTTCAGGACGAGGAGCTACGCGCCACCCATTTGGAGACGCTGGAAAACCGCCGGGTCTATGACCTGGCCGGACGTGTACCCATCGGGCAGAGCGGCTTCTCGCCGGATGGCCGCCACTACGCCTTTATCCACGCCGACCGGGCACAGTTCGCCCAGGCCCTGGCCGAGCGGGAAGCGCTGCAAGTGATGCGCCAGCCCTTTGACTTTCAACCCTGGCGCAACGCCCTGCCCTGCACCGTCGGCCTCATCGACACCGCCACCGGCATCTATCGGGACGTGAAGGAGATTCCCTTTCACGTCCATCACGTCTTTTTTCTGGACAACCAGCGGCTGCTTCTCAACCACGTACAGGGCGAAAACGGGATGTGGAGTATGCGCATCGACGGCTCGGACGAGCGGGTGCTGCGTCCTCGGAGCGAGGGGAACGGGGCGATCTGTCACAACGTCATCACCGAACGGGGTATTTTTTACGAAGCCAATGGCGACGTAGACGGTCAGCGGGAAGTCTGGATTGGCCGCTACGATCTGGCCGATGACAGCTTTGTGGAAGCCCGGCTGCCCGGCGTCGGCTATGTCCACACGGGGCGGGACCCGGCGGGGCTGGCTAACTTCTTCGAGAATCAGATGGGAAGCGAAGGCCACCAACTGCTGTGGGTTCACAATGCCTTTGATCCGAAAAAACAGCGGGTGGAAGTGCTGCGGGCGTTGACGCCGATTGTGCGCGGCCAACGCTATCACGCCCACCCCTTTCTGGGTCCAGAACGCCGTTGGCTCTATTTTGTAGAAGTACTCGACGGCTTTTCCCAAATTTGCAGCCTGGATGTCGCCGACCTGACGCTGTAGAAGGAGAAATCGTGACGACTCAGGCAGAATGTGCTTTCTGACCACGGAAAATAGTAACTGCTCACCCCCACCCAACCTCCCCCACTGTGGGGGAGGAGTCGCTCCA
>JAHDWH010000209.1:2463-11431 GCA_023384455.1 Caldilineaceae bacterium | reverse complement strand
GACCCCCACACCTGTTCAGCCACCCCACCCTACCCCTCCCCATTCCAGGGAGGGACGTGGATCGACTCCTCCCCCACAGTGGGGGAGGTTGGGTGGGGGTGAGCAGCTACCCCACCCTACCCCTCCCCATTCCAGGGAGGGAAGTGGATCGACTCCTCCCCCACAGTGGGGGAGGTTGGGTGGGGGTGAGCAGCTACAATCGAGTGAGATATTCTGTTTACTCCACCCAGGAGCAACCCCTATGCACGTTTTGATTACTGGCGGCGCGGGTTTCATTGGCAGCCATTTGGCCCAGGCACTGCTGGCCCGGGGCGATTCGGTGGCCGTGCTGGACGATCTGAGCACCGGCAACTTCCAGCACATCGCCCCTCTGACCGGCAACCCGGCCTTCTCCTTTGCCATCGAAACGGTGCGCAACGGCCAGGTCTTGGACAGGCTGGCCAGCCAGGCCGATGCGATTGTCCACCTGGCCGCGGCGGTGGGCGTGCAGTTGGTGGTCTCCCGGCCCACAGAGACCCTGGAAACCAATGTATTGGGCACGGATGCGGTGCTGAAGGCGGCCCGCCGTTATCGCTGCCGCACCCTCATCGCCAGCACCAGCGAAGTCTACGGCAAGAGCGCGGAGATACCCTTCAATGAGGAGGGCGACCTGCTCCTCGGCCCCTCCAGCCGCAGCCGCTGGGGCTATGCGGCCAGCAAACTGTTGGACGAGTTTCTGGGGCTGGCCGCCTATCAGGAATACGACCTGCCCGTGACCATCACCCGCTTCTTCAATACCGTCGGCCCTCGCCAGACCGGGCGCTACGGGATGGTCGTCCCCCGCTTTGTGCGCCAGGGGTTGACAGGCGCGCCCATCACAGTCTACGGCGACGGCCAGCAGAGCCGCTGCTTCTGCCACGTGGCCGATGTGACCCAGGCGTTGCTGGCCCTGCTCGATAAGCCAGAGACGACAGCCGGGCAAATCTACAATATTGGCAGCAACCGGGAGGTGACGATCAACCAATTGGCCCGGCTTGTGATCGATACTACGGATTCCGGTTCCAAAATCGAGTACGTTCCCTACAGCGAAGCCTACGCCCCCGGCTTCGAGGATATGCGCCGCCGTGTGCCCGACATCCGCAAAATCCACGACGCCATCGGCTGGACGCCTAGCCATTCGTTGGAAGAAATTTTAGACAGTGTAATCGAGTACGAACGCAAGAGATTGGGGAACAGAGACTAGGGATTGGAGACTGGGGATCGGACAATCTGCTTCCCAGTCCCCAGTCCCCAGTCCCCAGTCCCCAGCCCCGATCCCCAACCACAAGGAGAATCCTATGCAGCGCAGATTTCTCAGATTCCTTCAAACCCTTCTGGTGCTGGCGCTGGTCGCTTCGTTGACCGTCACGCCGGTCAGCCTGGCCCAGGACGAAGCACCGCCCCCCGCCGAAATCGTCAACGACGAGGGCGGCCCGGTCAGCATCACCGGCGAAGTGGCTTACACCTGGCCTTTCTTTACCTCGGGTGTGGCCGCGCCCCTGGTCATTCTGGAAGATCAGGCCGGCTTTGTAGACCGCAACGAGCGCTTTCTGATGCCTCTGGCCTCCCAAACCCTGGGCCAGATTACCTCCGACTTCTTCACCTCCCCCTTCTCCTACTCCATCGCCCTGCCCATCGAACCCCAGGGAACCCTGCGGGATGTGGACCAGGACGAGGCCGAGGAGCCGGGTGTGCAGATTTTCGCTGTGGCCTATTGGACCAACACCTTTGGCGATTCCTTTCTGGAGGAGCGTGACCTCTACGGCGGCGGCTGGTCTACGGCCTATGCCAGCACACGGGTCAGCGAGGACGCGGATACGGAGCGGGAGATCGTCGGCGGCGTCTTTCTGCTGCACAGCCCGGACGACGAGCAGGGCTTTCCCTCCGGCTTTGGGGAGGACGGCCTGCTCTTTACAGAAGACGACCCGATTGTGACCCTGCCCCAGGGCTATACAATCGTCAATATGGACACGAACCCTTTCACTTTTGACCGCTCCAAACACCCGGTCATCGACCTGATCGAGCCGGAAGGGACGGCGCTGGTGGACCTCTCTGACGAGAGCTACCCGGACGCCTTCAACCAATTTGTGGACATTCTGGCGAAGGAGTACGCCTTTACCGCATACAAAGGCATCGACTGGGAGGCCAAGCGGGAGGAGTTTCTGCCTATCTTCGAGAAAGCCCACGAAGATCAGGACTCACAAGCCTATTTGCGTGCCCTGCGCGACTTCGCCTGGTCCATCCCCGACGGCCACGTAAGCGGCCCCTTCCTGGTGGATGACTTCCGCTTTGCCACTGCCGGCGGTATCGGCGTTGCCATCCGGGAGCTGGACGACGGACGGGTGATCGCTACTTTTGTGTTAGATGGCAGCGAGGCCGCAGAGGCGGGGATTGCCCCCGGCACAGAGATTCTGGCCTTCGACGACATTCCGGTTAGCGCGGTGATCGATGAGGCCGTGGCCTGGTCCGCGCCCTTCAGCACACGCCATTTCGAGCGGCTGCAAAAGCTGCGCTATGCTACCCGTTTTGCCGTGGGTGTGGAGAGCGTGGCCGTCACCTTCCTGAACGAGGAGGGGGAGGAGGAGACTGTCGAACTGGCCGTGACCGGCGAGCGGGACAGCTTCAATTTCTCCAGCTTCAATGTGGGGCGCACAGGCTTTGAGTTGCCGGTAGAATATAAGCTGCTGGAAGAGAGCAACTACGGCTATGTAAAGATCAACAGCTTCTCGGACAACGACCTGCTCAGCATCCAACTCTGGGAGCGGCTGATGCGCACAATGAACGAGAATGGGGTGGAGGGGCTGATTATCGATATGCGCCAGAACGCTGGCGGCTCCGGTTTCCTGGCCGACCAGATGGCCGCCTATTTCTTCGACGAAGCCCACAAACTGGGCAGCACCGGGCGCTATGACAAGAGCCGGGACGAGTTCTACTTCGACCCCCGGGGCGAGGATGTCTACTATCTGCCCGCGGAGGAGCTGCGCTACGGCGGCGAGGTGGCCGTGCTGATTGGCCCCAACTGCAACAGCGCCTGCGAGTTCTTTACCTACGATATGACCATCGACAGCCGGGCCGCGGTGGTGGGCCAATACCCCACAGCCGGTCTGGGGGGCAGCGTCAAGCAGATTCGGCTGCCCGAAAACGAGCAGTTCCAGTACACCGGTGGCCGGGCTGTAGACGCCAATGGGGAGATTCACATCGAAGGCAAAGGCGTGCCGCCCACAGTGGCCGTGCCTGTCAACGAAGAGACGCTGCTCACCGACGACGACGTAATCCTGGACACCGCCATCGCCTGGCTGGACGAGCAACTCGCCATAGAGATTCAGAATGGCGGGGACATTCTGGTTGGGGATGAGATCGAGGGCGAACTGACCCCTGGCGTGCGGGTGCGCTATGTGTTGACGGTGAAGGAAGGGGATGTGCTCAACATCACCGCGGCCAGCGAGTCGATGGATATGTACCTGACAATCTATCGCACCGATGACGTGGAACTTCTTGCCAACGACGATTTGGAAGAAGGAACTCTGAATGCCGGCTGGACAGACCTGGAAATTCCCGCAGATATGACACTGATTCTGGAGGTCTCCAGCGCCGGGGATGACGAGACAGGGACGTATACTGTGACGATTGCGGATGCCAGTGGGGAATAGAGAGTAGAGACTGGGGATTGGGGATTAGGGACTTGGAGGAGTCCTTCCCAGTCTCCGATCCCCAGTCCCCTATCCCCAATCCCATTTTTCCCTATTGGGGGTTGCAATACAGCCATGCCCATCGTGTCGCTCCAGGCGTTGCGCCTGTTTTGGCAAGAACATCCCGATGCCGGGCGTCCACTGCGCGCCTGGTATGTCCTGGCCGAGAGAGCGGTTTGGCGTTCACCGGCGGAGATGCAGAAGGATATGCTGCCCTATTTTGGCACAAGCGCGCGTAACTGTTCACCCCCACCCAATCTCTCCTAGCTTGGGGGAGGAGTCGCTCCACCTCCCTGCCTAGAATGGGGAGGGCTAGCAGCTTGTCGAAGAGAGAAGAAATAGAACGCGGATGACACGTAAAGGGCTGATTTGCGCGGATAAAATCGAGAAAAATCCGGCTTTTTCCGTACTTTCTGCTCAATCCGCGTTCTATTCTGTGCTACTCCGACAGGCTGCCAGGGTGGGGCGGCTGAACAGTTACCCCGGAAGGTCGAAATCGTCAACTTATTTGACCGCCAATTCTGAGCGCCAATAACGAAATTCCTGGATCCATCCGATGGGAAGTCCATACGAAAAGCCAGGAGAAGTGACACCCCCCGTTTTGTGCGCTCCCACACCAGCACTTTCGGAGGCGCTCTGGCTGCTGCTGGTGCTGGTCACGCCACTCTTTGTGAATTTTTGGGTGGAGCAGCAGTTCGAGGCGTCGAAAGTCTGGCTGCTGCGCACGCTGATTTGGGTGCTGGTTGCGCGCTGGCTGGGTGGTTGGCTGGCTGGTTTTCAGCATCGACCCCTCGCCCCGCCCATCCGCAAACTCGCCGTCGCTCTCGCCCTGGTGCTCTCCCTCTCCACCCTTCTCAGCAGCGCGCCCTATACCGCCCTCTTTGGCTCACTGGACCGGGCCAACGGTTTACTAACCCAGCTAAGCTACCTCCTCCTCTTTGCCTCTGTCGCCACCCAAATCACCCCCCAGAGCAGCCAGCACATTGTACAGGCAGCCATCCTGACCGCCCTCCCTGTCTGCCTGCTGGCCCTGGCCCAAGCCGGGGGCTGGCAGCCGATGCCCCTTCTCAGCGATGCCCGCAGCCCGCTGACAGCGACTCTGGGCAGGGCCAACTTCACCGGGGCCTACCTGGCCCTGCTGCTGCCCCTCACCCTCAGCGCCGCCCAATCGACCCCGGAAAAGTGGCCGCGTTGGGGCTATGCGGCGTTGGCCCTGCTGGAAGTGGTGGTGATTGTCCTGACCCAAGCCAGGGCCGCCTGGATTGCCGCGGCCGTCGGCGTTGGCGTGCTGCTCTGGTTGCAGAGCGCGCCCCGCTGGTCTGCGCCTGTGCGCTGGCTGAGTGGGCTGGGCGGGGTTGTGGCCGGGGCTGGCGGGCTGCTGCTGATATTGGGCTGGGGCATTGCCAGCGGCGGCTCCATCGCCGCCCGCTGGACAATCTGGCGGGCCTCCCTGGGGCTGCTCTGGCCCCGCCTCTGGCTGGGCTACGGCGCGGATACCCTGGACCTGCACTTTCCGTCGGTCTATCCGCCACAACTCGTCTACTATCAGGGCCGGGGCGTCGTCGTGGACCGCGCCCACAATTGGCTGCTCGACTGGTCGCTCAGCTACGGGGTAGTGGCGACGATCCTGCTGGCCGGGCTTCTCTTTTTCGTCCTGGGGCAGGGCTGGAAAGTGCTGATGGCTGATGACCAGCACCCCCCACAGCCCTGGCTGGCCGGGGCTATGGCGGCCATCTGCGCCCAGCTTGTGGGCAATTTTTTTCTCTTTGAAGTGGCGGCCACGGCTCTGCTCTTTTGGCTGCTGCTGGCAATTGTCACCGCCGCCACCGCCCCAAACCTCCCCCACACAGAGCGTCTCCGCCTGCCCGGTTGGGGCCAGCCTGCTGCCACAGGCGCGATTGTCGCGGTTCTGGCCTGGGCTGTCTGGCAGGGCAACCTGCGCCCCCTGCTGGCGGATGCACATAGCTGGCGCGGGACGCTGGCGGTGAGTCGTGGCAATCCCCAAACCGCCCTGGCCGAATGTACGGCCGCAACCGAATGGCAGCCCCAGCGGGCCGAATATCAGACAGCCCTGGCCCTGACCGCGGCCTCACTCGGCCAATGGGAAGAGGCCGAGCGGGCTATGCGCAGGGCGATTGCCCTGCGCCCATCCGACCCCGTGCTCTTTGTCCAGCTTGCCACAGTTTATGCCCAGAATGGGACGGAATCACCCGAACGCATCGGGCTGGCCTACGCCGCCTATGAACAGGCCATCGCCCTTGCGCCCACAATCGGCCTGACCTTTCGCCAGTACGCCGACTTTGCCCTGCGCGCCGGGAATTGGGCCGATGGGTTGCGGCTGGCTCAACGGGCGGTTGATCTCGACGCCACGGACGGAACGGCCTTTGGCATTCTGGGCTGGGCCTATTTGCAGGAGGAGAACCCCGCCGCGGCCCAGGCTGCCTTTGTCCAGGCGCTGAAGTGGATGCCCGATTCACCGGATTATCACCTGGGCCTGGCCCTGGCCTATTTCCAGCAGGACAATTTCGACGGCGCGCGCCAGGCATTGCAGCGCGCGCTGCTGCTGGACCCGACCTACGAGCCGGGGTTGACAGGTCAGTTACAATGGGAGTTGCAGGATCGGTAGACGGCAGACCGCAAACGGCAGACTGCAATGAATGAAGATGAAGGAAGCGGTCGGTGGTCCGCGGTCCGCGGTCTCTAACAGCGAGTGAACTGTTCAAAGGAGCTAAAGATGAAAACCAAAAGTTTCTGGCCTCAGCTATTGATTGGGGCTGTTGCATTGCTGGTGTTGGGTGGATTGGGTGTCTATTGGCCTGGGATTGTGGGGGCCGAGTTTCTGGGGCCTGCTGCCACGATTGGGGATGCGGTCACCTATCAGGGCTATCTGACGGATGGGAATGATACGCCGCTCAGTGGCACATTCACAATGCGCTTCCAGATTTACAACGCCAAGACGGGCGGCAGCCTGCTCTGGAACAGCGGCGATATGAATGTGGTTGTCAACAGCGGGCTGTTTGCCGCACGCCTGGGCATCACAACCGACATCTTCAACGGCGAAGAGCTTTGGGTGGCCCAGACGGTCAGCGGCGAATTGCTCACGCCACGCCAGGAGATCGTACCCGTGCCGATGGCCCATACCCTGCGTCCTGGGGCGATTATCAAAGGCACGGCCAACGCCATCCCCAACAATTACCTGCTGGATGTGCAGATGAACAACGATACCTTTGGCTTCAACCGGGGCGCGATTTCGAGCCAATCCACCACCGGCAATGCTATTTACGGCCAGGCCGTAAATGGCCGGGCCATCTATGGGCAGACAGAAGACGGCTATGCCATCTATGGCTTCGACGGCGGCAGCAACGCCAATCGGGGCTATGCCGGCTACTTCTACAGCACCAATGGCATCGGTGTCTATGGCTATAGCAACGGCAACCGCAGCCATCCCAATATCCTGGCCCCCGGCGTCTACGGCCAGAGCAATCAGGGCGTGGGCGTCTATGGCCGGGGTGATACCTCCAACAGTTCCAACTTTTACAACGAAGGCGGCTATTTTGAAGGGGGCAAAGGGTTGTATGCCCGGGGCACCGACCCCTCTGGAGAAGCTGGCTATGGGGCACGCATCTACAGCGACAACTATCGGGGGCTGTATGCGCAAGGCGGCAGCGGTTGGTTCGATGGCTATTTTGGCGGGGCCAGTGGAATCAGCACAAATGGGGTGACCGACCGTTCGGCGCGCAGCCAGGCGCTTGTGGCCAATCGGGGGAATCTGCCCATCGAGCCGGGTGATCTGGTGGCGATGGTGGGTGTCGTGCCATCCCCGGAAGGCGGCCAACCGATGCTGGCTGTTGCCAAATTGGACGCCAGCAATCGCAACGCAGTCATCGGCGTCGCCGCTTCCGCTGTGACAGCCGCCACCGTCGCTCTGGAAGATGGCAGCGAGATTATCGACTTTGCGCCGGTGGCGGGGACAATTACGCCGGACGGTTTTCTCGTCATCATCACCGCTGGGCTGGCCCCCGCGGTCAACCTGACCAGCCTGGCGCGGGCCGCAGACTGGCAGATCGGCGACAAACTGGCGATTTCGGCCAGCGTCGAGATGATGCGTTCAAGCAGCGCGGAGGGGATGGCAGACGGGGTTGTAGTCGGCAAAGTGGCCGGCCCCGTCGATGCAGCCAGCGGCACTATCCCTCTCTTTCTCGCTATCGATTAGGAGCGTAAAGCCGATGAAGCACAAACTTTTTCTCCTCGCGCTCGTGCTGCTGCTGCTACTTCCGGTGGGATTCGTGGCCGCGCAGTCGTCCATCAACTTTTCTTCCCGGGGTTTTGTGATCACCGGCGGAGGCGTGGCCGGGTCGGCCAGCTTCGCCGTCACATCCGTCATCGGTCAACCGACCACCGACATCGCACGCAGCACCAGTTACAAAGTCTCCGGCGGCTTCCTTTCCTCTACAATCAATAGGCTGTGGCTGCCTATGCTGGACAGATAGCCACGCAACGGAAAAAATTCCTGGGGAACTCAGGGGGTCAGGAATAGAGCGTTCGGATCAGTGCTGATTGAGTAGGCTGGGGCTGTTTCCAGCCGTATCGAAATCAAGCGGGTTAACCCCTGAATTCCTGTTGAGCCACGAAAAAGAGGGCTGGGGTATCAGATACCCCAGCCCTCTTTTTCGTTCTCATCCTTCTGGTAGGTCGGGTGGGAGTCGAACCCACACGGGTTTCCCCGACGGATTTTCGTACCACTATGGCTTTCGCCACCTCATCGGAAACGTACCGAGAGTTTGTGGTCTGGACTTTCTCTTGACCCTGGCTGTCCGCCGTAGGTCTCGGCCGTCAAGTCTCTACACCTTCTTCTTGTCAACCTAAAAATAAGGACACGGATTGACACGGATGAACACGGATTTGCACGGATAAAATCTGCGAAAATCTGCGGTTTCTGTGGTTTCTGCGTTCTGATTTTCGTTGCAATCAACAAAAAGCTTGGCTCGGGATTCTCATGAAAGTATCGAAGAGTTCCCCGAATTTGACCGAATTCACTCGGAGTGTTTCCATCTCCGGTGCTCATTTCTCTAAGTCCGTTGCGTCTGCCATTCCGCCACCGACCCGTACATACAGGGATTGTATGTGTAGCGCTCGTATCTTGTCAAAATGTGAGACAGACCTTCCGGATTCGGGTACACACGACGTCGTAGCCGACAACCGAATGGAATACCAGAGGCGTGAAACGGGAAACGTGAGATCACTGAACGATCTCACGTTTC
>JAHDWH010000209.1:0-2453 GCA_023384455.1 Caldilineaceae bacterium | reverse complement strand
TATCGGTCAACCCCCGCCTTCGACCCCCCCACCTCTATTTAAAACCCGGGGCTAAACCGGCTACAGTTGATACATAGCACCAAACCCCGTCTTCCCGTTTCACGCCTCTGCCGGGCGAAAACCCACAGCCCGTCTCAGCGTTGATCTTCCCGCCTTTACAAATCCAACTTTACTTCCCCACCCCGTTCCTGGCTGCGATAGATGCCGTCCAGAATCGCCATCACCTGCATCGACTGCTCGGCGGGCACGGGCGAGGGCGCGCCCGCGGCCACCGCTTTGGCAAACTCCACACATTCCAGCGCGTGGGGTTCCATTGTATCCGCGGTCAATTGCAGGGTCTTGTTATAGAACTGCTTCGTGGCGTAGTTGGTGCTCATAATTTTGCACTCGGGCCAATGGCTGCCCCCTTCTGTGCCGTAGAGCCACATCTGCATATCCTCGCCCGGTGTGTCGTGATGGAGCAGCCAGCTCACCTCCAGAATCAGCGTCGCGCCGTTCTCGAAGCGCACAAAGGCCGCCGCGAAATCTTCCACATCCGTGTCCGTCGGCACATCCACCAGCCCCCACTGGCTGAAGGCCCCGGCGTGATGGGCCAGGGGTGCGCGGGCCACACCGGAGACAGAAATCGGCTTGGGGTTGCCCATCAGCCAGAGGGTCAAGTCCAGAATGTGGACGCCGATGTCGATGGTGGGGCCACCACCGCTGTTCTTTTTGTAGATGAATCCAGGCCGGGCCGGAATCCAGCCCCGGCGCAACATCAGACTGCGGGCGTGGTAGATGTCGCCCAGACTGCCGCTGTCGATCTCCGCCTTCAGCGCCTTAGAACTGCCTTTGAAGCGGAAGTGCTGGGCCGTCATCAGCGTCTTGCCCGAGGCATCCCGGGCCGCAATCATTTTGCGGATGTCGCCCGGCGTGGGGGCCAGGGGCTTCTCACAGATGACGTGCTTGCCCGCTTCCAGCGCGGCAATCGCCAGGGGTGCGTGGTACATATTGGGCGTGCAGATGTCGATGATGTCGATGTCCGGGTCGTTGATGATAGCCCCGGCGTCGGTGGAGAGCTTCGTCACGCCGTGGGTCGCGCCCCAGGCTTCCAGCGCGGGGCCGAAGACATCGCTGCCCGCCACCACCTCGGCAATGTCCGAGGCCGCCCAGCCGGGCATATGGGTTTTGGCAATACCGCCGACGCCGATAACGCCGACTTTCAGAGAGGTTGACACAGTGCGATTCCTTTGTAAATGGGTGGTAATGGACAAACCTGTAGCGGCTGGGAGAATCCGTGAAAATCCATCCCATCCGTTTTTATCCGTGTTCTATTCTTTCCACTTCTATTCTTTCCACAATCGTGGCGATGCCCTGGCCGACGCCGATACACATCGTTGCTAAACCATACCGCACATCGGGCCGTTTTGCCATTTCGTGGACCAGTGTTGTGAGAATTCTGGCCCCCGAACAGCCCAGGGGGTGGCCCAGAGCAATCGCGCCGCCGTTGACATTCACCCGGCTGCGCTCCAGCCCCAGCTCCCGGATACAGGCCAGCGCCTGCACCGCAAAGGCTTCGTTTAGCTCCACCAGGCCGATGTCGTCCACCGTCAGCCCGGCCCGGGCCAATGCCTTGCGGCTGGCGGGCACAGGTCCCAGCCCCATCACTCGCGGGTCTACACCGGCCACGGCCATCGAGACAATCCGGGCCAGCGGCTGCAATCCCTGGGCTTGCACAGCCGCTTCCCCGGCCAACAGAATCGCTGCCGCGCCGTCGTTGATGCCGCTGGCATTGCCCGCGGTGACAGTGCCCCCCTTGCGAAAGACCGGGCGCAGTTGGGCCAGCTTTTCCGGTGTCGTGTCTGGCCTCGGATGCTCGTCGTTGACCACCCAGACCGGCTCGCCCTTGCGCTGGGGCACAGGGACGGGCACAATCTCGTCGTCAAAGCGCCCGGCCCGGCTCGCGGCCACCGCGCGCAGATGGCTCTCGTAGGCGAAGGCGTCCTGCGCCTCCCGGCTGATGGGCATCCGGTCGTAGATATTTTCGGCGGTCTCGCCCATCCCTTCCAGGGGGAAAAGGTCGGCCAGCTTCGGGTTTGGGAAGCGCCAGCCCAAAGTTGTGTCGTGGACGGTCACATCCCCGGTGGGGAAGGCCCGCTCCGCTTTGGGCATTACAAACGGGGCGCGACTCATCGACTCTACACCGCCTGCCAGCACAACCGCGGCGTCGCCGGTTAGTATCTGGCGCGTGCCGCTATGCACCGCCTCCATCGACGATCCGCACAGCCGGTTGATCGTCGCACCCGCCACTTCCTGGGGCAGCCCGGCCAAGAGCAGGGCCATCCGGGCCACATTGCGGTTGTCCTCCCCGGCCTGGTTGGCGCAGCCCAGCAGCACATCTTCGATGGACGCCGGGTCCACGCCCGTCCGTTCCACCAGCGCTCGGATCACAAACCCGGCCAGATCATCCGGGC
>JAHDWH010000444.1 GCA_023384455.1 Caldilineaceae bacterium | reverse complement strand
CCCGGTGCAGATAGCCGTCGTGGAGAATCACATTGTGGAAGCCCATCAGATTGCGGGCCGGGTGGGTATGCATCTTTCCCACGCATTGGGTGTGGTAGCCCGCATCGGCCAGCAGGCCGGGCAGGGTCACGTCGTAGCGCCAGTCGATGTGATCGTTGTAGCCCACAAAGCCCGTATGCCGGGGGGAGAGACCCGTGAAAATCGTGGCTCTGGCTGGCACACAGGTGGGGGTAGCCGCGTAGGCCTGGGTGAAATTGACACCCTCGTGGGCCAGGCGGTCCAGATGGGGTGTTTCGGCCACGGGATGACCGGCGAAACCCAGGGCGTCGGCCCGCCACTGGTCTACGCAGATAAAGAGGAGATTCGGTCGATTGTCGGTGGGTTCTGTAGGCATTGATGCAATCCCTTGTGTGCTTGATGGTTTTCTCTGTATGCTACTCGTCGGAAGCGTGTCGTCTGCTGTCTGCTGCCCGCCGCCCGCGGTCACTCCCCCGGCACATTCCCCCGCAACTCCGCCAGCCAGACCGCCGCCGAGGAGTCGCTGGGTGCGCGCCAGTCCCCCCGGGGGGAGAGACTGCCGCCGCTGCCCACCTTCGGGCTGTTGGGCACTGCCGAGCGCTTGAACTGGCTGATCTGAAAGAAGCGGAAGAGGAAGAGTTCCAGCCACTTTTTGATAGTGGGCAGGTCGTACTGGTTGCGCTTCTCCTCCGGCAAAAACTCCGGCCACTCGCCCCGGGCCCGCTCCCCCCAGGCGTGGAGAGCCAGAAAGGCCACTTTGCTGGGCCGGAAGCCGTAGCGGGTGATGTAGTAGAGGTGGAAATCCTGCAACTCGTAGGGGCCGATCTTCGCTTCTGTACTCTGGGCAGGCTGAGAGCCGTCCTCCCCTTCACCAGCCGGGACCAGCTCCGGCGAGATTTCCGTGTCCAGAATCGCTTGCAGGACAGCGCTGGTGGCGTCGTCGAACTGGTGGGAGCCGATGACCCAGCGGATGAGGTGCTGGATGAGTGTCTTGGGCACGGAGCCGTTCACATTGTAGTGGCTCATATGATCCCCCACGCCGTAGGTGGCCCAGCCCAGGGCCAGTTCGCTCAGGTCCCCCGTGCCCAGAACAATCGCGTTGTTGTGGTTCGCCAGCCGGAAGAGATGGCTGGTACGCTCCCCGGCCTGGACATTTTCGACAGTGATGGTGGGCCCCCGGGCCTGTAAATTTTCTAATGTTTTTTCTTTTCGGGGTGGGGTTTTGGGTTTGGGGTTTGGGGTTTGGGGGGGAACGGCATCAGCCGAATATCCAATATCCAATATCCCGAATGGGTGGCCGATGTCCCGAAACATCTGCATCGCCGACGGGCGGATGTCGATTTCATGCGCGCTGACGCCCAGGGCCTCCATCAGCCGGTGGGCGTTGCTGCGTGTGCCTGCGCTGGTGGCAAAGCCGGGCATCGTATAGGCCAGGATATTTGTGCGGGGCAGGCCCAGTCGGTCCATTGTGCGGGCCGCCACAATCAGCGCTTGAGTGCTGTCCAGCCCGCCGGAGACGCCGATGACGATCTTCTGGAT
>JAHDWH010000208.1 GCA_023384455.1 Caldilineaceae bacterium | reverse complement strand
CCAGTTTACATCACCCCTCCAACTATTGGTCTATTTACGCCGGTGTGTACTAGCCAATGCAAATCACCCAAATTACCCTCACCGTCCTCCAACTCCCCGGCAACACCTCCCTCTTTTCCCTGGAAGAGCAGGGCATTGGCGTGGATCGCTATTGGCTGCCCCGCAGCCAGGGCGCGGCTGACAATCACATCCACCTGCTGCGGGTGCAGACTGACGAGGGCGTCGAGGGTATCTGCACCGTCGGCGACGCCCGCTATACGCAGATGCGCCGGGTGGAATTGGAGCAACTGCGCCTGCTCTGCATCGGCGAGAACCCCTTCGACCGGGAGCGGCTGGCCGAGAAACTGACCGCTGCCACCCGGGGGATGTTCTCCCGGCCCGGCTGGTGGGGCAGCTTTGACAACTGCCTGTGGGACATTGCGGGCAAAGCAGCGGGACTGCCTGTCTATGCGCTGCTGGGCCGGGCAAGGCAGGCCGCGCCGGCCTATTACAACAACCGGGGCGACGGGCTGGAAGTGATGCTGGAGGATACGCTGCACGCGGTGGCGTTGGGCTTTCCCGGCGTGAAGGATCACTTCCGCCGCTCCGCCAAAGAAAATATCGTCTGGCAGCAGGCCATGCGGGAGGCGGTGGGACCGGAGATCGCCCTTTTCCACGACGCGGCGATGGCCCACTACAACTACGCCGACGCTCTGCGGGTGGGGCGGGCACTGGAAGAACTGGACTTTCGCTGGCTGGAAGAACCCATCCCGGACACCCGTCAGGGCGAACTGCAACAGTTGGCCGGGGCACTGGACATCCCCATCCTGGCCTGTGAGACGCTGATGAACGATAGCGACCTGAGCGCCCGCTGGCTCATCTCCGGCGCCACGGACCTGCTGCGGGCCAATGCCCGCCACGGCACGACGAATATCCTCAAACTGGCCCATCTGGCCGAGATGCACGGCACGACGATTGAACTGAACGGGCCGGGAGGACTCTTTGGGCTGGTCCACGCCCATCTCTGCGTCAGCCTAGCCAACAGCAGCTACTACGAATACTTCCCCGGCGGCAGCCGGGACAAAATCGGCCAGGAAGTCGGCCTGCTCAACCCGCCCCTGCCCGAACGGGGTTTTATCCGCCCGCCCGACGCGCCCGGCTGGGGCGCAGAGTGGGATTGGGCACAACTGGACAAACGCACTGTGGAGGTTCTCTGATGGAAAGCACCCGCCCCCGGCTCACCGACGCTGAATTTTTTGGGGAACAGATCGACACCACCCGCCCCGGGCTGGAAGCCATTCCCGCTGCGGTGGAGGCGGGGGATTTTGCCACAGCCCGCCACATCTTCGCCGCGGAGGTGCGGGCCAGTTTGCAACCGGAGCGCTGGTTTCGCCAGCAACGCAGCTTCCTCGACGCCACCCACTACCTGCCCGACGAGACAGCTGAGGCCGCCTGTGTGCGGGTACTGGCCGGCACCCTCGTTTCGTGTAGCACACCCTGCGCCTTTGGGGGGTCGGTAGACTGGTTCGCCAACCCCACTTTTAACAAATACAAAGAGTGGACCTGGCAGCTCAGCCGCCACCCGGAGTGGGCCCTGCTGGGCGAACGCTACCGGGCCACGGGCGACGAGCGACTGGCCGCGGCTTTCGTAAAACTCTTCCTCAGTTGGAAGAAGCAGACCGCGGGCGAAGCTCTCGACGCGCCCAGCAACGCTACCTGGGCCTGGCGCACGATTGAAGCGGGCATCCGTATGGGCGGGGCGTGGCCGTGGGCCCTGCACAGCTTCTACCGCTCCCCCTACTTCGACGACGACGTGCTGGTGGAGTGGTACAAATCGGTCTGGGAGCACGGCTGGCGGCTGCGCAATGTCCATCACAGCCACAACTGGCTGATTATGGAGCAGAACGGCCTGGGCCAGATCGGGATTCTCTACCCCCAATTTTGTCAGGCAGAAGAGTGGCGGGACTTCGCCTTTGCCACCCTCATCCACGAGCTGGGCGTGCAGAACTACCCGGACGGGATGCAGTACGAACTCTCCACCGGCTATCATCAGGTGAACATCCGCAACTACCAGTGGCTGTGGGATGTGGCCGAAGCCTATGACATTCCCGTGCCCGCGGCTTTCCGGGATGGACTGGAAGCGATGCACGGCGCCAATCTCAAACTGATGATGCCCGACGGATGCCTGCCCGATCTGAACGACGGTGGCTGGCATCCGGTGGACAAACTACTGGAACGGGCGGTCTCCCTCTACCCGGCCCGGACGGACTTCCGCTGGGCGGTCACTGGCGGCGGCCAGGGCAGCCCGCCGGACTACACATCCATCGCTCTGGACTACGCCGGGCTGTATGTGATGCGCAGCGGCTGGGACGCACAGGCGGTCTGGGCGCTGCTGGACGGGGGCCCCTTTGGCTTTGCCCATCAGCACGAGGACAAGCTGAATTTTTTGCTCCACGCCTACGGGCGGCGGCTGATCACCGAGGGGGGCAACTACGCCTACGACGATTCGCCGATGCGCCGCTATGTCCTGAGCACCCGCAGCCACAACACCGCCCGTGTGGACGGCCAGGACCAGAACCGGCGGCGCAGCTTTGATCGGGTCAACGAGCGCATCGACCGGCCCAGCGGTACACTCTGGCATTCGGACGAGGCGCGGGATGTGGTGGAGGCTGTCTATACGGAGGGCTACGGGCCGGACGCGGAGCGCACTGTCAGCCACCGGCGGCGGGTGACCTTCTACAAAGAGGGGGCCGAGCGCTTCGGCCCCTGCTTTTTGGTGGAGGATACCTTCACCCCGACGGACGACGCCGAACACAGCTACGAAATTCTCTGGCATCTGCACACGGGCGCGCCGGCGGTGGAGGGGCTGGCTGTGCGTTCGGTGGATGCAGGGCTGGCCAATGTGGCGCTGATCCCGGAGGACCCGCCCGAAGGATTGCTGGTAGAGATTGTGACCGGACAGGAAGAACCGGAGTGGCAGGGCTGGCACGCGGTGAAGGATCACCAGCAGGGGGAGTACGAAGCGTGCCCCACGGCCATCTACCGATTGCGGGGGGCGGGGATTGTGCGGATAGTGCTGTGGATTGTGCCAATCCAGACTTTACGGACCAACTGAGGCTACAATGTCGGTGTTCATAAAGTCGTTGCCTTTGTAGAGCAGAGGCTCCTGCGCTGATTTTGCCAGAGCATACGAGAAACAATCACCGAAGTTGAGACCAGCTCGATGACGGCCTTTGCCATACGTGCGAAAGGCGATACGTGCCAGTGTTATTTGGTCTCTGGTGACTGGCTCGATCACAATTTGTGCTTCTGCAATGAACTCGTCCAGCTTCTCGTTACCGGCATTGCCGTACCGCGCCTCAATTACAATGGCAGCTTCGAGCAGTGTCGCCGCAGACATTAAGCGTACAGAATCTGCCGAGATTGCCTGGGCAAAAATTGCTGCATCCGGCTCACCCATAAGGATTGCCATGACGGCTGACGTGTCGATAACCATCAGACCGGGACCCCCCGCTCGTCATACCCAATAATCTCATCCGGGATGCGATTATCGAGTACAGGCAAAGCTGCGCACTCCCTCCCAATACGCAGCAGCGTTTCGTGCAATTTGGGGGCAATCTTGCGCTGGGTTTGCACGCGCCGCAAACGCTCGCGCACCGCTATTGTCACAGCATCCCCAACGGATTCGCCTGTATATGTAGCCAATTCTTGTGCCAATTCGTCAAAGTTATAATACTTGACAGTTGTTTCCATTTGTTCACCTCATAAGCCGTGTGCGCTCGCCAGAATGCTAGTATACACCGAATACCATTGCAGGTTCAAGCGTCAATTTTTTTGTTAAAAATTTCAGATGTTCTGCCCCAATATCCGCCGGAAGAATCCATCCAGCGCCACAGCTTTCACATCCGCATAGAGCCGCCGGTCGTGATCGCACAGCTCGGCCAGGAGGAATTTCTTGCGGCTATACTTCTCCCGGTCCGCCGGGTGCGTTTTCATCCACTCCCGCAGGAAGAGGTGGCGGGCCAGTTCCGGGTTGCCTTCCGGGCAGGCGTAGAGGTGATGGGTGGGGAGTGACGCCTTTCTCTCTGCATCCATCAGGTCAAAGGATTCCCGCCCCGCAATGCCCCGATCCCCGGAATGGACGTAGCCGATTGTCGCCAGCCTCCCCACAACCGCGTCCAGCCCGCCGACGGGGAAAACGATGTCGATGTCGATGATGGCTTTGGCGGCCAGCCCCGGCACGGACGTGCTGCCTACGTGCTCGATGGCGATGGCCGCGTTGCCCAACGCCTGGGCCAACACCGCACGCAGGGCCGCAAACCACTCGGCCCACACCGGATCGTACTCCTCCACAAGTCGCTTTTCTCTCATCTCATCCTCTCCCTCTCCAGTGTCAGCACGCGCCCGGCCAGGTCCAGGGCTTCCCGGCCAGCATTGGAGAGAATCCTCTCCAGTCGCTCCGGGTTTTTGAGACGGGGTGTGCTGGGCGCATAGGGCTTTCCAAGCAGATCGCCCATTCCCCACACCCGGCCCTGCCCATCCAGAAAGTTGCGCCAGTCGAAGCAGCCCTTCAGGGCCAGATTGGCCGCGGTCAACTTTTCGGCGGTGAATGTGGCTTCGTAGCCGTGCCCCCGCCCCCATACATCTTCCACGGAGTCGGCCAGGACGATCTGGCCCGCTTCATCCACCCGGTTGATCAGCGCCCAATGGGCATCTGCGGGCAGAAAGAGGCTTTCCGCTTCCTTCGCCTTGCGCGCCGCTCGGATTTCCGTCTCCGTTGCGTTCTGCCCCACTAGCCTGTAATAGACGTCATAGCTCTGGGGGCGGGCAAAGGGGATGAGCAGCGCGCCACCAGTCACCGCAGATTCCCGGATGAGCTCGGAGAGTTCCGCCGGCGTGGAAAAAGCCACTGACCGGGCGCTGAATAACCCTGCGCCGCCCTGGGAGAGACCCCGGATCAGGTCGAGGAGCAGATCGACGGAAAGCACTTCGCCGATGAAAGTGCGGGGATCGGCCTTCTCCAGCCGGTCCAATGCCGGGGCCAGTCTGGCTTCGTCCTCTTCCCCATAGCCCAATGCCCGGGAGCCGGCGATGACGGCAAAGAGGCCACAATTGGCCCCGGTCTGTAGGGGTATGCGATGGAGCGGGAGGGGCGGCACAGGTGAATCTCACGATGGGTGCGGATGCGACCAGCCAATCGTACACGGATGGGGCGAAAGTGGCAACCTGGGCCGATTGGGCTGCGCAATCGGGTCCGTTCCGACTCTCGCCAAATTTTCCCTCTTGTCCTCTCCCACCCGCCGTGTTAGAATGCAACAACTTACACCACCAGTTCCATCTATTCCCCCCGGTTGGGTATCCCTATGGCCGAAGAAGCCGCCTACCGCTACGACGTTTTTATCAGCTATAGCCAACAGGACGCGCCGTGGGTGCTGGATTGGCTGCTGCCCCGGCTGAAAGAGGCAGGGCTGATCGTCGCCATCGACGAAGAATCTGTGCGGGCCGGTGTGCCTGTGCTGCGCGAGATCGAGCGGCTGATCGACGAAAGCCGCAAAATTGTGGCGGTTCTCAGCCCGGCCTATGTGAGCGAAGGGGCCGCGGAGCTGGAGACGCTGCTGGTGCAGCACAGGGACCCGGGTGCCCGGCTGCGGCGGCTGATCCCCCTGGGGCTGGAAGCGTGCGAGCCGCCGGGACGCATTGCCCTGTTGGGCGCGCTGGAGATGAGCGACCCGGCCCGGCGCGAGAGCCAACTGGCCCGGCTGGTAGCGGCCATCCGAGGCACAGACAGCCTGCCCGAAGTGCGCTACGAACGCATCCCCGACGCACCCCAGCGCTGGTGGGAACTGCGCTGGTTTGCCCTGGCCGGGATTGCGTCCCTGCTCACGCTGCTGCTGGTGGCCGGGTGGATCTGGTCCCAGCGCCCGCCGCCACCCCCAACCGCTATGCCCGATGGCTATAACATTGCCATTGCCCCCTTTGCCCCGGATGAGACGACCGATGCTGACAGCGCCGCCGAGGGCCGCCGGCGGGCCGATGAGATTGCCGGGCTGTTGAAACTTCAGATCGACGACCTGAGCAGAGTCATCAGCCGCCCGGTGAATGTCTGGGGTCCAGTCGATGGGGTTCCCGCCATCAGCGCCGGGGATGTGGAGAGCCGCACCCTCGCCCTCAACGCCAACCTGCTGGTCTACGGCAACATCGAGCGGGCGACCGATGGCAACTGGCAGTTGCAGCCCGCTTTTTATCTGGCCGATACCGCGGCCCAGGACGTTTCGACGGAGCTGGCCGGGGAGTTGCAGGGCAGTTATGCCCTGGGCAAAGTCATCCGCTACAGCCCCAGCGCTGAATTGCAGGGGGACGCCAACGCCGAAATTCAGCGCCGACTGGAGGCCCTGCGTCTGCTGGTGCGGGGCTTTCTCTACTTTTCCCAGGAGAGCGAAGAAGGTTATACGAAGGCATTGCGGGAGTTCGAGGCCGCCACAGAGACAGAATGGGGGCAGGCCGAGGACGACACAGGCCAGGAGATTCTCTATCACTTTTTGGGCAACGCCCATTTGCAGCAGTTGATCTTTGCTGTGCAGGAGAACGCTTCCATCGAAAAGCAGCGGGAGATTATCTTCAGCGCGCTGGATGGCTATGAGAAAGCCGTCGAACTCAACGGGGAGTACCTGCGCGGGGTCAACGGGGAGGCCAGCGGCTATGTCCAGTTGGCCCGGCTGGCCCAGGTGGAATCGGGCAGTAGCTGTGGCTGGGATTGGGGCTGGCTGGACGAAGCCGCCACACTCTATCAGCAGGTGTTGGATGCGCCGACCAGCCAGAAGACGCCGGGGGATGACGTGGATTTGAACGCCTGGCTGGGGTTGGGGCGGATTCGCTTCACCCGCTCCTTCTGCCGCAACCAGGACGAATGGGCCGGGGCCCGGGACGCTTATGACGCCGCCATTGCGCTCTATGCAGCCGAAAAGCGCCCTTCCCAGGCGGCCAAAGCCATCATCGCCTATCGGGAGCGTGGGCACACGGACTTCTTCCAAATGGATGATCGACCCCAAGCGGGCAGCGAGCGGTTGTCGGCTGTCATCGGTTTCTACCAGGAGTCGGTGGCTGTTGGGGTGGAACGCAACCGGGAACAGACGCTGCTGATGGCCCGTGACTCGATGATCTACCTGCTCCAGGCCCTCTGCCGGGACGAGCAGGTGGAGGCCCTGGCCCCCACTCTGAATGATTTTTTAACCCACTTTTCTGAACCCAACCCTGCGCGTGACTATATTGTCAAAAACGCGGCCTTTGCCGGTCGCCAGGAGGATTGCTACAATGCCATCAGCCAATAAAAAACGAGTCCACTTCTTGCGCTTGCTTTTGGGAGGTTTGTTGATTCTGGGTGCAGGGGCGCTTTTGTTGCTTCTCCAGCCCAGCGGGATGGGCTATGCCGCGCCACCCGCTCGGCCCCTGGCCGTCCACCGTACACCCACCGCCACCCCCACACCGGGCGGCGCTGACCTGAGTACCCAGCGCAGTGAAGATACGGTCAACCCGTTCATTGGCTTCGAATCTGTACCGGCCTATGCCCTGGGTGTTCCGAATCTCTGCGCCGATGCGGTTGTCGCGCCCGGCGGCGATGCGTGGGTGCTCTCCAGCACTTTCTTCTCCATCGGCGCGCCGGACAAGCTGGAGGTCCTTTATGTGCAGCGCTGCGTGGGGGACTTCCAGCCCTGGAACGGCAGCGGTGCGTTGACCCCGGGCGTAGCCTTTCTGCGCCCGCCAGCCGCGCTCTTTCTGCCCACGGCCATTCCGGTCGCTCCGATGGCCCGCCCACTGAGGCTGCCGGTGGAGGCATTTCGGGTGCTGCCCACACCCGTGCAGATTGACCGGCCGCCTGTGCTGGCGCCTATCTTCTCCACGCCTTTTGTGCCTGTGCTGCCCACTATCGAGGCTCCGGAGCGCTTTCAGGGGATGCCTGTCACCAGCGTTAGCCTGCGCCTACCCAGCGGCCAGGAGATTGTACTGGAGAATGCGGGGTTCGGCCGGCCCGACCTGTGGAGCTACTACTTCCCCATCGACAGCCCCAGTGGAATCTACGAGCTGATCCTCTCGGCGGACGGCAATACCCAAACCCGGCAGATTTCTGTGCAGGGCACAGCCCGCATCTATGCCACCACCCGGGGCGGCGCGCTAGAGAGCCAGTTTAGCACACCGGGGGATGCAGTGTTGAACTTTGCTGATTTTCAGAGCGGGCGCGAGGTTCGGGTGATGCTCTACCGGGTGGTGCAGACGCTGAACCCCAATACCTACAGCGCCGACGCCCTGGCTCTGGTGGGGAATTGGAGCTTCACCCCTGGGGATCAGCCCATTCGGGAGCGGCTCTCCCAGCGGGTTGCGCCCGGTGTTGGCCCCATCTACGGGACATTCATATTGCTGGCCTGCTATACGAATACCTGCAATCAGATGCCCCGCATCGAAGTGGGCAGCCGCCAGGTGATCTGGCCCGAAATGGCGCTGGGGTCCGTCTTCATCAGACCGGATGCCGGGGTGTTGACACTGCCCAGCAGCTTCCAGCCGATTCGCTTTGCGCCGGGGGCTATGGACGCGCTGGTGGAATTAACCCTGAGCAGCCGCAACCCCGCAGGGTATCAACTCTCGGCCAACGCAGGCCAACAGATGCGTATTGAACTGGACACGCCCAATGTGCAGGTCTATGTGCTGGACCCGCTGGGCGAGGTGTTGCTGCCCAACGGTCAGGGAACAGGTGTCTGGGAGTTCGTCCTGGCACAGAGCGGCCAACACCGGCTGATCGTCTACGGGGTGGAGGACGGCCATATGACGGTGATTATCCCGCCGGGATCGGCACCGCCTGCCCAGCCGCCCACTGCCACGCCCACGCCTGGGCCGTCGAGCAGTTCGCTCCACGACACGCTGCTGGAAAAGATGGCGTCGGCCAGCACCCCCAACGACTTCCCCAACCTGGGCAACGCGCTGGTGGAGCATCTGCTGGCCCACCTGCCCGACTTTGACCAGACGGGGATCGGGTCGGCTACGGTTGTCGATGCCCTGGGCAGGGCGGATGTGGGGGAGCGGCTCAACGGGATTGTAGACAAAGTGTGGGGGGATTGGAGCCGTGACAGCAGCAATCCGCTCAATGACAACCCCGCCGGGCTTTCCCCCTTCCGCCAGTTGGTGGTGCGGATGATTCAGGGGCAGATCAGTACGCTGACCGCTCAGGAGCAGCGGGCCATCCTGAGTTGGCTGACCCGCAGCGAAAACCCCAGCGTCTGGCGGGACAATCCGAATGGGGTGATCGGTGCCATCAACCGGGAGATTTTCCCGTAAGCGAGGGGGGCGGTCCGGCGTCCGGCGTCCAGCGTCGCTTGTTCCCGGCCTGATCTGTTACAATCACTCAATCGCCTACGGTCAGTGACGAAAAGGCAGAAAGAGACGAAAGGAGTTCGGATTCTCCCTTCGTCTCTTTCTGCCTTTCTGGTTCATCAGTATCTTCGGTGGTAACTGCTCACCCCCACCCAACCTCCCCCAAAGTGGGGGAGGAGTCGATCCACTTTCCTCCCTGGAATGGGGAGGGCTAGGGTGGGGTGGCTGAACAGGTATCTTCGGTGATTACCGCCCAATCAATGGCAGGAAGATGTTGCGCTCCGGCACGCCGTAGGTCAGAGCGTCTACCTGGACCGGGCCGTACAGATTCAGGTTGCCGTCGCTCTCGATCTCTTGCAGCCAGTACCAGTCGCCCCTCTGCCCGTCCGGGTCGAAGAAATTGTAGGATGCGCCACTGCCGTTGCGCCCCTGGGCCGGGATCACCCCCGGTGTCACCCGCACGCCGTTGCCCCACCTGTCGCTGGCTGTGCGCCACAGGTGAAAGCCCCAGGCGTTGACCTCTGCACCCGTCACCCAATCCAACTGGACACCGCTCGGCTGGCTGCGGGCGGTGAAGCGCAGGAGGGTGACAGCCGTCGGCTCCAGCAGCAGCACGCCCTGATCGGTAATGTCTGCATCGCCGGTCTGGTCGCTACGCACCACACCGGGTAGAACGATCAGCATCACCTGAATGTCGCCATTGACCACAACCCATAGCTGGCGAACGACGACCTGGCCCAGGCGTAGGGTGCCCAGATTCCAGGAGATCGGCGGCTCGTGGGTCTGGGGTCCAGGCAGCCGGGCGCTGGACACAGGCTGACACTCGTCCACGGGCGTAGTCCCTTCGGGCGGGAAAGCAGTCAGAACTGTATTCGTCAACTCTACCCCACCCGTGTTGGTGACAATCAGATCGTAGAGGATGCAGTCCCCCGGACGCACGCTCTGGGTGGGTGGCGGATCGCTGACAATCGTCAGGTCGATGGCAGCAACACCGATATCTACCTGGGCTTGGCCGCGCACCAGCGCCACCGGGTCGCTGTTCTCGTCCACCGCCCGTTCCACTTGCACCCGATTGACCACCGGTGATTCGGTGGTGGTGACAGTGAAGCCAACCCCGAAACTGATCGAGCCGCCGGGGGGAACGTCGCCCAGGGCACTGGTCACGTCACTCCACGTCAACCTGCCCGGGCTGGTCTGGCTGGGAGGTAGCTGCGCCCATCGGAAGGCGAAATGTTCGGGTATGTAGATGTCGGCCACGTCGAGCACATCCAGCCGGGTATCACCCGTATTGGTGATCTGGATGGTAAAGGTGATAGGCATATTCTCCACGGCAAAGGGATGGCTACCTGCCAGGGATTTGCGAATGAGCAGACTGGGGGCGGTGATACGCACCCCGGCGCTGGCCTGGGCCGATTGGGCCAGGCTGCCGTTGCGGTCGATGGCTCCGGAGGCCAGTGCGGTCTGGCTGGTAGCTTTATCCAACAGCAGGTCCGTGCTGGCGAGCGCCCGGTAGTGAATCCGTATCTCCAGGGCTTCCCCGACGCCCAGGGGTGCGTTTTCCGCCAGATTTGCCCAGAATAGCTGATTGCCGCTGGCGCTGGTGGGCTTGGGCTGGGCGTCCAGAAAGGTAAGATAGATGTTGTCAAAGGTCTCGATCAACGGAACTGTGGTCAAATCCGATTCACCGCTGTTTGTGATGCGCAGGATAAAGGTGACATCCTGACCGACGGTGACAATCCCATCTTCTGCCGGGCCGCTCCTGTCCAGCATCAACTCCAGCTTGAGGGCCGGGGCGGGGAAGGTAGCCGTGGCAGTGGGTGTTGCCGTTGCGGACGGCGTATTTGTTGGCGATGTAGTCGCAGTGGGTGTACTCGTCGGCGTGGCCGTCGGCGTCTGGGATGGGGTCGGCGTATTCGTGGCTGTGAGTGTGGCACTCAGCGTCGGCGTGGCCGTCGGTGTCTGGGACGGCGTGGGTGTGATGGTCGGCGTCCGGGACGGCGTGGGTGTGATGGTCGGCGTCTGGGACGGCGTGGGCGTGATGGTCAGCGTCCGGGACGGCGTGGGTGTGATGGTCGGCGTCTGGGACGGCGTGGGCGTGATGGTCAGCGTCCGGGACGGCGTGGGTGTGATGGTCGGCGTCTGGGACGGCG
>JAHDWH010000207.1 GCA_023384455.1 Caldilineaceae bacterium | reverse complement strand
TGTATTTTGTTGTTGCGTTTTTTAACCGAAGTTTCACCCGTAGAAGTGCAGTTACAAACCGCACCTACGTTTTATACAGAAGTTCGACTTTTCGGAAAAAGTCGAACTTCTATGCCTATGCCTGTACCGCCCGCCAGAGCCGTTCGACATTCTCCTCGTGAATTTCCCGGCAGAACGCTGTGCGCCGATTTTCCGGCACAAGCCCGGCCGCCATCTGTTCAATCCGCTCCAGAGCTTCGCCCTGCTCTGCCCCAGCCGGGATGATCCGGCGCAACCCGTGCAGATAACTTACATCCCCGGCCAAGCGCCCCATCACCTCCACCCGATCCCGGCAGAGGGAACCGATTCGGGGGATGTAGACCTCCAGCCGTCGCTGTTTGACGGTTTGGGCCAGCAGGCGCAGGGTTTCGATCTCTTCGCTGCCGTCCGAGCCGGGGGCCAGCCGGGGCAGGGCCAGATCGCTGCCGAAATCTCCCCCGCAGAGGACGCCCAGTGTGGGAAAATAGATGACGTTGCCTGTTTGCTGGCTGTAGATGTCCAGCAGGTGTTCGCCGATGCTGAGGTGGGCGATGCCGCCGGGCTGGGTTTGCAGCTCTGGCAGAGCGCTTTCCCGGGCCGGGCCGGTGTAGAGAACCGCGTTCTCGTCGGCCAGGGAGAAGCGCTCGGTCACATCGGCGGGGGGATCGATGAGCAGCAGCCGGTCCGGTGATCCGGGCAGCCGGGCCATGACAAAAAGGGTATGGTGGGGCGGCTCCCCTTCCGAGAGGAGTTCCAGGCGGGGGTAGAGTTGGGTGATTCGGGTCATTCCTGCGCCCACCAATCATTCGCCAGCAATCCCCGCTTGCGCGGTGCGCTGAGACGTTCGGCGCAGCCACAGGTGGCCGGTGCGGCCAACATTTCCACAAAGCGGGGCAGCGCTTCCAGCACCAGCTCCAGCCCGTAGCGCATCTCCCCCTGGGGCGGGGCAGAGAAGCGGTCTGCGCTGACGTCGGTGACCGTTGCCACCCCTGCGTAGCAGAGTTCCAGCTCCCCGGCCAGGCCAATCTCCGGGACCAGATTCAGCCCCAGCAGATCGCCCCCCCACTGGCGAAACATCCGGGCTTCCGGCGCGCTCTCCCGGCGTGGACCGTCCACCCCCACATAGACACAGCCGGGGGCCATCGGCAGGGCCAGGGAGAGTGCCTGCCCCATTTGCGGGCAAAAGGAGGGGGATTGGTGGATGCCGGTGATGCCTTCGCTCTCGAAAAAGGTGTGGGGCTGGTGGCGCACGAAGTCGATGTAGTCGGAAATAATGACCGCGTGTCCCCGGCTGAGCAGGGGGTTGAGCGCGATGACCGTATCCCAGTTCAGCACCCGCTGCACCCCCAGTTTGCGTGCGGCCAGGAGCATCGAGCGGGGGTCCGTGCGGCTGGGCAACCCGCTGTAGGGCTGCACCCAGACCCCCCGCCCGTTGGCAGCCCGGCGCAGGGCCAGGGGACCCACCCGTCCATAGGACGTTTCTACAAAGCGCTCGTCCACTACCGGGCCGAGGATGTCCAGGGCACGGGGTGGCAGCGCGACGGCCAGCAATAGCAAGAGATCGGCATCAGGGAGTGGCGTGGGCATTGGTTGATTGGGTGCGTGGTGGAGTATAATGGGCGTGTAATTCAGTTGATTCTAACAGGCTTCCGCTGACAGGTGAGCGCTGATTGGTTGACTACACATACTCGACAGCACAAACCCGTGTTCACAATAGCACTGATCGCCCACGATGGCAAGAAAGATGACAGGATCCGCTTTGCCCGTCAACCGCGGGAGGCGCTGATCCGTTTTCGCCGGATTGCCACCGGCACAACCGACGAACCCATTCAGCAGGTCACGGGGCCGGCTGCGGAATGGCTGGCTGGCCTGAGGGCCTATTTTTCCAGCGAAGTACCTGTTCAGCCACCCCACCCTAGCCCTCCCCATTCTAGGGTGGGAACGGGATCGACTCCTCCCCCACTTTGGGGGAGGTTGGGTGGGGGTGAGCAGTTACCCAGCGAAGGGGACGAGCTATGAGCCGCTTGAGGCTTGCACTGATCGGAGCAGGAACTTTTGTCCGCAAAGCCCACGCGCCAGCCTATGCCGCGCTGCAAGAACAGTGCCAGGTGGTGGCTGTGTGCAGCCGCTCCCACGAATCCGCGGCCGCGGTAGCAGCTCTGCTGCCCGAAGCGGTGACTATCTACGATCACATCCCCTCCCTGCTGGCAATGGAAAAGCTGGATGCGGTGGATATTGTGTTGCCCATCCCCCTGCTGCCAGAAGTGACAGCCCTGGCCCTGGCCGCGGGCGTCCACGTAATGAGCGAAAAACCCATCGCCCCTACCCTGGCCGAAGCCCGCCCTCTGTTGGACCTACACAGCAAACGGCCCGGCCAGGTCTGGATGGTGGCGGAGAATTGGCGCTATGAGGAAGCATTTGTGGCGGCGGGCCGGGCGATTCGGGAGGGTGTCATTGGCAGACCCCTGACCTGTGACTTCGCCCTGCAACTGCCTGTGATGCCCGACACGCCCAACTATCGCACGGTCTGGCGGCGCAGCGGCGGCTTCCCTGGCGGCTTTCTGCTGGATGGGGGCGTGCATCACGTGGCTGGGCTGCGGCTGGTATTGGGCGAAATCGAAGCCGTGGGCGCGGTGGTAGCCCAGCAGCGGGAGGACCTGCCCCCGGCAGATACTCTGGCCGCCTGGCTGCGCTTTGCCAACGGTGTGATTGGCAGCTACACTGTCACCTATGCCGGGGGCAGCCCTTTGGGGGACAACGGGCTGCATGTGGTGGGCAGCGCAGGCAGCCTGCGGGTGACCACCCAAAAGCTGCTCATCCAGCGGGGCACTGAGCGCAGGGAAGAGAGCTTTGGCCTGCCCTTCAGCACCCACCGGGAGATCGCAGCCTTTGTGGAATCGGCCCGCACAGGCGCGCCCCACCGCAACACGCCCCAAGAAGCCCTGGCCGATCTGGCCGTGGTGGAGGCGTTGCTGGCCGCGGGGGAGAAGGGCAGGGAAGTGCAGGTAAGTGAGCGCTGATTGAGTAGCCGAGTCTTCGAGGCGTATCGAAATCAAGCGAACGGGTCTACGAACCATTTCGGGGTAACCCGCTGGGTTTCGATACGGCGGGGAACTGCACCCACCTACCCTTCGACAGGCTCAGGACACCGCTCAACCGGTGCTAGTACACGACGGCGCAAGTCCAGCCATAGATGCGACTGCTCTCGCCGGGTCCGTGCCCCGGTGGTTTCTGGCGGGTGTGCGCCGCCGGTCACGGACCGGCGGGGAGCAGGTATTGTGGGTCGATTTCCGCCGGGCTGTATAATACTCAAATTGAATCGTTTGGCCGCTTCCCGGAAGGGTAAAACCGCCCTTCTCCTTCTGATTTGAGTATAGTCTTGCATTGCTGGTCACATGGCACACACGAACGGCCTGGAACTAACAGATGTGCGTTAGCTCTTGCGCTGGTACGGAGTATCGCATCCAAAAACCGCCACCCATTTCACATAACGGGATAAGTGCTTATGCTCCTGGCCGGCGACATCGGCGGTACCAAAACCAATCTGGCAGTCTATGCGGCGGAGAGCGGGTTGTCCGCGCCTTTGGCCGAGTCTACCTTCCCCAGCCGCCGTTATGAGTCGCTGGAAGCGTTGATCGAAGATTTCCGGGAGCATACCCATCTGCCCTTTCAGACAGCCGTTTTTGGCGTCGCCGGACCGGTGGTGGACGGCAAAGCCACAGTGACCAATCTCCCCTGGCGGATGGAGGAGAAGGGGCTGCAGGCCAGTCTGGGCGTCAAGAGTGTAAAGCTGCTCAACGATCTGGAGTCGATTGCCAATGCGGTCTCCAACCTGGAAGCCAGAGATGTGCATACCCTGCGGGCCGGGAAGCCAGTAGAGCGTGCGCCGATTGGGATTGTGGCGCCGGGTACAGGGCTGGGCGAGGCTTTTCTGACCTGGGAGCGCAAACGCTATAAGGCCCACGCTTCGGAGGGCGGTCACGTCTCTTTTGCACCGGTCAACGAGGAACAGACCGAACTCCTGCGCTTTTTGCGGGGGAAAATCGGCCACGTGAGCTACGAACGGGTCTGTTCCGGGCTGGGGATTCCCAACCTCTACGCCTTTTTCAAAGAGACGGGCCGTTGCGCCGAGCCGGAGTGGTTGACCGCGGCGCTGGCTGCCACGACAGACCCAACACCGGTGATTGTGGAGACAGCCCAGAGCCGTCCGGATTGCGCCATCTGCCGCCGCACCCTGGAGATGTTCGTCTCGATTCTGGGGGGAGAGGCAGGCAATATGGCGCTGAAGGTGCTGGCAACCGGCGGTATCTATCTGGGGGGGGGCATTCCCCCGCGTATCCTGCCCGCGCTGGAGAGCGATGGCTTTTTGGCTGCCTTCACAGAGAAGGGGCGCTTTGCCAGCCTCTTGCAGGATGTACCGGTCCATGTGATTCTCAATCCAAAGGCAGCCCTGCTGGGCGCAGCCAGCTATGGCCTGGCCCGGTTGTAGGGTAGGATTTGTCACACAGGCACTTTACTCCGTACCAGCCAGGAACTAACCCACAAGCGTTAGTCGGTCGGCCAACCAACTGAAACGTGAAACGTGAGGTGTCGTCACCCGATCTCACGTTTCACGTCTTCACGTTTCTGCACGCAAATCGTGGCTGCGCCACCTTATGCACTACTACATCGGTAACAGACTTACCCGCGGGAGGGAGTATGCACGTTCTTGGCATTGACATCGGAGGAAGCGGGATCAAAGGCGCGGTGGTGGACGCGGAGACGGGGGAGATGATCACCGACCGCTATCGCCTGGATACACCTGAAGGGGCCAAACCGATCGACGTGGCCCTGGTAGTCGGGCAGGTGGCGCGCCACTTTGCCTGGAAGGGACCGATTGGCTGCACCTTTCCGGCGATTATCCGCAACGGCGTGGCCCACAGCGCGGCCAATGTGGACAATTCGTGGATTGGGACCGACGCCAAAGCGCTCTTTGAAGAGCACACGGGCTGTCCGGTCACAGTCATCAACGACGCTGACGCCGCGGGCATTGCCGAGATGGTCTTCGGCGCGGGCAAGGACCAGCAGGGGGTGATTCTGATGCTCACTCTGGGCACAGGCATCGGCACGGCCCTCTTTGTGGACGGTCATCTGCTGCCCAACACCGAACTGGGCCACATTGAAATCAACGGGGGGGATGCCGAGCGCCAGACCGCGGAGAGCGCACGCCAGCGGGCAGACCTGACGTGGAAGAAGTGGGGCAAACGGCTCAACAAATACTTCCAGACTCTGGAATTTCTGCTCTCGCCAGACCTCTTTATTGTGGGCGGCGGCGTGAGCAAAAAGAGCGAGAAATTCTTCAAGCACATTCACACCCGGGCCCCCCTGGTGGTGGCCCAGATGCTCAACGAAGCAGGCATCATCGGCGGCGCGATGGCGGCCCACGCCATCTTCCAGAACGGGGACGACGGGGAGTTTGACCATCGGGCGATATTGAGTAGTCAAACCGATGAAGCGTAAAACATAAGGTGGCGAAGCCACGATTTGCGTGCGGAAACGTGAAGACGTGAAACGTGAGAGTACGTGACGACACCTCACGTTTCACGCCTCACGCTTCCTGGGCACGCTGACAGAGTTTATACAGGGAGACAGTTCCATGACAAAGATGCATGAATTGGCAGTAGCAGGGCAGTCGATCTGGCTGGATTATATCCGCCGGGCCTTTCTGGACGCGGGGAAGCTGAATGAGCTGGTGAGCAAAGGGTTGCGGGGCGTCACCTCCAACCCGTCGATCTTCAAGCAGGCCATCACCAGCAGCACAGATTACAACGCGGCTATCGAGCGGCTGGTCAGCGAGGGGCATACAGTCAACGACATCTACGAGACCCTTGCCATCCAGGATATTCGCCGGGCCGCGGACGTCCTGCGCCCGGTCTACGAACGCACGGATGCCCTGGACGGGTATGTGAGCCTGGAGGTGAACCCCAAACTGGCCTACGACACCGAAGGCACTGTTATGGAAGCCCGCCGTCTCTTTTCAATGGTGGATCGGCCCAATGTGATGATTAAAGTGCCGGCCACCGCCCAGGGCATCCCCGCCATCGAAACCCTCATTGCGGAGGGGATTAATATCAATGTGACGCTGATGTTCTCGATGAAAGATTACGACGAGACCGCCAACGCCTACATCAGCGGTCTGGAAAAGCTGGCCGGTGCGCACGTGGACTTCAGCCGGGTGGCGTCGGTGGCCTCCTTCTTTGTCAGCCGGGTCGATGGGGTGGTGGACAAGCAGGTGAAGGCCCTGGGCCGCCCGGAGCTGGCCGGGAAGATCGCCATTGCCAACGCCCGTATGGCCTACGACCGCTTCAAAACTACCTTCAGCGGCCCCCGCTGGCAGAAACTGGCAGCCAAAGGTGCCCGGGTGCAGCGCCCCCTGTGGGGCAGCACCAGCACCAAAGACCCCGCCTTTCCCGACACGCTCTATGTGGACGAACTCATCGGCCCCTTTACAGTCAACACCCTGCCGTTGAACACTCTGGAAGCCTTTTTGGATCACGGCACAGTGGCCCGCACGATTGACGCCAGCCTGGAAGCAGACCGCAACCATTTGGCCCAACTGGCCGATCTGGGCATCGATTTGAGCGAAGTCACCGCCCAATTGCAGCGGGATGGGGTGAAATCCTTTGCCGATGCCTTTGACGAACTGATGCAGAGCATCGCCGAAAAGGCCGCCAGCTATGCCGGCAGCAGCCGTTCCAGCCTGGGCCAGCGGGTTGCTTTTCATCTGGGCCAGGACCAGGCGCGCATAGACAGCGCGCTGGCGGGGATGGACGAGAGCCAGTTGGTGGCCCGCATTTGGGCTAACAGCCATACGGTCTGGAAACCGCAGCCTGCCGAGATCGGTAACCGGCTGGGCTGGCTGCGCATTGCCGAGCAGATGCGCAAAGAGAAGCCCTGTCTGGATGGCCTGGCCCAGGATTTGCAGAATGAGGGCTACAAAGCCGCGATTGTGTTGGGTATGGGCGGCAGCAGCCTGGCCCCAGAGGTCTTTGGCACGAGCTTCCACGGCACAGAGATCGCACTCTCGATTCTGGACAGCACCCACCCGGACGCAGTGGCAGCCGCCGACAGCGCCATCGATCCCGCCACTACCCTTTTCATTGTCTCCACCAAATCGGGCACAACCGCCGAGACCGACTCCTTCTTTAAGTACTTTTACAACCGCGCCATCGACACAGTGGGCGCAGAGGAGGCGGGACAGCATTTCATCGCCATCACCGATCCCGGCTCCCAACTGGTGACCCTGGCCGAAGCCTATGGCTTTCGGGCTATTTACATCAACGACCCGGACATTGGCGGTCGCTACTCGGCGCTCTCCCACTTTGGGCTGGTGCCGGCCGCCCTCACAGGTTTGGACCTGAACCGGCTGTTGCGCCGGGCCACCGCCGCTATGAACAGTTGTGGCAGCCACGTGAACGCCAGCCAGAACCCCGGCGCGACCATCGGCGCGGTGATGGGTGAATTGGCGAAGATGGGCCGGGACAAGATGACGGTCATCGTCTCACCCCAGATTGCCAGCTTTGGCGACTGGCTGGAGCAACTGGTGGCGGAAAGTCTGGGCAAAGAGGGCAAGGGGATTCTGCCCGTGGTGGGGGAAAGTGTGGGCGGGCCGGAGGTCTATGGCGAGGACCGGCTCTTTGTCTACCTGCAATATAGCGATGACGAGAGCCATACAGCCGCCATTCACAAACTGAAGGAGGCGGGCCAACCGGTTATCCACTGCCATTTCCGGGACATCTACGATCTGGCCGAACAGTTCTTTCTCTGGGAGTTTGCCACGGCTGTGGCCGGGGAGCGGCTGGGGGTCAACCCCTTTGACCAGCCCAATGTAGAAGCGGCCAAAATCCAGGCCCGCAAGATGCTGGATGCCTATACCCGCACGGGCAAGCTGCCGGCTCTGTCACCCGCCCTGAGCGACGGCAACGCTACCCTCTACGGCGACGTGACCGCCGCGGATCTGCCCAGCGCCATCCGGGATTTTTTGGCCCAGGCCCAGCCCGGCGATTACTTCGCCATTCAAGCCTATGTCCAGCCGACCGGGAAGATGGCTGCCAGCCTCTCCGCCCTGCAAACGGCCATCCGCAACCGCACGAAAGCCCCGGTCACATTGGGCTTTGGCCCCCGCTTTCTCCATTCCACAGGCCAGCTTCACAAGGGCGACGGGGGGCGGGGACTCTTCATGCAATTGGTAGACCAGCCCGAGGGGGATCTGCCCATCCCCGACGCCGCGGGCAAGCCGGAGAGCAGCATCACCTTTGGCGCGCTGATCGCTTCCCAGTCGCTGGGTGATCGGCAAGCGTTGCTGGATGGGGGACGCCGACTCTTGCGCATCGATCTGGGCAGCGCGCCAGTCGCTGTGCTGGGCAGAATCACCGAGGCGGTGAAGGCAGGATGATAAGATGAGAATGTTGCAGAATTCGGAATGAGATAATTCAGCCTGGAGACATCTTTACAAATTTTGAGGAGTGAGGATGCCAACGGCAGCTCTGACGTGAAGGCGACGGGTACGGAGCGTATCAACTCCTCGTATCAAAATGTAAAGAGCATACCCAGGCTGAATCATCTCATTCCGAATTCTGCAACACTCTCACCCTGTCACCCTATCACCCAGCCACCACACGAGCGCCGATGCCCACCCTCAATTCTGCCCATTCCCTGACTCCTTTACAAAAGCAGTGGTGGATCGTGGCGGGGAGCTACGGGCTGATGATCATCGCCGGGTTTCTTTGGCTGCAACGAGAGGCGCTCACATCCGGCTGGGTCTTGCGCTGGGCGCTGCTGGCCGCGCTCTTTCTGACCGTGGAACTGCTGATCCTTCACCGCAATCTGCGCAAAAACCGCCCCAGCCCGGATGCTCCTTTGCGCGCTTCTCTGGGCTGGGGCAACGCGCTCACCCTCTTGCGCGGCGCGGCCTACGGGCTGATGGCAGGCTTTCTCTTTGCGCCCCGGCCCGGCGGTCTGCTGGACTGGATACCAGCCATCCTCTACATTTCTGCGATTGCCGCCGACTATTGCGACGGCTATCTGGCCCGCATCACCCACCACACGACGCTCCTGGGCGAAATTCTCGACATCGAATTCGACGGACTGGGGATGCTGGTGGCGATGGCCCTGGCTGTCCAATACGGCCAACTGCCGGGGATTGTGCTGCTTTTGGCCGCGGGCCGCCCGCTCTTTCTGTGGGGAATGAAGCTGCGGGCGCGCTGGGGGCTGCCCAACCACCCGATGACCCCCAGCGACGAGCGGCGCATTGCCGCCGGTCTGCTGATGGGGTTTATGGGCATTGTCCTTTGGCCGCTCTTTCGCCCGCCTGCCACCCACATCGCTGGCGCAGTCTTTGGCGGCGCGGTGGCCCTCAGCTTTCTGCGGGATTGGCTGGTGGTCATCGGCTGGCTGCAACCGACCAGCCCGGCCTATCAGCGCTGGCGGGTATGGCTCAAACGCTTTCTGTTTGAATGGTTGCCCGCCGTGCTGCGCCTGGCAAGCCTGCCGGCACTCCTCTGGCTCTATACCAGCCTTTCGCCAACAGCGGCTGGGGGGACTCTTCCCCTGCCTCTGCTCGGCCTGGGTCTGCTGATCGGGCTGGCGGCTCTGCTGGGGATTATCGCCCGGCTGGCCGCGTTAGGTCTGATCGGGCTGGCCTGTGCCACACTGATTCTGCGGGGGGAGAGCCTGGAAGTGCTGGTACTCCTGGGGGTGGGGGTGTTGCTGGTGACGCTGGGCAATGGCAAGCTGGCCCTGTGGACACCGGACGAACGCTTTCTGCGCCGCCGGGCGGGGAGCGCCGGTTGAGCAATTTAGCAGGTGGACGCTGGCTCAATGGGCTGACACTGGCGGCCTCTCTTCTGTTTTTCTGGTTCTTTGCCCGCCAGATCAATTGGGCCAAGGCGCTGCCCCTGCTGGCTGGGCTAGGCCCTGCACCCTTTCTGCTCTATATTGGGGTGAACGCAGGAATCGCCATCTTCTTTGCCAACCGCTGGTGGCTGCTCTTGCGGGGACTGGGGGTCCATCTCCCCTTTGGCCGGGTGGCGGTCTACCGGCTCATCGGGGCCACAGTCAGTCTGCTGACCCCTGGCCCCCAGTTTGGCGGCGAGACTGTCCAGGTCTGGCTGCTGATACGGCGTTCGGCTGTACCCGCAGCCCCGGCCCTGGCTTCGGTGGCCCTGGACCGGATGCTGGAGTTGACCCTCAATCTGGGCTTTCTGGTGGCGGGTCTGCTCTATACACTGGGAAGCGGGTTGCTGAAAGTCAGCCTGACAGCCCAATCCTTGGCGCTGGTTCTGCTTCCCCTGGGGCTGCCAGTCATCTTCTTCGTCTCCTTCTGGTGGCGAGGCGGCTCTCTGGCCCGACATCTTTTTATGCTCGCCCACAGGTTACCGACGGGGTGGCAGAGCGCTGCGCTACAGCGGATGCTGGCTGGGTTGGCCGAGGGCGAGGCGCATATCTACCGCACCCTGCGCGGGAAGCCGCGGCTGATCGGGCTGGGTGCGCTGCTCTCGGCGCTCAATTGGGTTGTGTTGCTGGCGGATTTCTGGCTGGCAACCCGTCTGGTCGGTATGCAGTTGAGCGGGCTTCACTTTGTCAGCTTTGTAGTGGCGGCCCGACTCGCCATTTTGCTGCCCATTCCCGCGGGGCTGGGCGCGCTGGAGGCCAGTCAGATTCTGGCCGCCCAGAGCGCCGGCGTGAACCCGGCTCTGGGGCTGGCGCTGGTCATTCTTTTTCGGGTGCGGGATCTGGTATTGGCGTTGGCCGGGCTGGGGCTGGTCTGGCAGGCAAAGCAGTAGTCCGCGGTCCGCAGTCCGCGGTTCGCAGTCCAGGATAAGCGATAGTGAAGTCTACTGGGAATAGGAGAAGCAGATGACTCAGGAGTTGAGCAGCAGCGCCCAACGGGTGCAGGAGGCCCTAGCCGGTTTTGGCATGGATTTACAGGTGATGGAGTTGACCCAAAGTACCCGTACATCAGCAGAGGCGGCCCTGGCCGTGGGCTGCGATGTGGGACAGATCGCCAAATCTCTTATCTTTCGGGCCAGGCAGAGCGGGCAGGCGGTGCTGGTGATTGCCAGTGGACGCAACCGGGTGGATGAGAAACGGGTGGCGGTGCTGTTGGGCGAAGCCATCGGCAAAGCCGATGCAGATTTTGTGCGGGCGGCCACAGGCTTTGTCATCGGTGGGGTGCCACCGGTGGGTCACAGCCAGCCCCTGCAGACCCTTATCGACGGGGATCTGCTGGCCTACGACGAAATCTGGGCGGCGGCAGGCACGCCCAACGCACTCTTTCGCCTGGCCCCCGCCGAACTGGTGACAATCACCGGCGGGACAGTAGGGGAGGTGAAACGGGAGGCGTGAAGACGTGAAACGTGAAGACGTGAAGACGTGAAGACGTGAAGACGTGAAGACGTGAAACGTGAAGACGTGAAGACGTGAAGACGTGAAACGTGAAGACGTGAAACGTGAAGACGTGAAACGTGAAGACGTGAAACG
>JAHDWH010000443.1 GCA_023384455.1 Caldilineaceae bacterium | reverse complement strand
TTCGTGGACAGTGCGACGCACCGGACGAGTCCTTAGCAGACGGGCGCTTGTATATTGTGCAAGAAATTCACCACTGAGCCACTGAGGGCACAGAGTTTCACAGAGGAAAACGAGAAAAACTTTCTGCTTCAGTCCGCGGTTTCCTGGATAACTGCCGTCCGCTCTCTGCGCCCCATCCAGTAGGCCCAGCCGATGAGGGCCAGGGAGAAGGCCAGCCCCACCGCGGCCACCGCGGCCATTCCGCCCAGGGCAAAGACGCCCCCCGTGCCCAGGCTGCCCGCGCCCGAGGCCAGGGCCACCATTGCCTCGCTGGCCCCCTGCACCCGCCCCCGTTCGTGGCTTTCCAGGGCATCGGAGAGAAGGGAGGAGCCGGCGATAAAGCAGAAGTTCCAACCCAAGCCCAACAGAAAGAGGGAGGTTGCCAAGAGGGGGACGCCGTTGGAAAGGGGGGCCAGCAGGGCCGATACCACCAGCACCAGCGCGCCCAGCACAATCATCGGCCCCCGTCCCAGCCGGTCAATCAGCCAGCCGGTGAGAGCCGAGAGACCAAACATTCCCATTGTGTGGGCCATAATTACGCCAGAGATGGCCCCGGTTGTGTGATCGTTGTGGCGCATATGCAGGGGGGTGATGACCATCAACAGCGTCATCACCAGTTGGCCGATTACCATCGCGGCCAGGGCCACCTGCACCTGTTTCTGGCTGAATATCTGGCCCAGGGAGCGGGCCGGGCGGCTTTCTCGATTGGGGTGGGCGGCCCTTTCTGTGGATTCCAGCAGCGCGCCAATTGTTTTGGGGTCCGGGCGCAACAGGGCAAAGACGACCAGCAGCGCTACAGCCATCAGCCCCGTGCCCAGCAGATAGGGGCCAGCATCCGCGGTCAGGGAGAAGCTTTCGGCCAGCCGGGTGGCCGGGATCACCAGCAGGGGGCCGCCGACCGAACCCACCGTCCCGGCGAAGACGAGGATACCCATAATCCGTGCCCGCTGATTTTGGGGAAAGACTTCGGCTGCGGCAAAGCGGCTCTGTTCGCTGGCCGAGCGGCCCACACCGATCAGCACGGAACCGGCACAGAAAAAGAGGAAGGACCCCCAATCAATGGCCAGCGCGCTGAGAAAAAGGCCGGCAATGGCCGCGGCAAAACCAATGGTGAAGCCAGCGCGACGGCCCGAACGGTCCATCAACGCGCCGATAGGATAGGCAGCGGCGGCCCGGCCCAGCATCAGCACAGTGGCGGGCACACCGGCCAGACTGTCCTGTCCGCTCAGGTCCGCCGCCACAATCGAAGTGAGGGTAAAAGCAGCAATCGTAGCTGCGCTGAAGAGGCTTTGGGTGGTGAAAAGGGTGGCGACAGTGCGCCGTTGAACAGCCGAGGTGACGACAGTGACAGCCATAGGGTTCTCGCAGGGTGGGGCAGGTGAATTCCGTGCCCACACCTATTGTAGACCCGGACGCGACGGATCGTCAAAGCGGAGAGGCTTTGTAACCGCGCACCCCCTCCCAACCTCCCCCACCGTGGGGGAGGAGTCGATCCACTTCCCTCCCTGCAATGGGGAGGGGCAGGGTGGGG
>JAHDWH010000206.1 GCA_023384455.1 Caldilineaceae bacterium | reverse complement strand
ACTGTTAGTCCGACCAGCGACGTTGCAGGCCCGTCGGACTGTCAGTCCGACGTACGAATGGCTATTTTCAGGGCAGAGAATTTATCGCGGCGGCAGGCCACCGGCCTGTTGTCCATCCTGCGCGGCGATGCGAAGGTGCGCAACAGTCAGGGGCGACGCCAACTGCACGCCGCTGATATTATTGTAGACCCCCCGGCTGATTTCGTGGCTCTCCAGAACACCGCCGTAGTCGCTGGCCGTGTTTACCGAATCCACCTGAACGTAGAGCCACGCGCCGGCCGGAACTTCCCCATCCAACCAGCCCAGCGACGGGCGGGCGTACATATCGCCCAGCGAAAGCTGAAGCGTTGCGCCCGGGGTCAGGGGCAGGGCCGTCGCCTCCACACCCCAGACAAAACCCTGGCTGGCGAGATCGCTCCATACCTGATTGACGCGGCTGGGAGCAGGATTGGGATTGACATACAGTTCCACCCAGAAGCTATCCACAACCGGTGTGTCGCCCTGGTTCTTCACCACCACCTGAAGATCGTCGCCAGTCACGCGAATATCCTCCACTACCAGGTCCGGCCCGAGCTGCCGCTGGTGGGTGACGAGAGGCAGCCAGCGGCGATGGACTGTGCGCCGGGTGGGTGCGCCGGGATCGCTGATGCTGCCGTTGGCGGTCAGGTCGCTGTCCCCCCGCTTGCCATCCACAAAGTAGAGGGTCACCCGGTTGCCTTCCGTCCGCGCCCCGGTCTCCCCGTCGTAGGTGAACTCGTACCAGTGATCCGTCGGGTCATCCGGGGTAGGGCCATATTTCCAGTAGCTGTCGGGCCAGCTTCCCTGATGCACAATGAGGGTGGCCGACCAGGCGCTGCCCGGTGTCAGGCCGCTTACCTGGAAGGTGAGCAGGCCCTGGGGCAGGGCTACATCCAGGGGGATACGGGCTGCGGGCAGGCTGGCTTTGACAGCCCGCAAGGGCATTCCGTGGCTGGAGACCAGCGTCAGGTAGCCCCCATCCACGGCATTGGGCAGGGAGGCCACATCCGGCTGCTGGCTGTCCGGGATGCCGTCGCCGTTGCCGTCACCCGTGCCTCCATTGGGGCTGGGCACGCCATCTTCCAGGCTGTTCTCCACTTCGTCCGTGTCCATATCCAGCGGCGTGGCCGTGGGTGTGGGTGTGACGGTGGGCGAAGGAGTCGCGGTGGCGGTCGATGTGGCTGTAAAGATCGGCGTCGCGGTGGCGGTCGGCGTAGGCGTCTCCGTCGGCGTAGCTGTGGGCGATTCCGTCGGCGTAGCTGCGGGCGTCTCCGTCGGTGTGGCTGTGGGCGTCTCCGTCGGTGTAGCTGTGGGCGTCTCCGTCGGTGTAGCTGTGGGCGTCTCCGTCGGTGTAGCTGTGGGTGTCTCCGTCGGCGTAGCGGTGGGTGTCTCCGTCGGTGTAGCTGTGGGTGTCTCCGTCGGTGTGGCTGTGGGCGTCTCCGTCGGTGTAGCTGTGGGCGTGGCTGTAGGCGGTGCCGCGGGCAGATTCGGGCGCAGACCGAAACGGACTGTAGTGGCAGTTGTGCTGTTGACTGTCAGGGCGACGCGCTGGGCTGTGGTGGCGCTGAAGCCGGATGGCAGGACGATAGCCGCTTCGTAGTCGCCATCAGCCACAAACGTCATTCGGAATGCGCCGTCCGCTTCGCTTTGCACTGTGCGCGAGATTGGGCCGCTCAGTGTGACCTGTATCCCGCCCATCCCCCGCTCGTTGGCATCCTGCACGCCGTTGTCATTCAGATCGCTGTAAACCCGTCCGCTCACATCCCCGGCGGGGGCAAAGCCGATGCTCACACCCGCGGCGGCCTCGGGACCCTCTGCTGCCAGAGCAATCTCGGCTGGGCTGGCTGCCGTTGCCACCAATCCGGTTGGCTGGGCCGCCAGCAGTTGATAGCGCCCCGCGGCCAACTGCTGGAAGCTGTAGCTGCCGTCGGCGCTGGTCGTCGTCGTTGTCACCCCGTTCTCACCGGTCAGCGTCACTGTGACACCGCCCAGTCCTTCCTCCCCCGTTCCCCGTGTGCCGTTGCCGTCTATATCCTGGAAGATATCCCCGGCCACTGTGCCGATCTGTTGGAAGCCGAAGTGGGCGCTGGCCGCCCGATCCGGCGCTACACTGATCCGGGCCAGGGTGCGTTGGGTCACAAAGCTGCTGTCCGGCGAAGCCGTAACCACCTCATACTCTCCGTCGGGCAGATCGTTGAAGATCACCAGCCCCGTACTGCTGGTCGTGGCCGTATAGACGGTCGTCTGGGCTGCCCTGGCGTTTCCAAAGGGGTAGGCAAAGACAGGCAAGCCAGAGAGGGGCTGTTCGCCGGGGTCTTGCACGCCGTTGCCATTGCGATCCTCGAAGGCAGTGGCTACGACAGTGCTGGCGGACTGCACCCCAAAGGTCACAGCCACCAGTGGCGAGAAAGAGCTTAAGTATACCGTCACCTGCTCTGGGGATGTGGACCCCACCCCCGACGCCCCTTCCATCACAACGTTGTAGGTCCCAAAGGCCAGATCGGAAAAACGATAGCTCCCGTCGCCAGCGCTGACGGCTGTCTCGGCCAGTTCCTGGGCAGTCGGCCCCCTGCGATAGAGGGAGATCTGCATACCTTCCAGCCCAGGCTCGTGGGTCTGGTGCAGACCGTCGCTATTCAAGTCCTGGAAGATCGCGCCTGTGATCGCGCCCCCGTTGACTGGCCCGCCAGGGGAAACAGACCCGGAATTGAGCACCGGATCGACAAACTCCACCGCGACCGCGCTGTTGTTACCCAGAAAGACCGACTTTTCCATATAGGGCAGTCCGTTATAGGGTGAAGGGAGCATCGCCCGCACCAGATAGGGTCCTTCGGGCAGATCAAATGCGTACCGACCCTGATTGTCGCTGGTTGTTTCGAAGAGTACAGCGCCGTTCTGCAGCAGTTGAACGATGACGCCTATTCGCTGCTCGCGGCTGTCCTGGCGGCCATTGTGGTTAATGTCCGAATAGAGGAGACCGCTAATGCCGCGTGTCAGATAGCCAAAGTTGGCCTGGGCCGCGCCGCCGCTGCCCAGATTTACCGCCCGGTTGGTTGCGCCCTGGCTGACCCACTGGGCCGGGGCCCCAGCCAAAACCTGATAGAGTCCTGGCGTCAGCCCGGCGAAGCGATAACGCCCTGCGCTATCCGTTGTCTGGGCTGTACGGCAGGCCGGCTCTGTCTGGCAGGGCTGGCCTGTCAGGGAGACAGTGACTCCGGCAATCCCCGGCTCGAAGCGATCCTGGGTGTTGTTGCCGTTCAAATCCTGGAAGATCAGACCGCCGATGCTGCCCCTGGCCTGGACAGGGAAGCTGAACCCGGCCGCGCCCCCACTGGAGAGGGTGACGCTCTGTTCGCCCGGCCCGGCAGCCACATAGCCGGACGGGGCTGTCAGGCGCAGGCGGTAGCTGCCCGGATTCACGCCGCTGAAGCGGTATTGGCCGCTGTTATCCGTGGCCGAGTTCTGCATCTGCACGCCGTTGAGCAGCAGGGCAATAGCCGCGCTGGCAATGCCCGGCTCGCCCTCGTCCTGGCTGCTGTTGCCGTTGCGATCATCAAAGACTGTGCCTGCGATGCTGCCCTGGGCCTGGAGAGAGAAGGTAGCCTGGGCCAGGCCGCCAGCCAGAACGTTGACCGTCTGCTCTGTGGCTGTGCTGGCGGCAAAGCCGCTGGGTAGTGTCAGGCGCACCGCATAGCTGCCCGCGCGCAGATTGACGAAGGTGTAGCGTCCGTTGGAATCGCTGGTGGCGGTGGCCGCAACGCTGCCATTGGAGAGCAGCGTCAGCCCCGTGCCAGAGACCCCCGTCTCGCCCTGCTCCTGGCTGCCGTTGCGGTTGCTGTCCTGGAAGACGACGACGGCGATGCTGCCGGGCAAGGGGGTTGGCGTCGGCGTAGGTGTTGTCGTGGCCGTGGGCGTTCGGGTGGCTGTGTAGGTTGGCGTGACAGTCGGTGTGTGGGTCGATGTAGCCGTCGGCGTGTGCGTCGGCGTGTGGGTCGATGTAGCCGTCGGCGTGTGCGTCGGCGTATGCGTAGGCGTATAGGTCGGCGTCGCTGTCGATGTGGGTGTAGCCGTGGGTGTGGCTGTGGGCAAGACCAGATACTCGAACGCGCCGATGTCGCAGCGGGGGCCAAAGGGTCGGGAGATCCCGCGCTGATCCAGACCGCTGACCGGGGCCGCGGCACAGGCAGCGTTGTCGCCGGCGTCGATGGCGGGGGAACCGGCCAACAGGGCCATTGTCTGGGTGGGGCCGCCGTTGTCGGCCAGCGGTCCCAGTTTGGGGTCGCCGGAAAGGGCGGGCGAGCAGCTACCATCCCGTACCAGATTGTTGATATTCGTAACGATTTTGCCCCGGCTGTAACAGTCAGTGCCGGAATCGGGATTGTAGAGGAGCGTGTTGGAAAACTCCAAGACCCCGTTGATTTTGTCGGAAATTCTCGCGTCGTTGTAAATGCCCGCGCCGTAGCTGGAGCGGTTATAGGCCAGGGTGCTGTTGACAACTGTCAGCGAGCTGCCGTAGTCGTTGTATATCCCGCCTCCATAATAAGGGGTGGCTGAATTGTTGTACAGGGTGCTGTTCGATATTGTCACCACGCCGTACCGGTAACCGGCGATGGCCCCACCAGTCTCGGCCACGTTGCGGTCAAAGGTGCTGTTGGCTACGGTGAGAGTCCTGTTCTCGTTGTTGCCAATCGCTCCGCCACGGCCTGAGGACGTGTTTTCGACGAAGGCACTTCGATTGACTGTCATTGTGCCCTGGTTGTGGAGGGCACCGCCGCTGCCCGCCGAGTTTTTGGAGAAGAGGCTGTCTTCGATTGTCGCCGATCCCCGATTATGAATTGCGCCGCCGGTATAGCCAGAGTGGGCCGAATTGTTGGAGAAAGCGCTGCCCTTCACCACCAGCGTACCGGTGCTGTAGATGGCGCCGCCGTAGTACCCCGCGGAGCTGTTGTCCGCGAAAGTGCTGTTTTCGATGGTCAGCGTGCCGAAATTTTCGACAGCACCGCCGCTGTTGCCACCCGTCACCCGTCCTCTGCTCACTGCCAACGATTTAAGCGTCACGTTAGCTGCGGCCCCGACTGTGAAGATGCGCCCATCGCCTGTGCCGTCGCCATTTTTGTCGCCGCTGATGGTGACCGGCTGGGCCAGGGCAGAGCCGTCAATCGTCAGATTTTTGTTGAGCGGGATGGTTGACCAGAGAGGAATGGCTGCGCCGGAGAGCTGGCTGTCAAAGGTGATCGTCTCGCCTGGAATGGCCTGCCCAATCACAAAGCGCAGGGAACCCAGACCGCTGTCGTTGGCGTTGGTGACAACCGTAAAGTAGGGTGTGCTCGTAGCCGTCGGGGTGGGCGTGTGGGTCACCGTCGGCGTTCTGGTGGGCGTGGCTGTGGGCGGCGTGCCAGTCACTGTCGGCGTGGCCGTGGGGGTGACGACAACTTTGCCCTGGGCCAGAAGCGCCACATCGCTTGCGCTCAGGGCCGCGCCGTAGATGCGCGCTTCGTCGATGTGGCCGGCAAAATAGTTGTCAGTGGTGGGGGCCAGCCGCCCGATATTCAGCGGACCGCTGCCTGCAAAGTTCCCATTGGCCTTGTCGCTGCCAATTAGCGTTCCGTCCCGATAGACTTTGCGAGCGCCGCTTTCCGCGTCATAGGTACAGGCGTAGTGATGCCACTCCATATCCGAAGTGGGCGTTGTGCTGTTGAGGTCGTTGTCCCAAAAGGCGCAGGTAAAGGCATTGTTGGATCGGAAGCCCAGTTGCAGGGTCTGGTTGACGCTGCCGCTGGCCCCCTGGCTAAGGAATATCTCCTGGGCCCAGGTGCGAGAACGTTTCGCCCACAGGGATACGCTAAAGGAGCGGTTCGCCAGATCGATGTTCCCGGCGGCGATGGCGTAGTCTGTCTGATTGTAGCCGTGGAAGGTAAACCCTGCAGGGTTGGCATAGGCCAGGGGCGCGCCGCTGATGTCCCAAAGTTTGTAGCCATAGAGGGTCAGGTCGTGACCGTTGCCCGACGAATCTGCGCCGCGGCTTCCCGTCCCTTCGTCAAACTTCCAATAGGCCAGCAGGGCGTCAATGGAATCGGGTGTGGGGGTCGGTGTGTTCGTGTGGGTGCTGGTGGGCGTGATTGTGGGCGTGTGGGTCGGCGTGTGGGTCGGCGTGTGGGTTGATGTGTGCGTCGTCGTAGCCGTGCGTGTCGGTGTAGCCGTATACGTCGGTGTTGCTGTGCGGGTAGGTGTTGTTGTGCGGGTAGGTGTCGGCGTGCGCGTCGGTGTGTAGGTGAGCGTGGCTGTGCGCGTCGGTGTCGGTGTACGTGTATGCGTTGCTGTCTTCGTCGGTGTATGCGTTGCCAGCGGAGTTGACGTACTTGTGGGTGTCACCGTCGGAGTTGGCGTTGGGGCGCTGCAGATGCTATGCGACAGACCACCCCACGTTGCTACATACAACACCCCATCGCTGACAGCGACATCGACCAGAGTCGGATTCTTCAGCCCATCCGTCTGACTTCTGTTAGACCACGTGACGCCGCCATCAATCGAAACGGAGAGACCGCCGTAGGTTGCCGCATAGACTGTATTGCCTCTGGCGTAAACGCCCTTCACCGCGTCGCTGCCCAGTCCGTCGGCTGTGGTTCGATTGCTCCACGTAGCACCGCTGTCGGTGGAGATGGAGAGACCGCCGTATGTGGCAGCATAGATGGCCGCGCCGCTGGCATAGATGGCATTGACATATCTGTCGCCCAACCCGTCGGCTGTGGATCTGGTGGTCCACGAACTGCCGCCGTCGGTGGAAATAGAGAGACCACCGCCAGAAGTGGCTGCATAGAGGGTCCCGCTATCGACAAAGACGCCCACTACCTCATTGCTGCCCAGCCCGTCGGCGATGGTCCGGTTGACAAAGGATGCGCCGCCGTCGGTGGAGATAGACAGCCCGCCGTACGTCCCCACATAGATCACACCGCCATCGACGTGGACGCTTGTTGCGCCTATACCGCCCAGACCCTCGGCGCGATTTCTGGTGACAAACGAATTGCCATTGTCAGTCGAAATGGAAAGACCGTTCGGGTTTGCCACATAGATCACGCCGCTGTTGACAAAGACATCGCCGGGATTATCGCGACCCAGCCCGCTGTTGGCATTGGTTCTCGTTGTCCAGTGATTGCCGCCATCGGTTGAGATGGAAAGCCCGCCCCAGTCGGTCGCCGCATAGATAGCGTTGCCGCTGGCGTAGACGGCATTTACGACATTTGCGCCCAGCCCGTCCGCTGTGGTCCAAGTGGCAAACGATGAAGGCGGATAGAGCTGACAAGTGGTTGGTAGGGGTGTTTGGGTCGCTGTCGGTGTGAGCGTAGACGTGGGTGTCGCTGTCGCTGTCGGCGTAATGGTCGGTGTCGGCGTCACGGTTGGTGTTGGCGTCACGGTTGGTGTTGGCGTCACGGTTGGTGTCGCCGTCGGTGTGTGGGTAGGTGTGGATGTATACGTGGGTGTGGGCGTGGGTGTGGGTACGAGGCACACGCCAATTCTCAGGCCCGCCCCTTCTGTCGTCACGAATACGCTCGTTTCACCAACAAAGACGCTGGTCACCCACTCGTTGCCCAGCCCGTGTGTGCGATTGCGAACGCTAAAGGTATTTCCGCCATCGGTAGAAACGAGCAACCCCGTCCCCATCACCGCCACATAGAGGGTGTTTTCGATAATCTGGATATCGTAAACATTGCCAGTCCTCTTATTTGTGAAGGTAGCGCCTCCATCAGTGGAAATGGCAAGGCCAAGTGCTCCCCCGACGTAGACTGCATTTTCGTTGGCATAAACGCTATTGACCCGATTTGGAGTGGAACTACAGACACCACAGCCGAAACCATCGGCTGCGGTGCGATTGACGAAGCTGGTACCGCCATCGTTGGAGATGGACAAGCCCCCTTCTGTTGCTGCATAGATTGTACTGCCCGTTGCGTAGACGCCATTGGCCTGATTGTTGCCCAATCCATCAGCCGTTGTGCGGTTGACGAAAGAGTTGCCGCCGTCATTGGAGATAGACAATCCCCCATTTGTCGCGGCATAGACTGTGCTGCCCAGCGCGAAAACACCATTTACTCGATTACTGCCTAGACCATTAGCAATTGTCCTATTGGAGAAGGAATTGCCTCCATCTGTCGAAATCGATAGACCGCCAGTTGTGGCCGCATATACCAGATTGCCCTCGGCATAGACCTGACCAAAACCGTCACTGCCCAGCCCGTCGGCAGTGGTCTTGACCATCCAGGAGGCAGCGCCATCCAATGAAATGGCCAGTCCGCTGAGATAAGGCGATGCAGATGCCGCATAGATGGTGTTCCCCTCCATATAAACACTGGACAGGAAGTTGCTATGGAGTCCTTCGAAGGATGACTTCCCAACAAACGAACTGGGAGGATAAAGTTGGCAGAGAGTAGGCAGCGGTGTGTTGGTTGCCGTAGGCGTAATGGTAGGTGTAGCTGTCTGGGTTGGCGTATCACTTGCCGTCGGTGTGGAGGTTAGCGTGAACGTTGGCGTCGGTGTGTTTGTCGGGGTTGGCGTATCCGTGGGCGTATTGGTCGGCGTGAGCGTGAGCGTCGGTGTGTTTGTCGGGGTTGGCGTATCCGTGGGTGTGTTTGTCGGCGTGAACGTTGGCGTCGGTGTGTCTGTCGGGGTATCAGTCGCTGTAGCCGTCAGAGTTGGTGTATCTGTGGGCGTATTGGTCGGCGTGTTCGTCGATGTCGGCGTGGGGGTTGAGGTGGCGGTAGGTGTGCTGGTTGGGGTTGATGTAGGCCCCTCAGTAGGCGTGGGTGTTGGCGTAGCAACGGAACCCAAATTGAATCTGACAACGATGCCAGGACTGCTAATTGTACCGAAATAGGCACTGCGATTGGCAAGGTCGATCACGGCAGAGCGTAGACCATTTTCACCACTGTTCAGTGTTAGCGCTCCGACACGGGTGAAATCGGATAATCGAACTTCTGCGATCTTGCCAGGGTATGTATCTGTGCCAAAGAAAACACGATCACTGGCAGTATCCAGCAATGCAGAAACCAGATTGCTTTCGCCTGTATTCAGAGTGAGAACACCAGCCCGGGTGAAATCCGATAGCTGTACCTTTACCACTTTGCCTGGATTGGTTCTTGTGCCGAAGTAGGCAAATCCGTTGGTTGCATCAATGACGGAGGAGCGCAGATCATTTTCACCTGAATTTAGGGCAAGAACACTGCTTCGTGTAAGGTCGGATAGCTGAACCTTTACCACTTGGCCGGGGCTACTCCCTGTGCCAAAGTATCCGAAGCCATTGACCAGATCACCCGTAGCCGTCCACAATTGATTTTCGCCCGAATTCAGGGTGAGTACGCCGGCGCGAGTAAAATCGGATAACTGTACCTTCACCACTTTGCCAGGGTATGTAACTGTACCAAAGTAGGCATAGCCATTGGCGGAATCAATAATAGCGGAGTAGAGAGCATTCTCTCCCGAATGTAGGGTGAGAGCATCAACGCGGGTGAAATCAGAGAGACCTATCTTTACTATCTTGCCAGGCCAGGTCGCTGTGCCAAAATAAGCGTAGCCATTTTCTGTATCAATCACGCTTGACATCAGATTATTTTCGTCTGATTCCAGCGTGAGTATTCCCACCCGAACGAAATCGGAAAGACGCACCTTTACGACAATTCCAGGACTATTGTACGTACCGAAGTAGGCGAAGCCATTGGCGTCGTCAATAACAGCCGTATTGAGACTGTTCTCTCCTGTCGTCAGCGCAAGTGTGTTGACGCGGCTAAAGTCGGAGAGACGGACTTTCACGACTTGACCTGGCGCGGTCATTGTTCCAAAGTATATAGAATCGTTCGTAACGTCCATCGCGGCAGAGAAGAGAGAGTCTTCGCCTGAATTGAAAGTGATCGCGCTGACACGGGTAAAGTCCGACAATTGCACCTTTACTACTCTGCCTGGTGAAGACCAGGTACCAAAGTAGGCAAAACCGTTTGTAGTGTCAATCACGGCGGAGGGCGGGGCGCTCTCACCTGAGTTGAAAGTGAGGGTGCCGATCTGAGTAAAGTCGGATAGCTGTATCCTTATCACTTTGCCCGGAGCGGTCTGCGTGCCAAAATACGCATAGCCATTTGTGATGTCAATCACCCCAGATAGCAGGTTGTTTTCGCCCGTACCCGCCGTGAGCGCTCCAACTCGGGTGAAATCGGAGAGTTGAATCTTTACCACCCTGCCCGGCGATGTCTGCGTGCCGAAGTATACATAGCCATTGGCTATATCAATCACCCCAGATTGCAGATCATTCTCACCCGACGCCAGAATAATGGCATCTTCCCGTGTAAAATCCGACAGACGTATTTTCACCACCCTGCCAGGATAAGTGCTTGTGCCAAAGTACACATAGCCATTTGTGGGATCAAGCAGGCTGGTACTAGGCGTGTTTTCACCCGAATTCAGGGTGAGCGCATCGACACGCGTAAAATCCGACAACCGTATCTTCACCACTTTGCCTGGACTGCTCCGGGTCGCATAGTACGCAAAGCCATTCGCAACGTCAATTACCCCGGTCTCTGGGTTATTCTCGTCTGAAGCCAATGTAAGCGCGCCCACCCGTGTCAGATCGGACAACCGTATTTTTACGATGATGCCGGGAGAAGTAGCAACACTGAGATAGCCATAACCATCGGCTGTGTCCAGGAGGATATTGTTTACAGTGTTTTCGCCAGCTGTAAACGGGAGGCTGGCGGATTGGCTGAACCCAGATGACTGAATCCTTGGGGAGGAATTATTTGTAATCTTCGCAAGAATGTCTGAGAATGCACTTACCGCTAAAATGTCGCTTGTCTGTTTGCCTGTAAATTCAATGCTATTAGGTCGATTCGTTTGCGTGTCCAGTGTGCCGGCGACAATAAGCGGTGTTCCATCGCCTGTCAAGGCCAGTTTGCCATTGACCCCCATACGTACAATCGCGTTGCTGCCGATCTGCATGTGCCCCACACGCATCAGCGCCCCCGGTGTGGTCAAGAGTCCCCCGTTTACGTTGGCCTCACCGTCGATTGTCAACGGCGCACTGCCGCCGACAATCTTCCCGCCCGTCTGTGTCAGCCGTTCTACTGTCAACGGATGCGTTCCCTGCCTCAACTCGCCGCTATTAATAATCAGACCACCCATGACCGTTAGATCACGCCCAAGTATTAGCTGGCCTGTATAATCGTCTGCCAGTCTGATCCCTGCAATATGCCCAGAAAACGCGTGATCAACAATAGTCATTCTGCTGTTGTTGGTAAAAAGGACGACATCCTTCGGCCCAGGGACAACCCGATTTTCCCAGTTGGCAGGATTGCTCCACAGTCCGTCTTCGGCCACGCCTGTCCAGGCCACAGTCGCGCTGTCCCGTTCCCCGGTCAACTGCGTTATGCCAGAGACGATCGCCGGAGCAGAAATGGCTATGTAATTGGCATTCAGCGGCGGGCCTGCCAGGAAGCCGGACATATGCAAAGCAAAAATAATCAGCGAGAAGCGTAGGATGGGGCGCAACAGAGTCTTGCGTATGGTTCGGAGCAATGGGACGCTTGACAAAAATGTATCAATCTTCATTATTTCACTTTCTTGGAAAGATCATTTTCACGGCCTACAGAGGGGAGTCAATTTATGCTTGTGTATATGCATAGGGCTTGTCAAAGCATAACTTCCCGTTTTGGTGCGTCGCACCGTTCAGATGAGGTTGCGGACTAGAGTCATTTCGTGGACAGTGCGACGCACCGGATGG
>JAHDWH010000442.1 GCA_023384455.1 Caldilineaceae bacterium | reverse complement strand
GATTTTCGCAGATTGAATCCGTGCGAATCTGTTCTTTCCGTGTCCATCCGTGTTCTATTTTCAGAACAGGAGAAAATCGTGACCGACAAACCGAATGTCATCGTCTTCTTCACCGACCAGCAGCGCTGGGACAGCACCGGCGTCCACGGCAACCCCCTGGACCTGACGCCCAACTTCGACCGGATGGCCCGGGCCGGAACCCACCTGCACACGACCGTCACCTGTCAACCCGTCTGCGGACCTGCCCGTTCCTGCCTGCAAACCGGGATGTACGCCACCAACACCGGCTCTTTCCGCAACGGCATCCCACTGAACCCGGAGCTAAAGACACTGGCTCACTGCTTTGCCGAAGGGGGCTACGACACGGGCTACATCGGCAAGTGGCATCTGGCCGCCAACGAGCACATCGGCGCGGTGCCCGAGGCGCAGCGGGGGGGCTACGACTATTGGCTGGCCTCCAATCTGCTGGAATTTACCTCGGATGCTTACGATATGGTTATGTACGACAACGACCAGCAGCGGGTCAAACTGCCCGGCTACCGGGTGGACGCCCAGACCGACGCGGTGATCCGCTACATCGACAGCCATCAGGAGAACCCATTCTTTCTCTTTATCTCCTACATCGAACCCCACCACCAGAACCACCTGGACGACTACCCGCCGCCCGACGGCTATCGGGAACGCTACGCCGGGCGCTGGACGCCGCCGGATTTGGCCGCGCTGGGCGGCTCCTCCCAGCAGCATTTGGGCGGCTATTGGGGGATGATTGCACGGCTGGACGAGGCGCTGGGACGGATGATCGACAGCCTGAAAAGTCTGGGGATGCTGGAAAATACGGTCATCCTCTATACGACGGATCACGGCTGCCACTTCAAAACCCGCAACAACGAGTACAAACGCTCGTGTCACGAGGCGTCCGTGCGTCTGCCCACGGCCATCACTGGGCCGGGCTTCACCGGCGGCGGCGAAATCCGCGAGATGATCAGTCTGGTCGATCTGTCCCCCACACTGCTGGACGCGGCCGGGCTGCCCATCCCGGAACAGATGGAGGGGCGCTCGGTGCTGCCTCTGGTCAACCGCCAAGCCGTGGACTGGCCGGAGGAGGCTTTTATCCAAATCAGCGAGTCGCAAGTAGGGCGGGCCGTGCGCACGAAACGCTGGAAGTACGGCGTCACCGCGCCGGACAAGCACGGGGGGCGGGATGCGGGTTCGGACGAATATGTGGAGCAGTACCTCTACGATCTGGCGTACGATCCCTACGAATTGACCAATCTGATCGGCTGGGAGAGCCACCGCCAGGCCAGCGATGTGCTGAAGGCGCGGCTGATCCGCCGGATGGTGCAGGCGGGGGAGGCCGCGCCGGTGGTCCACAACGCGCCGGTCATCCCAAAGGGCCAACGGAAGGTGAGCGAGGCGGAGGCGGAGGCATAGTTCCATAAATCCAGTGTGGCTGTCTGGCTGATCTGGCCGATCCCCTACTTCAGTCCGCTCTTTTTTGCTGTGGGATGAGTATTCCTCCCATTCTGCCCGCCATACAACAAAAAAGCCGGATGGCAGCCATCCGGCTTTTTTGTTATTTTTCGTGTGTTCTGCCCTGAAAATAGCCATT
>JAHDWH010000205.1 GCA_023384455.1 Caldilineaceae bacterium | reverse complement strand
CGCCATCCCTGGCGGCAGGTATCGCCACTGGCCGCCAGGGATGGCGGCGTTCCCGGCCTGAACTGGTACAATCGGGAAAGATCACAGGGACGGAGAGCCGTATGGCGGAAGGAACGATTCTGAGAAGAAATCCAAAGAGGAGTACCGCCGGCGGATCGGGCGCGCGGCTGGCGGTGGATTGGCGGGGCTGGTTCGCCCGCTATCCAACCGCGGCCACCTTTCCCGTCGTCATCGCCAGCATTCTGCTCCTCTGGGAAGGGCTGGTCCGCTGGCAGGAGTACCCAGTCTTTCTCCTGCCCGGCCCGTTGGCCGTGGGATGCAAGATGATTTCACTGGCGGCCAACGGCACCCTCTGGAAACACGCCCAGGTGACGCTGCTCGAAATCGTCCTGGGGCTGCTGCTGGGCGTCGGTCTGGCCCTCATCCTGGGCTATTGGCTGGGCAAAAGCCCCACACTGGACCGTCTCGTCTCGCCCTATATTGTCGCCAGTCAGACAATCCCGGTGGTGGCGATTGCCCCCCTGCTGATCATCTGGTTTGGCAACGGGCTGTTGAGCAAAGTCCTCGTAACCGGGATGATCGTCTTCTTCCCCACACTGGTCAGCACAATCGTCGGCATTCGCGGCGTGGATGCGGACCTGCACGATCTGATGCGCTCCCTGCGCGCCAGCCGGGGTCAGATATTCTTCAAACTCGAGCTGCCCGCAGCCCTGCCGGTCATCTTTGGCGGGCTGAAGCTCAGCGTCATTCTGGCGGTGGTGGGCGCGGTGGTGGGTGAATTTGTGGGCGCAGATGTGGGGCTGGGCTTTCTCGTCAACCTGGGCCGGGGCGTGCTGGACACGCCGATGATCTTCGTGGCTGTGCTGGTGCTGGTTCTGATTGCTCAGGCGCTCTACGCCACGCTGGCACTCCTGGAGAATTATTTTCTGCGTTGGCGAAATTAGAAGGGGATCGGGGACTGGGGACTGGGGACTGGGGAGAGATCGCAAGTCCCAGTCCCCAATCTCCGATCCCCGATCCCCCTCTCATCCGAAAGGAATCCTGCGATGTACCGTTCCACCCTCTTTCTGCTCCTGGCGCTTCTCCTGGCGGCCTGCTCTGCCGTTGCGCCGGCCATTGAACCCGCGGCGTCTACGGCCAGCCAGCCGAGTCTGCGCGCCATCGAATTGGGCGTCGGCTTTATCCCCAGCGTACAGTTTGCCCCCTTTTATGTGGGTATCGAAAAGGGCTTTTACGCCGAAGAAGGGATTGACCTGAGTCTGGACTACGGCTTCGAGAACGACTATCTGAAGCTGGTGGGGACCGACGCCCTGCAATTTATGATCGGCAGCAGCGACCAGTTGGTGTTGGGCCAGGCACAGGGGCTGCCGGTAAAATATGTGATGAATTGGTTCACCCAATACCCGGTGACAATCTTTGCCAGGGCAGAGGCCGGTATCCTCGAACCCGCAGATTTGGCGGGCAAGCGGGTCGGTGTGCCCGGTCCCTTTGGGGCAACGTACATTGCCCTGCGCGCCCTGCTCGATAGTGCCGGGCTGGCCGAGAGCGATATTCAGATGCAGAGCGTCGGCTTTACCCAGGCCGCGGCGGTGAGCGAAGGGCTGGTGGATGCCGCAGCCGATTATGCGGTCAACGGGCCGGTTGTCCTGGCCGCGGCCGGCATTCAAACAACCCAAATTGCTCTGGACAACTATCTGCGTATCCCGGCCAACGGGCTGGTCACCAACCAGAAGACCCTGACCGACAATCCCGAACTGGTGCGGGCAATGGTGCGGGCCAGCCTGAAGGCTATCGCCTACACCCTGCAAAACCCCGACGAAGCCTTTGGGATTGCGCTCCAATTTGTGCCCGAGGCTGGGGGCGACAACCGGATGGCCAACCGAGCCATCTTCGACGCCTCCCTGCCCTACTGGACGCCCCCAGCGGGTCAACGGCCTGGGGCAACCGACCCGGCCGATTGGCAGGCCGCAGCCGAACTCCTGGCCCGTATCGGTCTGGTAGACCGGGTGGTAGAGAGCAGCGCCCTTTTCAGCAATGACTATTTGCCCTAAGGTAGGATGCAGATGCCGCTGAAAAAATGGATTGACGCGGATAAATCGGCGTATATCTGCTGTTTCTGCGGCATCCGCGTCCTGTCTTTATTGTGGAATCCAATCCGATGTCGTCACAATCTGGTGTGCCCCTGCTGCGGGTCAAAAAAGTCAGCCACGCCTACACCGCCACCGCCCCAGCCCTGGCCCCGGTCACCTTCTCTGTGGCCGACGGCGAATTTGTCTGCATTGTGGGCACCAGCGGCAGCGGCAAAAGCACACTCCTGCGTATTATCGGGGGACTGTTACGCCCCAACACGGGGGAGGTCTGGCTCAATGGAGAGCTCATCACCGAACCGCCCCGGGAGATCGGATTCGTCTTTCAGAAGACGAATTTGATGCCCTGGCGCACGGCCCTGGAAAATGTGCTGCTGCCTATGGAACTGCTTGGGCCGGTTGGCCCGCAACAGCACCGGGAAGCCCTGGCCCTGCTGGATCTGGTGGGGCTGGCCGACTTTGCCCACGTCTATCCTGCCCAGCTATCCGGCGGGATGGCCCAGCGGCTGGTATTGGCCCGGGCGCTGGTACGCCGCCCCCGCCTGCTGCTGCTGGACGAACCCTTTGGCGCGCTGGACGCGCTGACCCGGGAGCGGCTGAACCTGGAGCTATTGCGCCTCCAGACGGCCCAGCGCCAGACGGTTGTGATGGTGACCCACAGCATCAACGAAGCGGTCTTCCTGGCGGATCGGGTGCTGGTGCTGGGCGAGCAGCCGGGGCGCATCCTGGCCCACGTCCCGGTACGGCTGCCCCGACCCCGCTCTCTGGCGGTGATGGGCAGCCAAGGGTTTGGGGGAATTGCCACAGAAATCCGGCGACATATCGGGCTGGTCGAGGAAGAAGGGTACTGATTACAAATGACTACCTCCACAGCCTCCGGCAAAATTATCCTCTTTGGCGAACACGCGGTCGTCTACGGGCGACCGGCCATTGCCGCGCCGGTGAGTCAGGTGCGGGCGACAGCGACGGTGACCGACGGGCCAGCGGGCAAGGGCTGCATCCTTTTTGCCCAGGACATCGACGAGGAAATCCGCCCGACGCAGGCAGCCGCGGATCACCCCCTGGCGCTGGTGCTGCGTCTGGCGCTGGACGCAGCGGGTGTTCAAGCAGAACCCGACTGGCGGGTCGCATTGACAAGCGGAATCCCCATTGCCAGCGGGCTGGGCAGCGGTGCGGCCATCAGCACGGCGCTGGTGCGGGCGGTGTTGACCCACGCCAATCAGCCCGCGCTCCCAGAGACGGTCAGCCATCTGGTCTATCGCAGCGAAGAACTCTTCCACGGCACGCCCAGCGGCATCGACAATACCGTCATCGCCTACGAGCGCCCGGTCTGGTTTGTCAAAGGCCGCCCCCCGGAGACCTTCGCCGTAGGCCGCTCCTTCACCCTCGCCATCGCCGACAGCGGCATCGCCAGCCCCACCAAAGAGACGGTTGGCGATGTGCGCCGGGCCTGGCAAGCCGACCCCGCCGCCTCCGAATCGATCTTTCACCGCATCGCAGATATCGTACACGGCGCGCGCCGAGCTATCGCCGACGGCAACTGGGCCGCCATCGGGCTGCTGATGAATGCCAATCAGCAGCGCTTGCAGGAGTTGGGGGTCAGTTCACCCCCATTGGAAAAGCTGATCGAAGCGGCCAGGGAAGCCGGCGCGCTGGGGGCCAAGCTCAGCGGCGGGGGCAGGGGGGGCAATCTCATCGCGCTGGTGGATGGGGAATCGGCTGGGGCGGTACAGGCAGCCCTGCTGGCCGCCGGGGCCAAGCGAGTGCTCCTGACACAGGTTGGCGGCGCAGAGAAGCAAATCTGACCCAGACAGAACGCAGGGAGGATCGGCGTCATACTCCCTTCCTCCCTTCTTCCCTTCCCCTCCTATTCCCTCTGGGTCAACGGCAGATAGAGCAGAATCCGGGCCAGGGCTTGGGGGTCTACGCCGATCTGCCCGGCACTTTCGGTCACTGTCTTGCCGGTGAAGGCGGAAAGGTAGAGCGCCACATAGCGCTGACCCTCGGCGGTGGTGGCGAACTGGGCGTGAAGCTGGGCGTCCAGTGAAAGATCGTCTTCGTTGGGGCTTGCCAGGGCACGACCCGTCGCTTCTGTCCAGCAGGACACAATCAGACAGGCACAGAGAAACCCGAGGGTCCCATTGCCGGGGTCGGTATAGCCGGATGCGGCGGGCGCAGGGCTGTCTTCATCCGTCGTCCATCCTGCCAGGCCACCCGATCCACCCTGTCGGCAAAGAGAGCGGGGGACGTGGCCCGCCCGGAAAAAGTCTCCACATCCCTATCCATCGTTGACTCGCTACGGTTTCGATACGACCGGAAACTGCCCCGGTCTACTCAACCTGCGCTGGAGCGGGGATCACGGATGTTCCCAATGAGCCAAAAAGTAGGGGTTTGGGTGGGCGGCAACCCATCCCGCCGGCCCAAACCCCTACACCAATTACCGCTCCGTCATCGGCAGAAAAAGTGAATGTTTGTCCGCTGGCTGGGTGGAAAATGGCGTGGCTGTCGGTGTAACTGTCCTTGTGGGCGAAGGGGTAGGCGTCGGCGTAACGGTCGCTATTGGCAGCCCGCCAGGATAGATGAGCAATTCATCCAGCGCGCCGCTGGCACCGAAGCTGCCGTCGGTGTTGCCCGCGCCCACCAGCATCGAAAGCCCCTCGCCACTGCCCAGATTCCAGCCGCCGGTCGCGCCCCCCACGTCCACCCGCACGCCGTTGACGTAGAGGCGGATGGGATCCGCGGCGCTGCTGTCCCAAAAGGCCCGGATGTGGACCCACTCCCCCGCATTCCAGAGATCGGCACGATAGGCGGCCAGGGTCTCGTAGGCCGTCCAATTGCTATCGACAATCGATAGAAAGAGGCGGTCGCCTTCGCCCAGGGCCAGCCGGGGAACATTCGAAATGTCCCCCGCCACCAGCAGATAGTGGAGCGCATCATCCGCCTCGGCCGCGTAGTCCGGGCGATACCAGAGGCTCAGTTCCCCTTTGGCCAGGTCGATATTCTTCTGGTTTCCCTGGGCCACGGGGAAGATGGCCCGCCGACCCGGGGTGGCAAAGTTGGCCCCGTTGCCCGTCTTGCCCGGCACAAAATCCCCGGCTTGCAGATTGCTGCTGCCCCCCATCCCCGCCGCGGGAGCAGTGATGGACTGGGCGTCGTTCAGCGTCGTATAGAAAAAGGGCGTGCCCTGGGGGACGCCGGGCGCGGTGGGTGTAACTGTCGGCGTACCAGTCGGGGTGGGTGTTGCGGTCGGCGGTCCGCTATCTGCCGTCGCTGTAGCGGTCGCGGTCGGTGTCGCGGTCTGCTCTCCCCCGCCCGTCGTCGGCGTGGGTGTGGCCGTATTCACCGGCGCGCCACCCCCCAACTCCAGCAGCCAGGGATCGCCCCGGCCCAGATTTTCGTTGGAGCCATCGCAACTGTTCGTCCCGGTCTGCTGCCCCCAGTCCGAGGCGAAGATGGCGTAGCGCCCATCCCGGCTCAGGCTGGCCCGGGGCGCGACCCAATAGCCACAACTGCTGCTGCGGTGATGGACCAGCCGATCCACCCGGCCATCGGTGTATTGCAGGTAGAGTTCGGCCTCGAAGGCGCTCCACCCGTTCTGCTCCGGCACCGCGTCCGAGGTGACCAGGCAGACGCCGTTGGCCCCCTGGCAGGAGATGTGTGCGCCGTGCCAGTCGATGGCTTGCAGATAGACCGGCTCCTGGACAGTGGCGTTGCCGGGCAATGTGCGGTAGCCCAGAGAGAGCAGGCCACCCGCGTTGGGGTTGTAGAGTTCAAAGGTCATAAAGAATTCGGTAGTGCCGTCGGGCAGCACGCCCAAATCCCCGTGCTGGTGGCCGTCGTAGACCCGGCCCGTAAATGCGCCGGTATTGATGTCGAAAGTCTCCTGGCCACTGCACCGCTCTATGCCGTCCCTGGCCCACTGCACCACCAGATAGCGGCCCAGGGGCGACGCCCCCACCCAGTCCGGCTCTACTTCGCCGTATTGGGAGTCCGGCTCACACGGCCCGGCGTAGAGACCGGAGAGAGAAATCTGCGCGCCCAGCGTATTGCTTTGCAGGTCCAGGATAAAAATCGTCTGGTCGCCGCCGGTCCGGGTCGCCATCCCAGCGATCCAGCGCCCGTCGTGGGAGAGTTCGTCGAAGGATTGGTTGCCGCGGATGCGTTCCCAGCCGGCGGGGAAGGTGTAGAGGGTCTGGGTCTGGCCCGTGTCCACATTGAAACTCATCAGGCCCAGGGTCGTGTCGGCGTTGGAGTCGAAGAAGACGATTGTGTGGCCGCCGGGCCGCCAGCGGGGCGCGTTCCATTCGTCGCTGTTCACCCCACCCACCAGGCCAAAGTCGCTCATCCGCCGCACCACATAGCCCTTGTCCCCCACCAGCAGAATGTAGGCGCTGTCCGAGGAGAAGGCTTGCAGTTGGGAATAGATGTGAGTCTCGAAGCCGCCGTTTTCGCTGGTGTTGGAGATACGGCGCAGGGTTGTGCCAAAGACCGGGTCTGTTACGGCCGCGCCCACAGCGGGGCGGGGGAGGGGCGCGACTGTGACAACCACAACCGGGTCGGTGATGCCGTCGGTTTCGGCCCCGGCGTCGCCTGTCCACAAAAGAAGAATAGCCCAGAGGGCCAGGAGGGGTAGACCGGCAAGCAGCCAGCGTTGAGGAGTGCGGAGAGCCTGCTTTTTCATTGCATTTTCCCTTTCTTTTTCGGGAACAGTAGGGCCGAAAACCAGTTGCAGATTTGCTGTTCCAGAGTGATAGCAGTATGCACGAAAAGTGGCGGGCGCGCATCTCACATTTGGCTGGAATTGTCTCCTATGGCGGGCCTGTTCTCTTGACCGGCTTTCCCCTGGTCATTTGGGCGATCCAAGCCGCCAAGGATCTCACGTTTCCCGTTTCCCGTTTCTGGTTGTAGGCTTCCGGTCCGAAAGATGACTGGCATTCCTGCCCCCGCTGGTGGTAGACTGGGCCCTATGTGGAAGCGACGCGCACTCTCCCCGGAAGATATACTCATCGCCCTGCCCTATCTGCTCCTGCCCGCGGGGATGGCGCTGACTCTTTTTGCGCAAAGTCTGAACCCCACCCCCGGCAACGAAACTGGCTGGTGGGTGGCTCGCTGGGCAGTGCGGCTGCTTTTTGTGGCCGGCGCGTATGCGGGCTGGCGGGCGGGTCGCCCCCGCTGGTTCTACCCCTGGCTGGGCTTTGCAGTCTATGAAGTGGTGGCGACACTCCTGGCAGGTGCCGGGCTGCTGGAAGGTGCCTGGATTCTGCTGGCCGGTCTTTTCAGCCTGACCCCCTATTTTCTGACAATTTTCTGGATCGGACGCAGCCAGCCCCAGCTTGCCAGCTATACCGTTCTGTCCCAGGCCGGTCTGGCCTATCCCCTGCTCTTTTTCACGCTGCCCGAAGCCTTTGGCAGCCAGGGATGGTTTCTGGTGGCCGGGACCGGGACATCGGCGATCTTTCTGGCCTTCGTTGCCGTCTATTTCTGGCGGAATCCTCCCGATTTCGTGCGTTGGCAAGCCCACACCTGGCGCTGGCTGTTGCTTTACGGCGGGGTAGCTGGTTCAGTCTTCCTGCAGATTCTTCTGATTGTACTGAGGGAAGAGAGCGGTCTTTTGGCGCTATTCCTCGTCTTTCCATTGGCTGCAGCGGGCTGGTTGATTCTGAGTTTCCCCCCACTCCTGGCGCTGGCCCGGCGCATCTTTGAGCGGGAGATGGCCCCGCCACTTTTTGCCCGCTTTGCCTTTTGGAGACAACTGAGTCAGCTACTGGGCCAGCGTCCAGGCTGGCTTTCCCGTCCCACTTTCCCGGCTATCTTCGATACACCTGCGTATCCGTCTATCCCTTCAGGAGGTTCTCCGATGAGCGAAAATTCCCAGGAAAATTCCCGGCCCCCAGCCGCTGCCCCCGTCAGCCCCGGTCTGGAACGGGCCTACAAAACGTCGGTGGCGGTTCTCACCGGGCTGGTGCTGCTGACGATTCTGCTCTATGTGGGCCGCTCGGCCGTCTACAAAATCCACGAATTCGAGCGGGGGCTGCATCTGCGGGGCGGGCGCTTTGTGGGCGTCCAACTCCCCGGCTGGCATATGCAGATTCCCCTGGTGGATACGGTCATCGTCGTCAAAGTCAACGAGCGGCTGGGCTATGTGGAGCGCATCCCGGCTATGACTTCGGACAATGTGACGATGAATGTCTCTCTCCAATTCACCTATCGGGTGACGGAACCGGAGCGCTTTGCCCTGGCCGTGGACGACCCGGAGCGCATCGTCTTTGAATTTGTCCAGGGCAAGCTGCGGGATGTGATCAACACAAAGGCAATGGCTGCTGTGATGAACCAGCGCGCGGTGATGAATCAGGAGGTGATGGGCGCACTGAAGGACAAAGAGCAGCAGTACGGCGTCCAGTTTATCACTGTGCAGATGCAGAACGCTTCCCCGCCGGACGAGGTGCTGACGGCCATCAAAGACCGGATGGTAGCTGTCCAGCGCCAGGAGCAGGCCCAGGCCGAGGCAGCCCAGCGGCGCACCCTGGCCGACGCCGACTTCTACACCGCGCAGAAAGAGGCCGAGGCCAACGCCTATCAGATCACCACCAGCGCGGCGGCCGAGGCTGAACGCACCCGGCTCAACACCGAATCCCAGCAGCTCTCCTTGCGGGCAATGCTGGCCGAATTGGAGGGCACAGGCACAATCGGGGAGAAGTATATCGACCTGCTGATTGCCCAGGCGCTCAAAGAGAACAGCAAATGGATTATCGGCGGGGACGGATCGCCGCTGGTGGATGTGCGGGGATTAGGGGAATGATGCTGAGATAATGGGATGATGGCGTATTCATTATCTCAGCATCCCAGCATCCCAGGAGGGTACTGATGCAACGAGCATTTATAGTGATAGCCGCCCTGACCGCTCTGTTCCTTCTCCCTCGCGCCATCCAGCGGGAGCTGACTGTGGCCCAGAGCCACGAATCACTGATTGAAAAGCGGGTCTACGCCTATCGGGAATGGCAGAGCGTGGGCGTGTGGGTGGCGGAGGGGGAGCGGGTGCATATGGACGCCGGAGGCGAGTGGCTCTATACACCCGGCGAAATCCACGGCCCACAGGGCCACAGCCGCTATAGCGCGCCGAGCTTCTATCCTCTGCCCGGCGTGGCCGGCGGCGCGCTGATTGGGCGTATCGGTGAGGAGGGGCGCGTCTTTCTGGTGGGGGATGGTACGACCGTCTACGCGGACGGGCCGGGGCTGCTCTACCTGCGCATCGACGACGACATTCTCAGCGACAACGACGGCTTTGTTGTGGTGCGAGTGGCGGTGGAGGGTGTAGAATAGGGGCAGTGCTGTCGCAGCGAAAGATATAAACGTCCTGTAGAGGCGTGAAACGTGAAACGTGAGATTCTTCGAAGAATCTCACGTTTCACGCCTCCCGTTTCTTGTGTCCAAAATGAAGCCCATCGGAGCGCCCAATGCCCCCCATCCGAATTGCCATGTGGTCTGGCCCCCGCAATATCTCCACCGCGCTGATGCGGGCCTGGGAGAATCGCCCCGATACCCTCGTCCACGACGAACCCTTCTACGCCTACTATCTGGCTGAAACGGGCATCGACCATCCGGGGCGGGAAGAGATCATCGCCGCCGACGAGACCGACTGGCAACGGGTGATGGAAAAGGTGGCCCACGCCCCTCTGCCCCCTGGCAAGAGCATCTATTATCAGAAGCAGATGACCCATCATATGCTGGACGCCATCGACCTGGGCTGGCTGGGCGCTGTGACCAACTGCTTTCTCCTGCGCGCGCCCGGCGAAGTCATCAATTCCTACCGCAAAGTCCGCCCGGATGTGACCCTTTTCGACATCGGCTTTGCCCAACAGTTGCGCATCTTCCGGCGGGTGCGGGAAGAGACGGGCCAGATTCCGCCGGTCATCGACAGCCGGGATGTGCTGGAAAATCCCCGCGGAACGCTGAAACTCCTGTGCGATGCGCTGGGCGTCCTCTTCGACGAGCGGATGCTGGCCTGGCCGCCGGGTCCCCGGGCCAGCGACGGCGTGTGGGCCAGGCACTGGTACGCCGCGGTGGAGGCATCCACAGGCTTTGAACCCTATCGCCCGAAGGACGAGCCGGTCCCCGACGAACTGCACGGGGTGCTGGCTGAGGCGGAGGAAATTTATCAGGAATTGTACCAATTTCGGCTGAAAGCAGGAGATGATGAGATGCTGGGATGAGACAGCACGCCATCATCCCAGCATCTCATCATCCCACCCCCACCCAGGAAACCTACCTATGCTCCAATCCTTCAACCCCGCCAACCAGAACCTCATCGTCAATATCAACGGCGACCTCATCCACCGGGACAAAGCCGGCGTCAGCCCCTTCGACTCGGCTGTGCAGAACGGGGACGCGGTGTGGGAGGGGCTGCGTCTCTACAACGGGCGCATCTTTAAGCTGACCGAACACCTGAACCGGCTGCAAGCGGGCGCGCGGGCCCTGGCCTATCAGAATGTGCCCTCCAGCGACGCCATCACCGGGGAAATCCGCCGCACATTGGCCGCCAACGGGATGACCGACAATGTACACATCCGCCTGACCCTCAGCCGGGGCGTCAAATATACCAGCGGGATGGACCCCCGGGTCAATCTGGGCCAGCCCACGCTGATTGTCCTGGCCGAACACAAAGCGCCGGTCTATGACAAAGCGGGGGTGCGCCTCATCACCTCCGGCGTCCGCCGCATCCCGCCGGACTGTCTGGACCAGAACATCCACTCGTGCAATATGCTCAACTCGATTTTGGCGAAGATGCAGGCCAACGCCGCGGGGGTGGATGACTGTATGATGCTGGACCTTCACGGCTTTGTGGCCGAGACCAACGCCACCCATCTCTTTTTTGTGGAAAAGGGCGTCGTCGCCACCCCCCACACCGACTCCTGCCCGGAGGGGATCACCCGTGCGACGGTCCTCGACCTCTGCCAGGAACACGCCATCCCCCACGGGGTGCGCAACATCTCCCTCAGCGAAGCCTATCGCGCCGAGGAAATTTTCTGCACGGGCACGATGGGCGAGCTGGCCCCGGTGGTGGAGTTGGATGGCAGGCCGATCAGCGGGGGCAAGAACGGGCCGCTGACGGCGCGGCTCAGTGCACTCTACAAAGAGTTGACAGCGACTACCGGCACGCAGGTTGTGGAATGAGATGAGCCTTTTGAGTCACGGATGAACGCGGATGGACGCGGATACAAACGGATTTCTTTCCTGAAATTCTCTGCGCCTCTGCGGGGGGATTTTTCTTTTCTGCACGGGGGTCTGCCAGGGGTAAATCTGATCTTCCTGGCTTTTCTGACTATACACGGCTACCATCCCGTCGTCTTTCAAAATACGCTCCGCCAGCGCGGAAATCTGCCGCTCGTAGGTGGCAACGCCCGGCGGAAACCAGCGCGCAGCGCAGGCCGTCAGCCAGCCCAAACGCACGAAGTAGAGCATTTCCACGGCAGCAGGCGGTGTGTGCGGGCGGGGATCGATGCCCAGAGAGAGCAGCAGATTCGCCACGTCCAGGCTGGCTGGTCCAATGCGGGGGTACTGCCAGTCGATGACCTTTGGCCTGCCCTCCAGCAGAAAGAGGTTGTCTCCGGTCAGGTCGGCGTGAATCAGGCGTACATCCCTCTCCGCCAGCGCCACTACATCCGGGCTGCGAGACCACCCATCCAGCCGTTCCAGCAGCGAGAAGGGCGTCGCGCCAAATTGCAGGGAACGAATTAGTCCCGCCAGATCGGACAAAACTTCCTCGACAAACACCGGCCAGGCCGCGCCACCCACAGCCTGATAGACCGGCAGCTCCCCCTCTATCCCGCCGATGGTAGGACTGCACGATAGCGTGATAGATGGACAAGCGAGGGGAAGCGAAGCAT
>JAHDWH010000441.1 GCA_023384455.1 Caldilineaceae bacterium | reverse complement strand
GTCGGTATTTGAGCCGCTCAAGCAGCGTGCCGCCAAAATTTTGCAGGAAGAGCGCTTCCATGCCATGTACGGGGCCACCTGGGTCCGTAGCCTGGCCAAGCACGACAGCCCGGCCAGGTACCAGTTGGAGGCCACCCTGCGCCGCATCTGGCCCGAAGTTATCTGCTGGCTGGGCCAGCCCGGCGAAAAGTACCAGCAGTACGCCCTCGACGAAGGTCTCCTGTGTGATAACGTAACCACTTTGCGCCAAAAGTTCTTGCGGCGAGTCGGGCCGGTGCTGCAAGAAGTGGGCTACACCTTGCCCTTTTCCTTTGATACTGCGACAGACCAGTGGGGCATCAAGGGTGAGCTACCCTGGGGGCGCTGGAATCCGAAGACACGGCGGTTAAATTAAATGCAAATTCAACTGCTGCGCCATGCGACACTGATCGTAAAGATAGCCGGGCTGACCCTGATGGTAGATCCCATGTTGAGCCAGGCCGAGGCGATGGAACCGGTCGCCAATGCTGCCGTCACCCGGCGTATTCCCATGGTCCCGCTGCCGCTTGACGACGATGCCTTGATGCGCCTCATTCACTCGGTTGACGCGGTCTTGGTGACCCACACTCATCGCGATCATTGGGATGAGCGGGCCAGGCAACTTTTGTCGCATCAGGTCAAACTCTTCTGCCAACCCGAAGATGAAACCCGTTTGCGCAGTGAAGGCTTTGAGGCTGTCACAGCGGTGGTAGAGAAAGTCATCTGGCGGGGGTTGCAGGTTAGCCGCACCGGTGGCCGTCATGGCAGCGGCGATATTGGGCAAAAGATGGGGCCCGTGTCGGGTTTTGTGCTTCAAGCTGAGGGAGAACCGTCGCTCTATATTGCCGGCGATACGATCTGGTGTGACGAGGTGGCGGAAGCATTAAGAACCTATCAGCCCGCTGTAACAATGGTCAATACCGGGGCTGCCCAATTCAACGTGGGTGGACCGATTACGATGACGGCAGAAGATGTTGTGACGGTTTGCCGGGAATTGCCCACCACCCGCGTCATCGCCGTCCATATGGAGGCAGTCAATCACTGTCTCCTCACCCGTACCGAACTATGCCAGACGCTGGAAATAGAGGGACTCATCGCCCAAGTCATTATTCCAGCCGACGGGGAGGTAGCCTTTGAGCAGGGCTAAACTCAAAGATCTAATTGAAACCAAACCGCCTGAAGTACCCGACCATCCCCCCTGCGCCTTTTGCGGCTCGGAAAAGACCGAATTCATTGCCCTTTTCGGCCAGTTTTTATTGGTCTCGCAATATTACTGCCACAATTGTCACAGCGCGTTTGAATGGTGCAAGTGGCAGGATGAAGGAGGTAACGTGAAACGTAATGCGTGAAAGGATTTCTTCACGCATTACGCATCACGCATCATGAATTTCACCCATCTACTTTACAATCTTTCTCCCACCGGTATCGCTACGGTGACGCTTAACCGGCCTGAAGCCCACAATGCCATCAGCGCCGAGATGCGGCACGATTTTCGCGCCCTGGGTGATCTGTTGCTGACCGACACCGCGATTAAGGTTGTGATCTTCACCGGCGCAGGCGACGAGGCTTTTTCGGCGGGGGGCGATATCAGCCATTTTGAGCGAGAGTGG
>JAHDWH010000204.1:6332-12220 GCA_023384455.1 Caldilineaceae bacterium | reverse complement strand
TCCGACCTACATTTTCGTCGTTATCCGGTGTCCGCCGGTCATGTGGCCTGCCCTGGGGATGGGACGCTGATGACGCTGAAAAAGCGGATTAGCGCTGATCAGTTTGCTCAGATCGGTTGTTTCTGCGTCAATCTGCGTCCGTTTTTATCCTCCGGGGCGCACAACCGCAGAGGAAGAAGCGCGCTATTCTGTCCTTACCCGGAATGGGTGCGGGCGATGTCAGTGCGCCAGATTGCGCCCTCGAATTGAATGTGGGACAGCCCGCTGTAGGCCCGTTTGGCGGCAGCGGACAGGCTTTCATCCACACCAGTGACGGCCAGCACCCGTCCCCCGCTGGTGAGTTGCTCACCAGCGGCCAGCGCTGTGCCCGCGTGGAAGACGGTGCAGCCCTCGGCCTCCGCGGCGGCCAACCCCTGAATGGGCTTGCCGGTGGCATAGGCGCCGGGGTAGCCACCGGAAGCCATGACAACTGTGGCCGCCGCGCCCCCGCGCCAGACCGGGTTAACCTCGCCCAGCCGCCCGTCGAGACAGGCCAACAGGATTTCCAGCAGATCGCTCTCCAGCAGCGGTAAGACGACCTGGGTTTCCGGATCGCCAAAACGGCAGTTGAACTCCAGAACCTGTATACCGCTGGGGGTCAGCATCAGCCCGGCATAGAGCACCCCCACATAGGGTGTGCCCTGGGCCGCCATTCCGTCCAGCGTTGGGCGTAAGACCCGCCGGGTGACTTCGGCCAAAAAGTCCGGCGAGGCCAGGGGGGAGGGGGCAAAAGCACCCATCCCCCCGGTATTGGGGCCAGCGTCGCCGGTCAGCAGGCGTTTGTGGTCCTGGGCTGGGGGCATGACCGCCAGGTTTGTGCCATCGCAAAAAGCCAGCACAGAGACCTCTGGCCCGGTCAGCCGCTCCTCCACCAGCACTGTGGCGCTGGCCTCGCCAAAGCTGCGCTCCACCAGCATCTGGCGCAGAACAGTGACCGCTTCCTCCCGGCTGGCAGGCAGAACTACCCCTTTGCCCGCGGCCAGCCCGCTGGCTTTGATCACCGGCAGAGAATCCAGCGACCAGGCAAAATCAGCCGCGGCCTCGAACTCTGTAAAGACGCCGGCCTGGCCAGTGGGGATGGCGTGGCGCTGCATAAAGGCTTTGGAAAAAGCCTTGGACCCCTCCAGTTGGGCTGCGGCCTGCACCGGGCCAAAGATGGGCAACCCCGCGGCCTGGAAGAGATCGACCACACCGGCCACCAGAGGCACTTCCGGCCCCACAACGGTCAGATCGATAGCCTGCGCCTGGGCAAAGGCCAGCAGAGAGGGGAGATCGCTGTCGCGGATGGGGGTGTTTTCACACTTGTCAGTGGTGGCCGTGCCGCCATTGCCCGGCGCAACAAAAATCCGCTCCACCTGGGCAGACTGGCTCAGTTTCCAGGCCAGGGCGTGTTCCCGCCCGCCGGAGCCGATGAGTAGCAATTTCATAGATGAGTTTCTCCGGGGAGGAAAGGGGATGGCATAGGATTTCGTGCCCGCAAGGTAGAGATGCGGTGGTAAGGGCGTGAGGCGTGAAGACGTGAGACGTGAAGACGTGAAACGTGAAGACGTGAAGACGTGAAACGTGAAGACGTGAAGACGTGAAGACGTGAAGACGTGAGATCGGGTGACGATACCTCACGTTTCACGTTTCACGAGGCTGGCCGAACCACTAACGTATGTGGCGTCGATCTTGCGCTGGCACGGGGTAAGAGCACTGGTCAGGCTCACGTTTCACGCCTCCTATTTCACGCTGCTCGCAGTCCAGCCGGCACACGGGACGCATCTTCCACCAGCCCAACCAGCGCGGCCAGGTTGCGGGCGTCGTTGCCGTCGCCGTCGTTGTCTTTGGGGGTCTCCAGCAGCATTCCGATGCCATCCCAACGCAAGTCGTTGAGGATGGGACGGAAGCCTTCCAGCCCGACGAAGCCTTCGCCGATGTGGGTGTGACGGTCTTTGCGGGTGCCCAGATCGTTTTTGCTGTCGTTGAAGTGCCAGCATTTGACGGTGGCAATCCCGATCGTCTCCTCAATATCCGCCATCATCGCTGCGTAGCCTTCGGGCGTGCGAAAATCGTAGCCCGCGCCCAGCGCGTGACAGGTGTCCACGCAGACCCCCACCCGGCTACTGTCCTCCACCCCGGCGATGATCTGGGCCAGTTGGCCGAAGGAGTAGCCGAGGGTTGTGCCCTGGCCCGCGGTCAGTTCCAGCAGCGTCATTGTGTCGGCACATTCGGGGAGTTCGCTGTGCAGACGATTGAGCGCCGCCGAGACCCGAGCCACCCCCGCTTCCTCGCCGCTGCCCGTGTGCGCGCCGGGATGGAGGACGACGTGGCGAATGCCGTAGGCTTGCGCCCGTTTTAGCTCGTCCTTCTGCCCGCCGATGCTCCGTCCCCAGAGCGGGTCTTTGGGCGAGGCCAGATTGATCAGATAGGTGGCGTGGCTGACCGCGTATTCAATGCCCAGGGCTGGCATCTGTTCGTGCCAGCGAGCCGCGTCCGCCGGGTCTGGCGGCGGGCCGCCCCACTGCCGGTTGTTTTTGGTGAAGACCTGCACCGCGTTGCTGCCCACGGCGGCAGCCGCGTCCAGCGCGTTGCTCACACCGCCGGAAATGGACATATGCGCGCCCAGAAGTAGACCGGACATACTTTCGCTCCTTGCGTTGATGGAAAGGTGACAGGGTGACGGGGTGAAAAGGTGACACCCGTGTCGGTCCTGACAATCAGTGACAATCCGCATTTTCTGCCCTGAAAATAGGCTTGTATACACGGATAAAAAGGAACACGGATCAGGTAAAATCTGTGTTTCTTCCAATCCGTGTATACAAAGTTTTCATCCCTTCGACAGGCTCAGGCGATGTCCTGAGTTCATCGAAGGGACACCGCCCCCGTGACGCAACCCGTCGCATGAGGAACTGTCCTTATCCTACGTGCTTATGGCTTTGCGGTCAAGAAGCGAATTCAGTCGGGGTGTCCGATTCCGGGAATGGGTCAGGCTATCTTTGGCTTACAGGCTGGTTCTGACCCATTCCCGGAATCAACTTTCCCGTAGACGCACAACGCCCGGTGATTCGGATTGTCAAACCCAAACCACCGGGCGTTGCCCGTTCTATTTCGTTGTGAATATCTCCACCGGTTTCCGTTCACCGATCAGCCCCGGATGAACTGGCTGATCACCTGGGGCGTCTCGGTAGACATACCCACCACATCCAGCATTCCGGGGTCCCGGGGGTCGGCGATGCTGAAGCCGTTGCTGGTCATCCCCACCACTACCAACTTGGCGGGAATGCCCGTGCGCTCCCGGTACTGGGCCAGGGCCTGGGACGGGTGAATGCTGCCCGCCCAGGTTTCGCTGTCGGTGTAGACCACAAAGGCGTCCACCTCCAGCCCCCGCTCCAGCGCGTAGAGCATCGGCAGCGCACAGTCTGTGCCGCCGAAGGGCAGGCCACTGATGCGCTTCACCACATCATCCAGCCGCTGGCGGGGCGAGAGGTCCAGGGTGGAGATGCCGCTATCGTGACGACGCCTGCTCACACTGCCCATACCATCGCTACCGGCAGAGGTGAAGGCTGTCACGACCACCTTTTCCTCTGTGCGCATCGTCACCAGGGCCAGAGCCGCCGAGGCGATCCGGGGGGAAATGCCAGGCATTCCTGCGATATCCGGGCCTTCCATCGAACCGGAAACGTCCAGGGCCAGCATTGTCCGCTTGCCCGTCGCCTCCACATTCTCGAAGGCCAGGTAGAAGGCTTCGTCCAGGGCATCGCTGATGGCGGAAACAGGCTCCCACTTCAGCGAGCCACGCACGCCCTGACCGCTGGCGTAGGTCTTCATCGCTACCAGCACAGCCAGGGGATGCAGCCGTGCCCGGCGGATGGCGTCCCTGTCGCGCAGACGGGCGGCCACTGTGTCCACCTCCGCCGCACCAGCCACCAGCAGACCGTTGGCGCTCAACCGGCCCAGGTTGCGCAGGAGCGCGCCCAGGGGCAGGTTGGGCAGAAGCTCCTCCCAAACGCTGGGCGAACCCAGCCACTCGGAAGGTACGAACTCCCAGGTCAGCCGGTGCTCCCGGACCAGCCCACGGATCTGCTCCTCGCTGGCGGCCCGCTTGGCCTGCTCGTAGACCCAGAGCAGACGGAGGGACTCGTCCGCGGGCAGTTCCCCGCCCACTTCGCTCCAGCCCTTGGCGATCCACCCGAAGATGGCGTCGTGCTGGGGCGTGGCAGGCACAGGCTTGGCCAGACGCAGCGCGTCCCGGTGGCTCCAGCCGTCCCTCTGCTGGTACTTGACGGCCTGGTAGGCCAGACGGCTCGCATCCATCCCGTTGTACCAGTCGGTGACGCCGTTGCGCAGGAGACGGCCCCAGCCACGCACACCTTCCACATATTCCAGAAAGTGGAAGAGGTGGGTTCCCGTGCGGGCCACCGCGGGCAGAGCGGCCATCGCCGCCCGGCGGGTCTCCAGATCACCCAGCCCGGAGGCCAGGGCCAGGACGAAGAGAGCCGGATCGTTCTTGGCCGCCTTGCCGCCCTGGCTCACATCCACCACCTGGGCCACCACCCGCAGGCCATCGGCCTGGAGGCAGCGCACAGCAGCCTGGGCGTTGTCCACCGTCAGCTTCTGCTCGCCCACATAGAAGGTGCCGCCCTCGCTCCCCAGGATCAGGAAGCGTTCGAGTTGGGTCCAGTCGTCCACCTGCCAGGCGAAACCGCCCGCACTGTTGGCTGTCTGCCCAGCGCCCGGAATGGGCTGTGCCTGGGGTGTGACCCGTGTGTTGAAAACCGTTCTGTAGTTCATAGACATCTGGCACCTCCTTTCAGGTGCGGTGAATGGATGAAATGCGGACAAGGGATGAGTTCTGGTTTTGGCCGCTGTTGCCAGCGGTTGTAACGTTCAAGCGTTACCGTTCGATTGGGTTGATAACCAGAACTCGTCGGCCCGCAAGTTGACCGGGGCGGGATTCGAACCCGCGCCCCCCAGGTGAATGATAACCCGCAATCCCACCGGCCCAACGCGCTGGAGCAGGCTGGACAAGTGACGGGGCGGGCTATGGCCTAAGCCATCTGATGCTCTCCCACTGAGCTACCCGGTCATAGTAAAGTGGGCAAGATGTCGCATACCGGGTCAAGTTAAGGGTGATAACCGGTATACTTCGGCCCACAAAGTGGCCGGGGCGGGAGTCGAACCCGAAACCTACACGTCCGATAACCCACAATCCCGTCGGCCCGGCAGGCCGGGCAAGGGGTGGGCGTGGGATAGGCATTACGCCGCGTGTTGCTCTACCATTTGAGCTACCCAGCCAATATTCGATTGTGTGAACCGAAGTCTACAGGATTCGGATCGCAGATCCGTATCCCATAGACTTCGGCCCACGGGCGGCCGGGACGGGATTTGAACCCGTCTTAATCCGAGATAACCCCTTTCCTTCGGCCCAGCGAACCGGGCAAGGGGCTGGAAACGGGTTTCCGGCCGTACAGATAGAGTGGGCAAGTTGTTGTCTATCGGATTCTTCCTCTCGTGTGATAACCGATAGACGCCGGCCCACAGTTGGCAGGGGCGGGACTCGAACCCGCAACATAAAGATTGGATAACCCGTATCCTATCGGCCCGGCGTATCAGAAGTTCGACTTTTCCGAAAAGTCGAACTTCTGGGAAGTCGAACTTCTTCGGGAGTAGATGCCGGGCAAGGGTTCGGGCACGGGAGAGGCATACAGCCGCGGAGGCGGCCGCACGCCACTCTTGTGCTCTGCCGTTGAGCTACCCTGCCATAAAGTGTGGGCGAGTTGTTGCATACCGGGTTCTGGGTCGAGATGTGAGTAGATAACCGATATGCTCCGGCCCACACATTCTTTCGCTGCTGTCCTGTGGTGGTT
>JAHDWH010000204.1:0-6232 GCA_023384455.1 Caldilineaceae bacterium | reverse complement strand
TCGATACGCCTCGAAGACTCGGCTACTCAACCGACCACAGAAGACGCTGCTGTCCTGTGGTGGTTTCGATACGCCTCGAAGACTCGGCTACTCAACCGACCACAGAAGACGCTGCTGTCCCGTGGTGGTTTCGATACGCCTCGAAGACTCAGCTACTCAACCGACCACAGGAGACGATATTCAGTTGTTGTTTTGGGGCCAATCAAAAAGCCCCGGCCTGGTTGGCCGGGGCGAGGAGTCAGCGGACGAGGGCCTTTGTTAGAGGCTCACCTGCTGGGACCGGGCGCGGCAACCAGGAATTGTTTGCGAATTCGTACCAGAATTATTATGACGATTGGTAAGCAAACAGGATGCTTGTCGCCAATTTTTTGGATGAATTGCGCTATTCAGTTCGGGCGAAAAGAAATGTTTCATTTGTCGCTTCAGAACTTTCGGTTGCGTCAGCTTGCAGTCGATTCCGCAAGCCCCCAGTCGAGGGGATGAGGAAATATAGCACAGGGTTTTATGGCTGTCAAATCTGAAAAGGCGTGAAAAACAGTGAAACGTGAGGTATGAAACGTGAGATCAGGTCACGTGATCTCACGTTTCACACCCCTGCAACAAAGCCCCGCTCCGCACCTGTGCTATACTTACCCCATCATCCCACCATCCCACCATCACAATTCCTATGCTTCTTGCACTCGACACCGCCACCAATACCGCATCCGTCGCCCTCTACGATCAGTCCGCCGACCTTCTCCTGGCCGAACAGACCTGGCAGGCCCGTCGCCGCCAGACCGAGGAGACGATTCCGGTGATTCAGGAGATGCTGGCCCGGCTGGAGATCGGTACGCAGCAGATCGACGCCCTGGCTGTGACCACCGGGCCGGGCAGTTTTACCGGCGTGCGCATCGCCATCAGCGTGGTCAAAGGCATCGCGTTGGGGCTGGACCAGACCCCCGCCATCATCGGCCTGCCCGCGCTCTGCGTGACCGCCGGGCCATTTTTCGCCCCGGCCCAATCCACAGGCGCAACGATCTGCGCCTTTTTGCAGGCCGGGCGGGGACGCTACAATTGGGCCTTTTTCCCGCCGGGCAGCGAATTGTACCGTCCCGGCGCGGACGAGCACGGCTTTGGCAAAATCGACGCCTTTCAGGCCGGGTTGACAGCCCAGCCCCAGCCGCTCTGGCTGGTGGGAGAGACGACGGCAGAGGTGCGGGACAGCGTGGCTGATCTGCCACACACGACGCTGCTGGATGGGGTGAGCGGTCTGCGCCGGGCGGGGATGCTGGCCCGGCTGGGCGCGCTGCATCTGGCCGCGGGCCACGCCGACGGTCTGGACAGCCTGGAACCCCTCTACCTGCGCGAGCCGTAATCGAATGTCTCTCCCTCCTCTGCAAATCCGCCCGATGACAGCCGACGATCTGGACGGCGTTCTTCTGCTGGAAGCCACGAGCTTCGCCTCCGACGCCTGGTCCCGGGAACTCTACCAGCACGAACTCAACGATAACAGACTCAGCCGCTATCGGGTGGTTGTGTCAGCCGACTCGGACAAAGTGATCGCCCAGGGCGGCTGGATGCTCTTTGGGGAAGAAGCCCATATTTTGACAATCGCCGTGCGCCCAGAGTTTCGGGGACAGGGGATTGGGCGTTGGCTGCTGTTGCATCTGCTGGCCGAAGCCCGAGCCGAGGGCTGTGTCACTATTGTGCTGGAAGTGCGTCCCAGCAACGAAGCCGCGCTGCGGCTCTACGAGCGGATGGGGTTTGCGATGATCAGCCGCCGCAAGCGCTACTACCCCGACAAAGAGGATGCGCTGGTGCTGCTGCTGGAAGGGATCGATGAGCCGCTGTTGTGGGGGCCGCTGGAAAGGGAGTTGGAGCGGTTGGCGGGGGAAATGAACAGGCAATAGCGAATAGTGAATTGTGAATAGTGAATTGAGAAGTGTGAAGTGTGAAGTGTGAAGTGAAGAGGGAGGCGACGAGATGAACGTTCGATTTGGTTATCGGAATGTGGAATTTCCCAGTGAGACGCTGGGGGTGCTGCGGGATAGCAGCGATCTGCTGGGGGATGTGGCGGCCTTGCACGCACGGATGGACGAGGACGGTTATCTGCTCCTGCGCGGGCTGATCGACCGGCAGAAGGTGTTGACGGCACGGGAGACGATTCTGACCCATATGCGGGAAAGCGAGGCCCTGACACCGGACACGCCTCTGCTGGAAGGGGTGATGCCGAAGGGTGGGCGCAGTGTGCCGATGATGGGGCGCAAGGGCATCGCCTTTCATCCCGACGTGCTGGCTGTGCTGGAAGGGTCGGAGCTTTTCGGCTTCTTCGACCGCTATTTTGGCGAGCCGAGCCTGACCTTCAACTACAAATGGCTGCGGGGTGTGGGCAACGAGCAGTACACCGGCGCACACTACGATTTTGTCTATATGGGCCAGGGGTCGGCCCAACTACACACCACTTGGATTCCCTTTGGGGACATCCCCATCGAGCAGGGGGTGCTGGCCATGTGTGTGGGTTCCCACAATCTGCCCAGCTTTGCCCGGCTGCGCGACACCTACGGCCGTATGGACGTGGACCGGGACGGCATCGAGGGCTGGTTCACCAAAGACCCGCTGGAGATTGTGGAAAAGTTCGGCGGCCACTGGCTGACCGGTGAATTCTACGCGGGGGATATGATTCTCTTTGGGATGCACACAATGCACGCCTCCACCACCAATACGACCAACCGCTTCCGGCTGAGCTGCGACATCCGCTTTCAGCCCGCCAGCCACCCCGCGGACAAACGCTGGGTGGGCGACGGGCCGGGCCACACCCTGCTGGGTAAGCAGGAGATGCGCCCGATGGAAGAGGCGCGGGTGGCGTGGGGGGTGTAGCCTACTGTGTAAGGTGGCGCAGCCACAATTTGCGTGGGGAAACGTGAAGACGTGAAACGTGAGATCAGGTGACGACACCTCACGTTTCACGTTTCAGTTGGTTGGCCGACCGACTAACGCTTGTGCGTTCGTTCCTCGCTGGTACGGAGTATTCCGTTGGGTCTGCTCGTTGTCCAAAGAAGCGTGAGGCGTGAAACGTGAGATCACCCGGCCTTTCTCACGTTTCACGCCTCACATTTCACTGGATCACTCAATACAGGTCTGCTCTTATGCTTCCCGAACTTGCGTCCATCTTTCTCAATGTCGTCACCCCCGTCTTTGCCCTCGTCCTCATCGGCAGCCTGGCCGGGCGCTGGCTGGCGCTGGACACCCGCACCCTCACCCGTTTCGCCTATTTTCTGCTCACCCCGGCCTTCGTCTTCAATATCATCGGCAAGGCGGATGTCTCGGCAGCCCTGGCCCTGCGGATGATTGGCTTCATTGCCGTCGTCGAGATCGGGCTGGCCCTGCTGGGCTTTGTGGTAGCCCGCCTCCTGGGCCGCCCCCGTAAAATGGTGGGGGCGTATATTCTCATCGCCGTCTTTGGCAATGTGGGCAATTTTGGCCTGCCCCTCATCGAATTCCGTCTGGGGCCAGAGGCGCTGATCCCGGCCACCGTCTACTTTGTCTCGGTCTCGATGATGGCTTTTACGATTGGCGTGGCCGCGGCCACGGGCAGCCAGGGGCGTAAGCGGGATGCCCTGCTGTCGGTAATCAAAACACCCGCGCTGATTGCCCTGCCCTTTGCCCTGGCCTTCAGCGCTATCGGCGGGCCACCCCTCTTTTTAGAACGGATCACCGGGCTGCTGGGTGGGGCAATGGTGCCCACAATGCTGGTGACGCTGGGGGTGCAACTGACCCAAATGAAGAATTTTCACTTTTCGGCGGATATGTTCATCGCCAGTGGGGTGCGGCTGTTGGGCGGGCCGCTGCTGGCCTTTCTGCTGGTGATCCCCTTTGGCCTGGCCGGGCTGGAACGGGGTGCGGGGATTTTGCAGGCTTCGATGCCGGCCGCGGTGCTGGCGTCGATTATCGCCCTGGAACACGACCTGCTGCCCGATTTCGTGACACCGACGGTGCTGCTCAGTACACTGCTCAGTCTGGTCACGCTGACGGTGCTGATGGTGGTGATTTAGTGTTTCTCTGCCAAAGAAGCAAAAATTCAGCGGGGGATATGACAGGAATATCTGAAGCAGACGACGGGTAATGGCGGATATTCCCGGTTATCAGCGGGCAGCGTACTTCGTATCCAGAACCACAATCATCGGCCAGACTCGCGACGGGCCACAGCGATTTCCTCGTTAACTTCTGTCAATGTCATTCGATCAAGACCCCGTTGCACGGCCCCGTTTCGCATCCGTTCTGCTGCTTTCTGGCCGCGCAATATACGCAGAGAACGCAGCATCTCCTCCGGGTCTTGGTCTTCAATGCTGATCATCAAAGCTATCGGCTTGCCCTCGGAGATAAGGAGAAGATCTCGATTCTCTCGTAACTGTGCCCAAACTTGGTCAGGTGCTACTTTTACATCTTGAACAGATACAGCTATCATTTCGTCCCTCCTCGTCACAGAATCACATATGACCAGTATAGGGCCTGGCATTGTTCGCGTCAAGCACTTACTGCCCTACGAATCGCGGTGCTCTCCGCTCCCGGAAGGCCGCCACCCCCTCCTGGGCATCCTGCGTATAGGAGGCCAAACTGCCAGCCAGCGCCTCCAGCGACGCCATCTCCCCGCCGTCGATCAGTTGCTTTGACAGTTGCACGGCCACCGGGCCGTTGGCTGCAATTTCCCCGGCCAGCGCCTGTGCCCGCTCCATCAGCTTTTCCCCCTCAACCACTTCATTGACCAGCCCCCAGTCCTCGGCGATCTCGGCAGAGATGCGCGCCCCGCTGAAGATCATCTGTTTGGCCCGGCTCTTGCCGATCAACTCGGGCAGGCGTTGGGTTCCCCCCCAGCCGGGGATGATGCCCAGCTTCACCTCCGGGAAGGAGAGCGTTATACCCGCGGCGGCCAGACGCAGATCCGCGGCCAGGGCCAGTTCCAGACCGCCGCCAAAGGTGTAGCCGTTGAGGGCTGCGATGACCGGCTGGGGCAGGCGGGCGAAGCGCTCGAAGATGCGGTGGCCGTCCCGAATCCAGCGCCGGCCCATTTCCAGGGGTGAGAGGCTGCTCCACTCGAAGATGTCCGCGCCCACGCAGAAGGCTTTGCCAGCGCCGGTGAGCAGGACAACCCGCACATCGTTGGCCCGGTCCAGTTCGTCGGCGATGGCGTCCAAGCGGGCCAGCATCTCCCCATTCAGCGCGTTCAGCTTGTCGGGCCGGTTGAGGGTGATGGTGGCGATGGAGTCGGAGAGGGTAAGTTGTACGAGATCGGTGGGCATGGGTGTATCCGAAGTTGATGATGGGATGATGGGATTTTATACGCTACTCGAAAACCTGCCGCAGGTGTGGGTTCAGAAAGCGACCTGCGGGGTCCAACTTTTGACGCACAGCCAGGAAATCCTCATTGCATTTCGGCTTCTCTTGACGTACCTGTTGAGCCACCCCGCCCTACCCCTCCCCATTTTAGGGAGGGAACCGGATCGACTCCTCCCCCAAAGTGGGGGAGGTTGGGTGGGGGGTGAGCAGTTGCCTCTTGACAATCCCCCCCCACGGGGCTGATAATTAACGGGAAAGGAGGATGAATGATGGACACATTTCCGCAGCTTCGCCCATTCTACTCAGTCGAAGAGTATTTGCGCCGGGAAGAGCTTTCCGATACAAAACACGAATATTACCGGGGCGACATTTTCGCAATGGCCGGTGGATCCATCGATCACAACCGGATTGCGGGGAACGCTTTCATCGCTCTGCGCGAGCGCGTACGAGGCGGCCCCTGCGAAGTCTTCACCAGCGATCTGCGCCTGCTGGTAGAACGCCACACACTCTACACCTATCCAGACGCAATGGTTATCTGTGGTGAACCAGCCTTTGCCCCAGGTCGTCGGGATGTGGTGACAAATCCCACGCTTATTGTCGAAGTACTTTCCCCCTCGACAAAAATGTATGATCGGGGTGAAAAATTTAACTTTTACCGCACCATTCCCACATTTCAGGAATATCTGCTCGTCGATCAGAGCCGGGTCTACGCTGAGCAGTGGCAGCGTCAGGCGAACGACGGCTGGCTGCTCAGCGAATATGACCGGCTCGAGCAGGAAATAGTGCTGGCTTCCCTGCAAGTAACAATACAGATTTCCCAATTGTACGAACGCGTAGACGTGTGATCCGTACCAGCGAGGAACTAACGCACAAGCGTTAGTCGGTCGGCCAACCAACTGAAACGTGAAACGTGAGGTGT
>JAHDWH010000203.1 GCA_023384455.1 Caldilineaceae bacterium | reverse complement strand
GGAGGAGTCGATCCAGTCCCCTCCCTGGAATGGGGAGGGGTAGGGTGGGGTGGCTCAACCGGTACTGCCGGTGGGGCCCAGGGAACAAAAAAGCCTGCACGTTTGCGACGTGCAGGCCGGGATAGCAGAATCACAGACAACCACCTCCTCCTGAGAACAGGAATCGAGGGTCAACGTTCTTTATCCGGTTTCGTCGTCAAACGCAACATGCGCCAGGAACTGGTGGCGTCTTTGCCGAAGAGTTTGGTGCAATACAACAAAAGAGCAATCTCCATCAATTAGAAGTTCGACTTTTCAGAAAAAGTCGAACTTCTAAAAGATAATCTACTAAACCGGAAAAGTCAAATAAAAAAAGAAAAAGTCGTGTGCTTTCACCGCTCCGCCAGCCGCCAGGCAGCCCCGTGGCACCCAGCACAGCCCGCTTACCGCTGCTGCCTTCCGACCCTGACGGGGTTCACGGCGTCCTGCCGCACAGGACCCAACAGCTGACGAAGCGATGAAAACACACGACTTTCAGGCGGAGAGGGAGGGATTTGAACCCTCGAAACCTTTCGGTTTACGAGCTTTCCAGGCCCGCGCACTAGGCCAGACTATGCGACCTCTCCATACTGGATTGGAGTATATCACAGCTATTGAGGACCAGCAAATTTGGGCCGATTTTGAGGAGGAAGCCTTTACGTCAAACGTCCCCGCCGAAGCTCTGGCTATCATCCCTGTCGCTCCTGAAAGTGTCGGACAAGCGTCTGGACCAGCGCGGGGAGTGTGGACTGGTCGGGCTGAAGCGGGCGGGGCAGGCTGTGGCTGGCCGCGGCCGCGGCTGTCTGCGGGCCAATGCAGGCCACGGCCACATCCACCAACATTCCGGGGTTGCCCCCTGCGGCTTTTAGCCGTTTGAGAAAGTTGTGGACAGTCGATGGGCTGGTGAAGGTTACGGCGTCGATGCGCCCTTCCCAGAAAAGCTGGGGGACCGGGTCGCCGCCCTGGCCGATAAGCGTGCGGTAGGCGGTGACTTGCGTGACATCGGCCCCGGCTGCCTGAAGAGCCTCGGCCAGCAAGGGGTGGGTGATTTCGGATTGGGGCAAGAGGATACGCTGGCCCGGCTGTACAGCCAGTGCGTTGGCGAGGGACTCGGCTATTTGCTCATCCGGGACAACCGAGACCTGCACCCCCAGCCGACGTTCTGCGGCCTCTGCCGTCGCTGTGCCGATGGCCGCCACCCGCAGATGGCCGGTCGCCAGCCCTGGGCTGGCGCCTATTTCCAGCCGTTGAGCCAGACTTTCGACCGTATTGGCACTGGTAATCACCAGCCAGTCGAAGACATCGGCCAGGGCGTCGGTCAACGCTGCATCCAGAGCCGATGTGTCGGCCGGGGGTGCAATGGCGATGGCCGGGTAGTGGAGCACGGAGGCTCCTTGCATCAACAGGGCAGTTGTCAGCGGCTCTGCCTGGTGGTTGGCCCGGGTGTTGACAATCGACAAGCCCTGGAGTGGTGGATTCTGTGCCATTTGTGATCCTTTTTGGGGTGTAGTATATACTTGACAGGGTGACAAAATGACCGGGTGGCAAGGTGGCAAAATGTCAGTTTATGCCCGTGTCGAGTATATACTACAGCAGTTGCGTTGGCGAAAGTCTGTGTCTGATTACGAGTTCTTGCGTGTCGGGCGTATCGAATCCGTTAGTATCAGGATTTTTCCTCTCTGGACAACCGGAAGTAAATGTGCTATTACTATGAGGCACACCACGGCAAAAAGAAAAATTCTCTGTAACTGCTTCGGATGCGACGCACTCGTTACGAATGGATTCCATTTCCATAAAATTACGAAGCGATCTACGACACATTCGTACCGGTTTCAGCGCATAGAACAATGCCAATGAATGGAGTACACTGGTACCGCCGTAACCGTATCAAATTGTCCATAATTCCCCAAGGAGACGCGTATGATCAATATTTCGCGCAGCCAGTGTATTCAGCCGTTGGAAGGAGATCAGATATATGAAATCACAGAATGAAGAACGAAGATGGACTTCGCTGGTGCTTGTCTGTTGTGTTGTGCTGGCGCTTGGTTTGACAGTGCTGGTCGGCGGTGACACAACAGCCCTGGCATCTTTGGCCCAATTGGAGCCGCTGACCCAGGCATTGGGTTTGGAGCCATTACGGACCGAACCGCTGCTCCCCCAGCAATCTGCCGAGCCAGATACGCCGATTGTGGTGGACTTTGGCGGCGCGCCCAACGCGCCGGTGGCGGGTCTGGACCAGTGGGTGGCCCGGCAGAACGGGGATATCCAGGCCGCGTCGTTGAACGCCGCACCCATCAGCGGTCCCAAGACGGTTGTGGTGTTGCGGGTCTATTTCAACGACTACGCCAACGCCAGCAATTTTGATCAGGCCGCAGTACAGGCGCTCTTTGACAGGCTGGATCGGCTCTGGCGAGATACCTCCTACAACAAAATCAGTATTGTCCATCGGGTCTCGACCCTCTATAAGCTACCCAGCAACCGCAGCGCCTATATCGACGACTTTGCCGACGGCGATCTCTCCAACGGGGGCAAGTACCAGAAAGTGCTGGACGACGCCGTAGCCAACGCGCCCAGCAGCGGGGCCGATGCGGTGAACTTCAGCGGCGCGGATGCGGTCTTTGTGCTGATGGCCGAGACGGGCAACCAATTCCACCGGGGCCAGGCCAACAAATGCAGTCTGCCCATCGGCGCGGGTGGAGCCAATCGCACGGTCGGCTGTGCTATCTTCAGCGAGAATCCCACCGAAGGCGCCAATCTGCGCTGGGGGCGCTGGGCGCACGAAATGGGCCACGCTTTTCAGGTGGCCGGGCCGGCCCACCCCAGCAACTACAACAACGAATTCGAGTTGATGGATTCCAACTACCCCGGCCAGACGGGTGTCTTTGAAAAGCTGGACAATGTAGGCTTTCCCGGCTGGCTGCCAGCCGCCAAGTATGTAACGGTCAGCTCGGCCAATGGGGGGGAAGAGCTTTGTATCTATGCCGAAGAGTACGATCCAGCTCTCCAGCCCAACCCCCAGGCCATCAAAGCCACTATTACCGGTAGCCTCTATTATATGATCAGTGTGCGGGAGCGGGCGTTTGGTGATGAACTGAATGGCGACTTTCTCGCCCCCCCCGCCGGCATCCCGGACGAGGGTGTGCTCATCGAACGGGTGAGCGAAGGCTCTGATCCCTGGGTGACTGTGCAGGGCAAGGGCGGTAACCGCAACCGACTCTGGCAAGTGGGTGACAGGTTTGATAGCGGTGCAGACGGAGTTGTGATTGATATTCTGAGACAGAATGCGTCGGCCCCGAACGAATTCTGTGTGAAAGTGAGCTATGACAAGCGTGCCGTTCAGCCGGATGTGATGATCGCACCCTGGACATCGGCCCCCGGCAACACCTGGGAGACGACCGATATTTGGGTGGACAGCCCAGTCAACGGCTATGGCACCTTCCGCTACGGCTCGTGGAGCGATCTGCGGGGGGGCACTGTGCCCCGGGGCAACGGCGACGACCCCGCGGTGAATATGGTCAACCGGCTCTATGCCCGGGTGCGCAATGTGGGCACCCAGACGGCCACAAATATCGTCGTGCGCTTCCAGATTACAGACCCGCCGGGCCTGGGCATTGCCGGGGCCAACGGCTGGGCCAATCTGGGCTTCGTGGACAAGAACAGCTTTGGCGATCTGGCAGCTCTGGCTCCGGGGGCGACGACGGATGTCTACATCGAGTGGACGCCCAACTTCCCCCTGACTCAGGAGCAGATCGTAGCCGGAAACTTCAACTTCCATACCTGCGTGCGGGTGAAGATCGACACGGTAGCCGGCGAGACTGTAATCGGCAACCAGGACGGCGACCGGGAGCAGGAGAATATCAACTACTTCCAGGCGATTGACAACGGCGGCGGGCCGGACACAGTCTTTGACAGCTTCATTACCCTGCGCAATGACGATCTGGTGGACAAGAAGTGGTTCTCCCTGAGCTACAGCAGCACCCTGCCCGGGGATTGGGTGCTGGATGTCAATGGCGGTGTACAGGGGGTGGAACTGAACCCCGACGAAACCCGCCAGATTCCGATTCTCATCAAACCCCAGGGACCCGCGGTGGTGGGCAGCATCTTTGGCGTGGATGTGCGGGCCTCCTACCAGCAACTGCTGGTCAGCGATCTGGACCCCAACGACAAGCATCCGGCCGATATGGAGCTGGGCGGCGCACGGGTGGAGGCCCGGGTTCTGCTGCCCGCCCGCATCCAGTGCGAAGCTACCGAGTCCGGCGAGGTGATTGTGACCGGCAAGCTGGAGGTGAACGAGAAATACCTCAACAGCCGAGTGCCCCTGCGGGTGGTGGTGCAGGGCGTGGATGGCAAACGCCGCTTCATTCCCGGCGCGGTTAAGGACGATGTAGTGCAAAAGGATGGCTCCTTTTCCATCGATATCTATTCCCAGAAGGAGCGCATCGAAGAGGTGGTCTGTCTCTTTGCGGGGACTGACGAATTGGCCAGCGCGGGCAGTGGTTATGTGCGGGTTCCGGTGAACAGCCCCCTGCCCACACCTACAGCCACCCGAACCCCGCTCCCCACCCGCACACCCACAGCCACGTCCACCCGGATTCCCCAGGCGACGAATACACCGACCGCGACACCGACCCGGTCCTACAGCCTTGTGCCTATCAATCCGATCCTGGAGATCCAGCAGCCGATTATCCTGAATTCGGACCTGAGCCTCTTCGGCATCGAGATCACCCAGGGCATTCAATGCTTTGACACCAGCAAAGGGCTGCCGGATTGCCCGGACAACTCCCTGCCTGTGGCCCTGGGCAAGATGACCGCGGCCCGGGTCTATTTGCGCCATTCCAGCGGCAACCGGGCCAATACACCTGTGCGCCTCTATATGAGCGTGAACAACGGCGCTTGGCAGCAGGCGAATACCCTGGCAACGGCCCGTTCTACCCTGGATCAATCCCAGGCGGCCAACAGCGCCAACTTCATCTTCACCATCGGCGGCAACAGCACAGCGGTTGTGCGCTTCTATGCGGTGGTGGACCCGAATGGGGTGATTGCCGAGACAAACGAAGGCAACAATCGCTTCCCCAGCGGCGGCAGCTTTCTGACGATGACCTTCCGCCAGCGGGAGAATCTGAAGATCACCAGCCGACCTCTGGATTATCACCCGCCTGGATACAGCGGCACACGGGCCGCCCAGGGCTGGGCGGTAAATGGCGGCGCGGCCACCTGGTTCAACCAGCTCTTGCCCATCCGCAACGGTGGCATTAACCACAGCGTAGCCAGCGGTCTTCTGGACTGGACTACCAGTCTGGGCAGTGGTAACGGGCAGCACGCGCTGATCCAATACCTCAACGGGGAGTACGCGCTGCTGGTGATCTTCAATATCTTGTTCGGGAATACCAGTAACATTCCGGATCACATCTACGGCTGGGCACCCAACAGCGGCTACAGCGGCGGTCACGCCGATATGCCCGTCTATCCCCATGCGGGGGGGCTGGGTGTGGTGGGTATCGGCACAGACCGGGTGGGTGGCAGCCCAAGCACGGACAATCCGGGCGGCGGCGCACTCATCTTCGGCCACGAGCTGGTACACGACTACGACGAGAAGCATACCAATACCGCGGATAGCTGCGGCTCGTCCGATGGCAGCACCGCCTTCCCCTATGGCTCGTCCAGCATCCAGGAGTTCGGCTTCAATCCGGCCACCCAGAAGGTTTACAACCCGAACAACACCCACGACCTGATGAGTTACTGTCCGGCGGGTGGTTCCCGGGAGGGCTGGATTTCCCCCTACACCTGGACCCAGATGTTCAACAAACTGGCGACCACCTCCGCCGAGGCCGCCGCAGCCAGCGGCGCCCAGGGCGATGTGATCGCAGCCCGGCCCGGTTTCTTCACGCTCTACCGCACGAGCCACAGCAAGTCGGTCATCGTCAACCTGACGGTGGACAACCCGACCGTGACCAACAGTGAGAGCGGCAAATTGGGCAATCTCTACAAAGTGGACTCTGGCTTCTATCTCACCCTGCCCGAAGGCGACTACGCAGTGGAGTTGCGGGGCGGCCAGCAGGTTCTGGCAACCCACCCCTTCACTGTCAGCTTCGAGAGCGAGTATCACAACGGCGGCGAGGGCCACACCCACGGGGCAGGCAGCACAGAAGAGGTCTTCGACCCCAACCCGACCGACCGGGTGGACATTACCCTTGTCGCTCCCTGGGTGGAGGGCACAACCTCTATCGCTCTGACCTACAAGAAGGATACGCTGTTGGACGAGCGCCCGCTCAGCGGCAATCCGCCTACAGTGGTGATTTCCGAGCCTACCCAGCAGAGTGTGTGGAATGAGGGCGAAACCGGGAAGTTGTCCTGGAAGGGAGACGACCCCGATCCCAATACAACCCTCCACTATGCAGTCTTCTACAGCCACAACGCCGGTCAGAGTTGGCAACTGCTTGCCAGCGAGCTGAGCGAATCCTCGCTGGACCTGGCCGTGGATAGTCTGGCCGGTGGCGTGGATACCCGCTTCCGGGTGGTGGCGACCGATGGGGTGAATACAGGAATGGCCGAGACACCAGCGGCCATCCAAGTGCCCAACAAAAAGCCTATGCCAGTGCTGCTGGAACCCGGGGCCGGTCTCTTTGCGCCGGATGTGGTGGTTGTCCTGCGGGGCAGCGCTACGGACCTGGAAGATGGCTCGATTGCCGAGGACAAGCTTATCTGGAGCAGTAATGTGCAGGGCGAATTGGGCAGAGGGTACGAGGTGGCTATCAATAACCTGACACCTGGCCCCCACACCCTGACCCTTACGGCGACGGACAGCCAGGGCAGCAGCGGCAGCGTCAGCGTGTCTGTCTTCATCGGCTACGGTCTGCACCTGCCTGCGGTCCAGCGTTAGCCAGGCAGATTTGGGTGCGACACACTCGCCAAGAGAGTATACTGGTACAAGGAACGTTTGGCCGGTGTGTCGCACCTGAATCGTACCTGTTCAGCCACCCCACCCTACCCCCCCATTTCAGGGAGGGAAGCGGATCGACTCCTCCCCCAAAATGGGGGAGGCTGGGTGGGGGTGAGCAGCTACGCGCTGGATAAAAAGAAGGGGAAGCCCCGGGGCTTCCCCTTCTTTTTATCTGACCACGCGGCACACAAGTGATACTATAGAACGCAGATCGACGCACTAGCAGCCTGTCGGCGTAGCACAGAATAGAACGCGGATGTGGCGGAAAGTACGGAAAAAACCGGATTTTTCTCGATTTTATCCGCGAAAATCAGCCCTTTCCGCGCCATCCGCGTTCTATTTCTTCTCTCTCCGACAGGCTGCTAGCCACAGCTTTCGCAGATGTGGATCCGCTCTAATTCGCCGAATCTGTACTGATCAACGAGATGATAAAACGTAGGTGCGGTTTGTAACCGCACTTTCACCCGGAGAAGTGCGGTTGCAAACCGCACCTACTAATTCGCCGAATCCGCGCCCTTTACTTCCCCGCCAACGCTTTCTGCCCCGCGTCCAGCACCTCCAGAATCCGCTCCACGTCGTAGACGCAGCCACCCCAGGTGCCGCCGCTGACCGCTTGCAGCGCGGCCCACAGCTTTGTGTCGTCGGGCAGGCGGGGGTCACCGGCAATGGTGGGATCGACGCCCCGGCTGGCCAGCACAGCCGCGCCCTCTTTCGGTGTATAGGTGCGCCCGTTGTCGCCGATCAGGTCCAGGCTGCCGGTCAGGTTGACCGTATCGATCTCAATGCGGATGGTGTCGCCTTCCCGCACCCGGCCAATCGGCCCACCGGCCAGGGCTTCCGGCCCGATGTGGCCGATGCAGGCCCCGGTGCTGACGCCGGAGAAGCGGGCGTCGGTGATCAGTGCTACCTGCTTGCCAAAGTCCAGATAGCGCAGGGCCGCGGTGAGCTGGTAGGTCTCCTCCATCCCGCTGCCCATCGGCCCGCGGCCCATCAGCACCAGCACATCCCCGGCTTTCAGGCTGCGCCCGCCCTCGCCTTTGATGGCCGCGATGGCCTCCCGCTCACTGGTGAAGACCCGAGCCGGGCCGACTTTGCGGTATACGCCGTCCGCATCGACGACGGACGGGTCGATGGCCGTGCTTTTGATGACCGAGCCTTCCGGGGCCAGATTGCCCACGGGGAAGGTGACAGTGCTGGTCAGCCCCCGCTCTTTGGCTTTGCTGGGACTCATAATCACATTGTCCGGGTCGATGCCGTCGGCCTCAAAGAGGCGCTCCCGCAGCCGCTTGCGCCGTTCGCTGCCCTGCCATTCGTCCAGCAGATCGCCCAGGCGTGCGCCGTGGACAGTCAGCACGTCCAGTTTGAGCAGGTCCAACTCGCGCAGATGGAGCATCACCTCTGGCACGCCGCCAGCCAGCCAGCCCTGTACGGTCGGATGACCCATCGGTCCGTTGGGCAGCACGTCCACCAGGCGGGGGACAAGCGCGTTGATGCGCCGCCAGTCGTCCACTGTGGGCCGGGGCAGCCCCGCGGCGTGGGCAATGGCAGGGATGTGGATGAGCAGATTGGTGCTGCCCCCAAAGGCGGCGTGGACAACCATCGCGTTGTGCAGGCTGTCCGCGGTGAGGATGTCGGCCCCGGTCATCTTGTTTTCGTATAGCGAAACTAGGGCGCGAGCGGAGCGCTCGGCCATCTCTTTCCAGATGGGCTGGCCGGAAGGGGCCAGGGCCGCGTGCATCAGCGTCAGGCCCAGGGCTTCGGCCACCACCTGGCTGGTGGCGGCTGTGCCCAAAAACTGGCAGCCGCCGCCGGGGGAGGCGCAGGTCTTGCAGCCGATCTCGGCGGCCTCTTCCATTGTGAGTTCGCCGTGGGCGTAGCGCACCCCAATCGTCTGGGCCTTGCCCGAATCTTCGCCTTCGGTGGGGGGCAGCATCACGCCGCCGGGGACGAGGATGACCGGTAGCTCCTTCTGGGCGGCCAGGGCCAGCATCATTGCGGGCAAGCCTTTGTCACAGGTGGCAACGCCCATCACCCCTTTTCGTGTAGGCAACGAACGGATGAGACGGCGCAGGACAATGGCGGCGTCGTTGCGGTAGGGCAGGGAATCCATCATTCCGGTTGTGCCCTGGCTGCGCCCGTCGCAGGGGTCGGTGACGAAACCGGCGTAGGGGACCATTTCCATATCGGCAATCGTGCGGGCCGCGGCCTGCATCAGTAGCCCGACTTCCCAGTGGCCGCTGTGGTAGCCCAGAGCGATGGGGGAGCCGTCCTCGGCGCGGATGCCGCCTTGGGTACTCAGAATCAGAAATTCTGGGCGGCGCAGCCAGCGGGGGTCCCAGCCCATCCCCGCGTTTTGCGACATTCCGAAGATGTCGCCGCTGGGTGCGTGGCGCAAAAAGTCGTCGTCCAGGGGCAGGCTGCCTTCGGGTCCCGCGGCGTGGGTCTGGATGTCGAAAAGGGAGAGATCGCCGGTGTCCACGGGAATGTGGCCGTTGGCAGAAGAAGCGGTGCGGGTCATTGGATGGGGTCTCCATTGGGGTGGGTGGGTGATCCGGTAAGGGGAATTATCGACGGAAGGGGGGAAGAAGGCAAAAGACAAAAGTTCCCCATGCGAGGGGTTGCGCGACGGGGGAGGAAAGGCGGACGCAGATTGACGCAGAAACAATTGATCTGTGCTGATCTTATCCCTTCGACCCTTCGATGGACTCAGGACAGCGCAGGCTCAGGCGATGTCCTGAGTTCATCGAAGGGACAGCGCAGCGGCAATCATCTCTTTGCGCGTCATCAGCGTTCTATAGTCAGGCAGGTCCACATCCAGAAATTGTCTGGTGCGGACTGTGGGCTAATCCGCGCCGACCGGCAATTTTTCCTCTGAAGCCGCTTTCTGTTGACGGCGCAAAAGCAGAAAGGCGATGGCGCTGCCCGCGGCCAGGAGGGCGCAGACGGTGTAGAGGGAGCCGAAGCCGAGCAGTTGCACGATTGTACCGCCCAGGAATGTGCCGATCAGCCCGCCGGCGCCGTTGGCGGCGTTGTAGACGCCGCTGTTGCGCCCGCGCCGCTGCTGGCTGCCCCACTCAGCGGCAAAGGTCATGCCGGTGGTGGTGAAACTGCCAAAGGCAAAGCCCCGGATGACCTGAATGATCAGCAGGGCGGGGACGACCGCGGCCAGGGTCACATAGCCGATGTGGACAATCGCCGCAAAGGCCCCACCGGCAAAGAGCAGGGGGGCGCGCCCGATAGCGTCCGAAGCGATGCCCGCCACCGCCATCGACGGGAACTCGACCAGCGCGGCCAGCCCCCAGAGCCGGGTGATCTCCGTTTTTGCATAGCCGAGTGAGTCCATATAATTCGGCCACATAGAGGCACCCGCGCCGTGGGCGGCTGTCCAGAGCATCGCGCCCAGCAGAAAGAGGAGGGGGAGTTGGCGCTCTTTTGCGGGCGGAGGAGCCGGGATCGCCACCACCTCTGGTGTCGCCGTTTTCTTCACCGGGGCCACCTCGCGCACGAAAAGGGTGCAGAAAGCGGCCAGGAGATAGACCCCGGCGCAAAGAGAGAGAACGAGGCTGATGGAAACGCGGTCGGCAATAGAACCGCCAAAGAACGCGCCGACGGCAAACATCATCGACGCGCTGCCCCGGTAGTAGCCCATACGTCGCCCCCGTTGGCCCGTGTCTGCCAGCAGATCGCCCATCAGCGCCAGGCTGGGAGTGGCATAGGCGGCGGCGGCCATCCCCTCCAAGACCCGAATGCCCCAGGCAATGTTGGCGTCGGGCACCCGGCTTAGTTGCCAATAGGCTACGCCCAGCCCCAGCAGCCCCGCCAGCAGAATCGGTTTGCGCCGTCCAATGCGGTCGGTCACCCAGCCCCAGGCGTAGTTGCTGAGAAGCGCGGTGGCGGAGAAACTGGTCAGGATCAGGGCGATCTGCTGGTAGCTTGCGCCCAAATCCTTCAAGTAGAGGGTGATCAGCGGAGAACTGAAGCCGATGGAGAGGTAGACCAGACCGATGATGCCGGTGAGGAGGAGCAGATTGGACACGGAAGGACCTCGGGATGGGGGATTGGAGATTGAGAGATTAGAGATTGGGAGATTGGGAGATTGGGTAGTAGCACCGAACGGACATCACTACCCAATCTCCCAATCTCTAATCTCTTTGATAAACCAGCGGAAACGCTTCGCCCTGCAGAATCTCGCCATCTGCCACTGTGACGAAATCCTTCATCGGGTGGCGGCCCGCGGCTACGTAGCGGGTTTCGTTGGTCATATAGTGCAGGGCGATGGCGCGCCGGGGGCGGCCACTGGTGTTGCTGTGGGAGCCGTGCCAGGTGAGCGCGTGGTGGAAGTGGACCTCGCCCTTCTTCACCGGGCAGCGCACCACATTGATTTTGTGGCCGTCGTACTCAGCGGGGAGAGAATCGTAGACCTCCACTGTGCGCAGAAAGTCGATGTGATTGCCCCAGGTGTGGGAACCGGGCACCATCGACATACAGCCGTTGCTCTCGTCGGCGTCGTCCAGGGCCACCCAGGCCGTGACCTCCGTCATCGGCGCGATAATCGGCCAGAGGGGGGCGTCCTGATGCCAGTCGGTCTGCCCGCCGATCTGGGGTGGCTTGTACTGAATCTGGTCGTGCCAGATGCGTAGCTCCTGCGTGCCGGTGAGTTGGCTGATCGACGTGCAAATCTCCGGGCGCATCATCAACCGCCTGAAAGCCGGGCTGGCCTGCCAGATGTTGACGATCTGCCAGACCGGTTTGCTGTCGTCTTTGGTCAGGTTGCGCACAAAGACGGGCTGGGGAATGTCCGTGCGCTCCCGCTCGTCGATGACACGCATCACTTCGGCGCGCAGTTCTTCTACTTCGGCCTCGTTCAACAGCGCGCCGCCGTTGAGAAAGCCGTCCTGCCGGAATTGATCGATTTGAGTTTGTGTAAGCATTGGGGGAGTCTCTTTCTTTAGGCGAAGGCGGGTTCGTAGATTAGTACCATCAACTGCTCGGGGCGTATTCCGAGAGATTCGTAGGTCCGTCCATCTTTATCGTTGAATTCCACTTCGTAGGCATTGCCGTTGTCGAGAATATCCACAACAGTTCTCCATGCGACGGATTGCGCCACGGGGGATGAAAATGTAGGTCGGACTGTTAGTCCGACGGGCCTGCAACGTCGCTGGTCGGACTAACAGTCCGACCTACGATGGCTATTTTTCAGGGCAGTGCCGACCTGACCGCGGGAGAGTCCGGCATCGGCAATGTCCTGGGTTAGCGCCACCACATCGAACATCTGAATTGTTCGGGTCACTGCCTGCTCCTGTACAAAGGTCTGCTGGATACTTTCGCTGCGGTGATCGGATCAGTGAGCGCCGGTTGA
>JAHDWH010000202.1 GCA_023384455.1 Caldilineaceae bacterium | reverse complement strand
AGCCTGGGCGGGCGCAGCAGCTATGTGGCGCCGGGGGAGAAGATCGACGAGGCGGTGAGCAGCTTCTACGCCGGGGTGAGCACGCCGGTTCTCTCCGCTTTGGCTGTCACCTTTACCGACGCCGGGGGCAAGAGGCTGGATGTAAACGACAGCTATCCCTTCCCCTTGCCCGATCTCTTTGCCGGTGGGCAGCTAGTCTGGGCCGGGCGCTACCCAACCGGCGGAAAGGTGGATGTGCGGCTGACCGGCCAGGTCAATGGCGTAGCCCACAGCTTTGCATACCACGGGCTGGAACTGGCGACAGGCGGCGGGGAATCGGCTGTGGCCCGGCTGTGGGCCACCCGCAAAATCGGCAGCCTGCTTACGGCCATCCGGCGCAACGGGGCCAACCCCGAGACTGTCGATGCGATTATCGAACTGAGCCTGGAATACGGGATTGTCACCCCCTACACCAGCTATCTGGTGGAGGAGCCAGGGGTAGCCGTGGGTGACAGCAGTGTGGTCTGGTCGGAAGGCGTCCGCTGGTCTCCGGATGGAACGGGCACTACCTGGTCCAACAGCCCCTTTGGGGGGGATGCTGCACCCCGTGCCCAAGCCTACGCCGCGGCCCCGGCTGCTATTGCCGAGAGCGCGGCTGCGGATGCGTCGGGCGCATTTGCTGTACAGGCCAGCAAGACCCGTTCCCAATTGAGCGAAGCTGAAACCGCGCCGGAGGATGAGCGGGTGCGCTATGTGGCGGGCAAGAGTTTTGTCCAGGTGGGGCAGGTGCAGGCCGCCGACGGCAGCCTCTACCCGCTCTGGGTGGACACGGCTCTGACCGGGGAAATGACGCCCCGCCCCATCCCCTTTGGCAGCGCCGCATACTTCGCCCTGGCCGGGGATGCACGGGTGGCCCAGTGGCTCTCCCTCTCGCCGACGCTGGTGGTGGTGATCGACGGGGAAGCTGTGCAGATTGTACTGGACGGCGCGGGCGATCCCATCCCGCCGGTTGATTTCGACAGGCTCAATCCAGCGGAGCCTGTCGCGCCGGCGAAGCCTGTCGAAACCGCCCCTTCCTTCTGGCAGCGGCTGCTGGATGCGCTATTGGGGCGGGATTGAAAAGAAGGAGACGGATTTCCACGGATAGGATTTTGCTGTTGTGCGCCCGGCGGGCTTTATCATCCGCCGGGCGTTTTTGCGTGCCCTATTTTTGAGATGTATCTGGCGTTTTTGTCTGTTGCCCTGAAACTGCTCTGTGTTACAATGGGGCGGATCACTCATTGCTTGAATCCGTGAAAATCCTGTTCATCTGTGTCAATCCGTGTCCTTTTTGTGAAAAGGAGTTCTCAAATGATTGCCATCGCACTGACCGGGGGAGGCAACCGGGGGCCGCTACAGGTGGGCGCGTTGCAGGCGCTCTTTGCCCACGGCATCTGGCCGGATTTTGTGGTGGGCACGTCCGCCGGCGCGCTCAACGCCATCTATCTGGCTGCGGACGGCACGCCCGCGGCCACGGATCGGCTGGCGAAGGTCTGGCGCAACGTCAACTTCAAATCCGCCTACGCTGGCAATATCTTCCAAGTCGTCTGGCGTTTCCTGCGCGGCGACGACGGCGTCTATTCCTCCGCCAATATGCGCCAGATTATCGCCAGCCATCTGGACCCCCTGGCCCGCACTTACGCCGATTTGAAGCTCCCCTGCTATATTACGAGTTCCGACCTGCGCAGCAACCAACTCTGGCTCTTTCCCAACGAAGACGACAAATCGGCCCCGCTGGTCGATTCTGTCCTGGCCAGCGCCTCCCTGCCCGGCCTGCACCCGCCGGTGATCTACGGCAACACCCAACTGGTGGACGGCGGGGTAGTGGACAATGTGCCGGCCGGGATTGCCATGGCGAAGGGGGCGACGGTCATCTACCTGCTCAATGTAGGCTACGGCGGTGCGGTCGAAGGCCAGGTGAAGGGTGTCACGCAGATTCTGCTGCGCACCCTCACCACCTTTCTGGCCCAATCCCTCTTTCAGGATTTGGCGCAGGCCGCGGCTGACCCCGCCATCGAATTGCACCACATCCACATCACCGATTTTGCCGATGTCTCCTTCAAAGATTTCAGCCACGTAGACGGAATGATCGAGGCCGGGCGCAACGCGGCCGAACGCTATCTGCGCAACCCCCAGCCTGTGCGACCAACAGCCGACCCTTCCCCGCGCAGTTCGCAGGCATCTGCCCGATCCGTTCCCCACCTGCCCGGCGCGCAACCCTTCACCCCCACCTATCGGCGTACCCCGTGACCCAGGAAAGCGTATCCTCCGTTGCTCCTATCCGCACTGCTCGCCCAGAGTGGCTGGTGGCGTTGGTGGCGGCTGTCGTCGGCCTCTCCATCCAGGGCGATTCCCTGCTTTACGGCATTCTGCCCCTGGCCGCCGAGGGTTTGGGCATCCCCCTGACGCTGGTCGGGCTGCTGCTCAGCGCCAACCGGCTGGTGCGGCTGCTCTCCAACACCTGGGCCAGTACCCTCTTTGAAAAATTCGGCCCCCGTCTGCCCTTCATCGCCTCGGCGGTGTTGGGCTTTGTGACCGCGCTGGTCTACAGCGCGGGCTGGGGTGTCGTCGTCTTTGTGTTGGCGCGTATGGCCTGGGGCGTGGCCTGGTCCGGGCTGCGGCAGGGGGGCTACCAGGCCGTGTGGACCGGCGGGCCGGCTGTGGCCGGGCGGCTGATGGGGCTGCTCTGGGGGATCATCCGGCTGGGTAGCGCCATCAGCGTTGTCGTCGGCGGCTGGGTCTACGACCAGTACGGCTACCGGCCCGCGGTGCTGGTGATTGCTGCCATCACCGCCCTGGCCATCCCCCTGGCTTGGGCCGTGCGCTGGCCGGAGGCTGCCACCCATCGACTCCAAACGGCCAGCAGTAAAGCTGCAGAAAGAGGCGCGGGGAAAGCCCGCTCGCTGGAAGGCTGGCGCGTCGCCCTGGCCGATCCCGCCCAGCGCTGGATGCTCTTTATCGGGCTGCAAAAGCTGCTCTTCGACTCGATTCTCGTCTCCACCGCCGCGCTCTTTCTCTCCCAGCGGTTGGGGGGGCAGACGCCTCTGGCCGACTTTGGAATCGGCATCGGCACGGCTGCCGGGCTGGTGCTGGCCCTGCGCTGGATTTCTGATCTGGTGGTGGGCCCCCTGCTGGGCGCGCTCTCGGATCGGGTGGGCCAGTTGCCGTTGGCCGCGGGGCTGGTGCTGGGGGTGCTGCTGGCGGTGATCGGCGCGGTGGCCCTGGGCGGGGTGGCTTCCCTGCTCTGCGTGGCGCTGATTCTCGTCACCAGCACCGGTGTCAATGTGACGCTGGACGCCGCGGCCAACCGGCTTTCGGTGACAACCCCCCGTCCCCATCTTTTCATCGGCGCCTATACAACCGTCTCCGACGCTGGCTCCGCGGTCGGCCCCCTGCTGGCCTACAGCCTGGGCGCGGCCACAGGCTTTGGCGCGCTCTACGTGGCCGCCGCGCTGGTGCAGGCCGTGGCGGTGACAGCCTTTTGGTGGCGGAGCGGTAGAAAAGTGAAACGTGAAACGTGAGATCGACGGGTGATCTTACGTTTCACGTTTCACTTTTCCGGTTACCAAATAGACCTATTCGGAGGGCCAATAACCGATGACCCACAACCTCTACTTCGGCGATCTCCACTCCCACTGCTCCATCAGCTATGGCTACGGCACGCTGGAACGGGCCTTTGCGTTGAGCAGTCAGCAGCTCGACTTTGTCTCCGTCGTCGGCCACGCCACCTGGCACGATATGCCCACAGACCGGGGCCAGTACGATTACATCATCGACTACCACACCGAAGGCTTTCAGCGGCTGGCGAAGGCCTGGCCCGATGTGCAGCGGTTGACCGCGGCGGCCAACGATCCGGGCCGCTTTGTCACCCTCCTCTCCTATGAATGGCACTCCAACGCCTACGGCGATCACAACATCTACTATCTGGGCGACGACGGGCTGATTGTGGAGCGGGACGATCTGGAGCAGTTGCAGGCGGCTCTGGCCGGGCAGGAGACGCTGATTTTGCCCCATCACATCGGCTATGGCAAGGGCTACCGGGGCATCAATTGGGAGAGCTTCGACGAGGGCCGCTCGCCGGTCGTCGAGATCATCTCCGGTCACGGCGGCTCCGAGCGGGACGGCGGCCCCTATCCCATCTACCACACAATGGGTCCCCGCAGCCATTGGGGGACGGCCCATTACGGGCTGGAAGCGGGCAAACGTTTCGGCTTTGTGGGGGGCACAGACCATCACGGCGGCTATCCGGGCCATTACGGCGAGGGACGCACGGCTCTCTACGCAACCGAACTGACCCGCCGGGGTGTCTTCGACGCCCTGCGCGCCCGCCGCTGCTACGCGCTGACGGGCGACAAAATTGGGCTGGATTTTCAGGTCAACGGCCAGCCGATGGGGGCGGAGATTGTCGGCGGGGGCGAGCGTGAAATTCGTGTAGCCATCCGCGGCTGTGATGCGTTGGATCGGGTGGAGATTGTGAAGAATGGGCGTCCCTGGCAGCGGCTCTTCGGCCCGCCACCAGTCGCGCCGTCCGATCTGCCCGATCCGGTGACGGCCAAGATCCGGCTGGAATGGGGCTGGGCCGAGCAGGCGGGGGCCACCCGCTGGGAGTGTGAGGCGAAACTGAACGGGGGACGGCTGCTTTCTGTGGAGCCGTGCTTCAGCGGCGACCCCGCGCTCTCGCCCCAGGAGGAGTGGCGGGGTCGGGTGCTGGATTCTTCCCCCCACGCCATCACCGCACAGAGCGAGACCGGCGTGGCCTGGTTCAGCCACAGCCGCAAGAACGCCCACCCCTATCTGCGCGGCACAAACAGCCTGATTCTGGAAGTGGAAGCGCCCAAAAGCGCCCGGCTGGAACTGACGGTCAACGGCCAGCGCTTTTCGCATAGCATCGAAGAATTGCTCGTCGGCTCGGTCAGCCATTACCTGCGCGGCTGGCTCTCCGAGGCGATTCTCGTCCATCGGGCGGTGCCTGCGCAGCAATACGCGCTGGAATTGGATTTTACCGATTCGACAGCCGGGCGGGAGACCGATTATTATTACGTGCGGGTAGCGCAAGAGAACAATCAGTGGGCGTGGGGGAGTCCGGTGTGGGTGGGGTGAAACTGCTCGTGCCCATCGCTCCGGGTGGGCGCGTCTTCTGCGGCGCTCTGCGTCGGTGGGAGGCAGGGGAAGCGGCGATGGGGACGCGGAGCGTCCGGGGAGCATTCCTACGCGGAGTGTAGGAACGAGGAGCGTAGGAACGAGGAGAATAGGAGAGAATTATGCAACTACAGCACAAAACAGCTATCATCACCGGCGGAGCCAGTGGCTTTGGCGCGGGGATGGCCCGGCGTTTTGCCGCGGAGGGCGCGCAGGTGATTGTGGCCGACATCAACGGGCCGGGCGCGGAAGCCCAGGCCGCGGCCATCCGGGCCGCGGGCGGCGTTGCCCATCCGCTGCAGGTGGATGTGAGCGACAACGACTCCATGGCGGCGCTGGTGGAGGAGACGCTGGGGCTGACCGGGCGCATCGACATCTGCATCAACAACGCGGGGACGACCCACAAGAACGGGCCCCTGCTCAGTGTGGACGAGGCCACCTTCGACCGGGTGTACGCGGTCAATGTCAAGAGCATCTATCTGAGTGTGATGCACGTCGTCCCGGTCTTTCGCCGGCAGGGGGGCGGCGTCTTTTTGAACATCGCCTCCACCGCGGGCCTGCGCCCCCGGCCCGGTCTCGTCTGGTATGCGGGGACCAAAGGGGCGGTCATCACCCTTACCAAAGCGCTGGCTGTAGACCTGGCGGGCGAAAAGATTCGGGTCAACGCCATCAATCCCGTGGCCGGTGACACGCCTCTCCTGGCCCAATTTCTGCCCGGCGAGGATACGCCGGAGATTCGCCAGAAGTTCATCGACACCATTCCCCTGGGCCGCCTGAGCCAACCGGATGACATCGCCAAAGCCGCGCTCTTTCTCTGCTCGGACCAGGCGTCATTTATCACCGGCGTCTGTATGGAAGTGGACGGCGGGCGCTGTATTTAAGGCTGAAATGCCAGCACAAAAAACCCCAGGAGAATGCCTGGGGTTTTTGTTGCCCAAATATCGCAGGTTTCTCTATCTGCCTGCACGCAGACACGTCCCCTGTGACAAAAGTCGCATTCCCCCCGCCTGAAATCTGCTAGGATAGCTCTGAACCGTAACCCCGCGGTATCTCTTTCGATTGCGTTTTTTATCACAATCTCCCGCATTATGCGGCCCAACAGGAGGCAACACAATGAAGCGTTCTGTCCTTTACGGGATTATCGCTGCCCTCGTATTGGTAGTGATCGTCCTGGCAGCACTTGTCCTATCCCCTGATGAGGGTGGTGGGCAGGCTGCTGCTCCCGCACAGCAGTCGTCCGGCGGCGTGGCCGACGACGCAACCGCGGTCATCGCGGCCCGGGGGTTGACCCCGGACAATGTAACCGCTGCGCTTAAGACGTATATGCCCAGCGGTCAGCACGACCCGTATATAATGTTTGCGTCCGGCGGCCACAGCGGTCAGATTCACGTAGTTGGCGTTCCTTCCATGCGTCTGCTGCGCACTATCGGCGTCTTTACGCCGGAGCCGTGGCAGGGCTATGGCTATGGCGAAGAGGCCCATACCGCGATGTTTGAAGACGGCGACCCGGAAGGAATGGACCTGCGCTGGGGTGATACTCATCATCCGTCTCTGAGCGAGACAAACGCTGTCTATGACGGCGAGTGGCTCTTCATCGGCGACAAGGCCAACGCCCGGGTGGCTGTTATCGATCTGCGCGACTTCGAGACGAAGCAGATCGTCAAGAACCCTATCGCGATGAATGATCACGGCGGCACATTCGTCACCCCCAACACCGAATGGGTGGTCGAAGGCGGCCAATACGCGGCCCCTCTGGGCGATTTTGCGTCCCTGAGCGAATACAACGAAACCTATCGGGGTCAGATTACCTTCTGGAAATTCAACCGGGAGACCGGGCGCATTGTGCCCGAAGAGTCCTTTGCTATGGAACTGCCCCCCTACTGGCAGGACCTGTGCGACAGCGGCAAATTGGTCAGCGAAGGCTGGATCTTCTGCAACAGCTTCAACACTGAGCTGGCTACCGGTGGTCTGGGTGCGGTGGAGGGCGCTGTTCCTTTTGAGTCCGGTGCCAGCCAGAATGATATGGACTATATGCACGCCATCAACCTGAAGAAGGCTGCCGAAGTGGCCGCCAGCAACACCAACCGGGTCAATGGCTTTAATGTGGTGCCGATGGAAACCGCCATCGCTGAAGGACTGCTCTACTTCCTGCCCGAACCGAAAAGCCCCCACGGCGTGGACATTGCGCCCAAGGGTGACTTTATGGTCGTCAGCGGCAAGCTGGACCCCCATGTGACCATCTATTCCTTCGAGAAGATGCTCAAGGCTATCGACGACAAGAACTGGACACCGGATGTCTATGGCGTGCCTGTGTTGGCTTTCGATGCGGTGATGGAAGCCCAGGTCGAATTGGGTCTTGGACCGCTGCACACCCAGTATGACAATCAGGGCTATGCCTACACCAGCCTCTATCTGGACAGCGCGGTTGCCCGCTGGTCCCTTGGCCCGAATTACGAACACGGCGGCGATTCCTGGTCACTCATCGACAAGGAGTCTGTGCATTACAACGTAGGCCACATTGCGGCTGTCGAGGGCGATACCGCCGAACCGGCTGGTAATTTCCTGATCGCTCTCAACAAGTGGTCGGTGGATCGCTTCGCCAACGTCGGACCGCTCTTGCCCCAGAACTTCCAGTTGATCGATATTGCCGGCAAGGGCGAGAGCCTGCAACTGCTCTACGATATGCCCGTCGGTTTTGGCGAACCCCACTATGCCCAGATTATGAAGGCCGAACGGCTCAAGTCGATTCAGGTCTACCCGGAGGTGGGCTGGAATCCCCACACCTGGTCCAAGGACCCGAATGCTACGATGGCCGGGGAGGAACGGGTGGTGCGTGACGGCAACAAAGTGGAAGTCTATATGACTGCCATTCGCAGCCACTTTTCCCCGGAACATATCGAAATCGAGGAAGGCGATGAAGTGACCTGGTATATCACCAACCTGGAGCGGGCGGTGGATGCGGTACACGGATTTGCGATTCCGGGCTATAATATCAACCTGAGTATCGAGCCGGGTGAGACAGCCACTGTCAAATTCTCTGCCAGCCAGGACGGTATCTTCAGCTACTACTGCACCGAATTCTGTTCGGCCCTGCATTTGGAAATGACTGGCTATCTGCTCGTCAAGCCGAGTGGCTCAAGCGCATCGAAGTAGAATGTGGCACGCTGACCGGGTTCGGATGCTCCTTCTCTATCCGACCCAATAGATGCCAAGTGAGTTGTTGATAAAGAGAGGACGCCATACACGGCGTCCTCTCTTTGCGTTCTGGCAGGCGGCAGGACAGGACAGCTCTTCATGCGGCGGGCTGCGCCACGGGAGAAGAAAAGTCCCCGGCACTTGCTGTCCAAGCGGGCCTGTGCCGGGTCATTCAGACGACGAAGTTCGTGAAGTGCCGGGTAACTGCTCACACCCCCTCCCAACCGCGCAGAGCTGCTGTACGGCCCGACGCAACTCTGGGCAACGGTCATCGGCAAAGCAGCCCCATCCGTTGTTCATTTTGCGCCCTTTCCTGCTATACTGTGCGTGACTACGCAGGTTTTGGGTGCGACGCACTCGCCACATAATTTTTCTACAGGAATACTCTCCTGGCGGGTATATCCCACCTGAGCATTAACGCCCACGCTCACTTCATCCACTTTCCCAACAAGGAACATCCTATGTCAACCGTAGCTCAATACATCAACAGCCTGAAGCGTATCGACGCCATTATCAAACACAAGACCGACGGCCTGACCCACGAAGACAGTATGCGCCAATTGCCCTTTCCCGGCAATTGTATGAACTGGAATTTGGGCCATATTTTGGTCTATCGGATGCAGTATGTGGGCGTCATCGACGGGGTGAGCAAACCGGATGCCGCTGAATTTTCCCTCTACGGTGGCGGCTCCCAGCCCCTGACCGACAGCCGCAAAGCGATGCCTCTGGACGTTCTGCTGGCCCGGCTGGACGAAGCCTCGGCCCAGGTTATTGCCGCGCTGGAAGCTATGCCCACTGAAAAGTTAGCCGAAGTCTACGACGCGGCGCGGGGTACAACTGTCGATGATCACCTCTCCTTCTACCTGATCTTCCACGAATCCTATCACGCCGGCCAGTTGGAGCTTTTGCAGGAATTGGCCCTGGCCAGCCGATAGCCTCCTGCCGGATTCGCAAAGAGGAAGCGAGTATGACCCATTCCCCGACAGACAACTACATTTCGCTTGTGCCCCACTACACATTTGCCCAAACTCTGGCAGAACAGGAGGCACAACTGGCCGTCAATCCCCTGCTGGCGCGCTTGCAGAGGGCGCGCCAAGCATTGGCCGAAGATCCCTATCGCCCCTTTTATCACTACGTCAACCCGGAAAGCACCCTCAACGATCCCAACGGTCTCTGCTACTGGCAGGGGCGCTGGCATCTCTTCTATCAAGCCTACCCCCCGGAAGACTCCCGGCAGCATTGGGGACACGCGGTCAGCGACGATCTTATTCACTGGCGCGACCTGCCCTACGCCATCTATCCCAACCCGGAGGAGTGCTGCTTTTCCGGCAGCGCCCTGGTCGAAGATGACCGGGTGATCGCCATCTATCACGGCACAAAGCACGGCAATATCGTGGCTGTCTCGGACGATCCCCTGCTGCTCAACTGGGAAAAGCTGACCGGCCAGGCCGTCATCCCCATCGCCAGTGCGGATGGCACACCCCTGCCCTATCGCATCCACGACCCCTGCATCTGGCGCAAGGACGGCGTCTACTACGCCCTTTCCAACGGGCGGGACTGGTGGCGGCCTCTGGACTACCTCTTTCGTTCCGAAGACCTGATCCACTGGGATTATCTCCACCCCTTCGTCGAGGGCGACCGCTTTACCCTGCCCGGTGATGACGGTGCCTGCCCCTACTTCTGGCCGATTGGGGAGCGCCACATTCTTCTTTACTTCAGCCATCATAGCGGAGGCCAAGCCTTTCTGGGCGACTACGACAGCGTCCGGGACAAATTTCAGGTCTCGTCTCACCACAAATTCAATTTCGGGGCTATTGGCCCCGGCGGCGTCCATGCACCCTCGGCCACACCCGATGGCGAGGGTGGCGTCGTCGTCATCTTCAATATGAACGAGGCCAAACCGACCCAGGGCTGGAATCAGATAATGAGCCTGCCCCGGCGTCTGACACTGCTCGGTCCAGATACCCTGGCTATCGAACCGACGGGTGATGTGGAAAGTCTGCGCCGCGCCCACAGCCAAGTCAAGGATTTGCCTCTGCCCGCCAATCAGGAGATTCTTCTGGACGGGATCGCAGGCAACGCATTGGAAATCCTGGCGGAGATCGACGCAGGCGGCGCATCCTCCGTCGAGATGTGTGTGCTGCGCTCGCCCGGACCCGAGGAGTATACCCGCATCGTCTTCTTCCCACAGCGGGGCTATTGGGAGTGGGAAAGCTACGGGGACGAGGGGCGATCCGGGCGCAAAGCAGCCAGGGAGAGTCTCGTCTCCATCGACACCACCTATTCGTCCACTTTGCCTGATGTGCGCGCCCGGCCACCGGAGACAGGGCCGGTCTATCTGCCCCCCGGCGAAGCGCTCCGTCTGCGGGTTTTTGTGGACAAGAGCGTTGTCGAACTCTTTGTCAATGACCGTCTCTCTCTGGCTGTACGGGTCTATCCAGGCCGGGCAGACAGCATCGGCGTCTCCCTGCGTGCCCAGGGCCAGGACGCCCACCTCCGCCGGCTGGATGCGTGGCAGATGCAGAATATCTATGCGTGAATAGCCTTTCGCCGTAACTACCCAGCCAACGACAGAAATAACCACTGAATACACAGAACACGCGGAAGTTCTTCGTTTTTTTCAGTGTGTTCCGCGTTTTCTGTGGTTAATAAGCAGAGGATGCCTGAGCAGTTACCTTTTGCCTCACCTACAAAGGAAACGATCAATGAAACCACCCCTACGCATCGCCGATGTAGAACGCATCACCCTGCGCGTGCCCTTCACGCCCCGGGTGCAGCGCTGGAACGCCCTGCTCGTCTGGCAGTGGCAGATCGTCGAGATCATTCGCGTCACCACCGACGACGGCACTGTCGGTTATGGCGAGACCCTGCCCCATTACACCTGGGGCAAAGTACCCGAAGATGGCCCCGAACGGGTGAAGGGGCGCAATCCGGTCGATTTTCTGGGCGACGACACTCTGGGCGCGGGTTTGCAGATGGCCCTCTACGATGTGGTGGGCAAGGCCCTGGGCGTGCCCGTCCATCGACTTTTCAATCTGCCCCAGATTCGGGAGTGGACCCCCATTGCCTGGTGGAATACGAAAATGGGGCCGGAAGACCTGGCCGGGGAAGCCCAGGACGCGCTGGCCCAGGGCTATATCTTCCACAAATTCAAGGCCCGGCCCTGGATCGATGTCTACGCCCAGGTGGAGGCCATCAGCGCGGTGACGCCGCCCCACTACCGGCTGGACCTGGACTGGAACAGTATGCTGCTCAATGTGGGCAACGCCGCGCCTGTCCTGCAGAAGCTGGACACCTACGAGCGGGTCTCCATCTACGAAGGCCCCATTCTCCAGCACGACGTGGAGGGCTTGCGGGAATTGCGACGCAAAGTGGCCCACCCCATCGCCCTGCACTTTGGACTGCCCCGCTTCCCCACGGCTGTGCGCGAGGCAGTCTGTGACGGCTTTGTGATCGGTGGCGGCGTGGCCAATGTTCTGCGCCAGGGCGCCCTGGCTGGGGAGTTCGAGAAACCCTTCTGGCTGCAACTGGTCGGCGTGGGGCTGATCACCGCGCTCTCGGCCCATCTGGGCGCGGTACTGCCCTTTGCCCAATGGCCCACCATCACCTGTCTGAACAACTACACCGACAGTCTGCTCACCCAACCGCTGACCATTCAGGGCGGCTATCTGAAAGTCCCGGTCGGGCCGGGGCTGGGAGTGGAGGTCAACGAGGAGGCGCTGGTTCGCTACAAAATGCAGCCGCCCTACCGGATGGCCGACGAACGCCACATTCTTTCGGTGTCCTGGCCCGGCGGTCGCACAGTCCACTTCGCCAATATGCGTGACCACTGCTGGCCCCACTTTATGGCGGGCAACGACCCCGCCCAAGAGCCGGGGGTGCGTCTGGAGATCCGCAACGACGACGGTTCGCCGGACTGGGCCGATCTCTACGCCCGCTTGCAGAAGGGGCCTGTACGGGATTGGCGCGCTTC
>JAHDWH010000201.1:2775-12338 GCA_023384455.1 Caldilineaceae bacterium | reverse complement strand
TGGACAGTGCGACGCACCGGATGGAACTTATTTCTTGACAGTTACTAAGGGCTTGCCAAAGAATAACTTCCCGTTTTGGTGCGTCGCACTGTCCAGATGAGGTTGCGAACCAGAGTCATTTCGTGGACAGTGCGACGCACCGGATGGAACTTATTTCTTGACGAGTCCTAAGTGTCAAAAAACCAGGTGTCGCTCTGTCTCACATCCGCGGTTTCCAGATAGAGTCCCTCTGAAATTCCCGTCTGGCGCAGGGGTCGGGTATAATTGATGCAGTCCCGTAATATGGCTGAGCCGAACTGGGTTCAGCCATATTTTTTGTGATCCGCCGGAGAGCAGAGCAGAATGGGTTTGGGCTTTACCCACGCAGGCTATCGAATTTTGTTATCAAGACTGCTGGCGGCTGGCTATACACCGGCTGCCTTTGGGGAGGGAGAAGGGCTGCTGGCACGCGGGGCGCGCTTCGTCCTCCTGCGCCACGACATCGACTTCGACCTGACCCCTGCCCTGGCAATGGCCCGCATCGAAGCCGAAATGGGTCTCTTTTCCACCTGGTTTGTGCTGGTGCGCACGGAACACTACAACCCCTTTTCGGCAGAGAGCAGTCGCATCCTGGGCGAAATTTTGGGGATGGGTCACCGGCTGGGGCTGCATTTTGACTGCGCCGCCTATCCCGACGCTACAGCCGATCAATTGAACGCCGCCTGTGGCAAAGAGGCGGCGCTGCTGGAGGATTGGTTTGGGGTGGATGTGCCGGTCGTCAGCTTTCACCGCCCGACGCCTGCCCTGGTGGGGAGCGATGGAGCGCTGACCGCGCCCCGGCTGCATACGTATATGCCCCTCTTTTGCGGGCCGATCCACTACCGGGCCGACTCCCGGGGGCTGTGGCGCTATGGCGAGCCATTGGACAGCCCGGCTTTTTTGGCCGGAAAGCCCCTGCACCTGCTGGTTCATCCCATCTGGTGGCGGGAGAACGAGACGACGCCGGTCCAGACTCTCTACGATTTTATCGACTGCCGTAATCGGCAATTAGAAGCATCCGTCGCCTCCAATTCAACCGTCTATCAACCCAGGAACCGATGACAATTCTTCCCATCACCTCAGAATCCCATCCCTATATTTCCGTCGTCGTGCCAGCCAGGGACGAGGCGGGCACAATCGTTCAGGTGGTGGAACGCTCCTTCGCCGCCTATGCGGAGATGGGCTGTACCGGCGAAGTGCTGGTCGTCAACGACGGCTCCACCGACAGGACCGGCCCCCTGCTCGATGAGCTGCAACAGCGCTTTCCGACCCTGCGCGTCTTTACCAACCGGCGCAGCCAGGGGATGACCGCGGGGCTGCAAAAGATGTTCAACGTCAGCCGGGGGGAGATTGTCATCCTCATCCCTGGCGATATGGAGTCGGACCCGCTGATCGATGTGCCGATTCTGGTGCGCCATATGGAAGCCGAGGATTTGGATGTGGTGGCGGGCTGGCGGCAGGGACGCAAGGATGGCAAAGTCTTTGCCAGTGCTATCTACAATTTCGTTATGCGCACGCTGGCTGGGGTGCAGGTCCACGACGGCAATTGGATCAAAGCCATGCGCCGGGAGGTGATCGAAAACTTCCCCCCCCTGCGCTCGGACTGGCATCGCTTTCTGCTGATGATTGCGGCCCAGCAGGGCTTTCGGCTGGGGGAGGTCAAGACCCCCTACCAACCCCGGCCGGCGGGCAGCAGCAAATTTGGCTTAAGCCGCATCCCCATCAGTCTGCTGGATGTGCTGGTGGTGAAGTTTCTGCTCACCTTCAGCCGTGCGCCTATGCGCTTTTTTGGCGGGCTGGGGCTGATGGGTATTGTCATCAGCCTGCTTACCTTTCTCTACCTGACCGGGCTATACGTCTTCACCGACACCCAACAGCGCCCCATCTTCATCGCCGCGGGTATCCTGGCCATCATCGCTGTCCTGCTCTTTCTCGTCGGCTTCCTGGCCGAGCTGATCGTCAGCCAGACCGAACGCATCGAAAGCCTGGAAAGGAGAAGGGATGAAGGGGTGAAGGGGTGACAGGGTGAGGGGGTGACAGGGTGACAGGGTGACTTCTCCTCATTCGCAATTCGCAATTCGCAATTCGCAATTCGCAATTCACAATTAAATTATGTCCTATCTACCATCGCCCGAAGAAAAAGCTGCTTACGTCAACCGGATGTTCGCCGAAATCGCGCCCCGCTACGACCTGATGAACCGGCTGATGACCGGCGGTCAGGATGTGGCCTGGCGGCGGGAACTGGTCGGTCTGTGCGATCTGCCCGCCCAGGGCAGCCTGCTGGACGTGGGCACGGGCACAGGCGACATCGCCAAAGAGGCCCTGCGCCAGCAGCCGGGGATCACCGCGATTGGCTGCGATTTCACGTTTGAGATGATGCGGGTTGGGCAGGGGACTGGGGAGCGGATACGCAATACGCAATACGCAATACGTAATCCCCACTTCACCCAGGGCGACGCATTACACCTGCCCTTTCCCGACGACGCTTTCGACGCGGTGACCAGCGGCTTTCTCCTGCGCAATGTGACCGATTTGGACGCGGCTTTACGCGAGCAGGTGCGGGTGACAAAGCCCGGTGGTCGGGTCATCTGTCTGGAGACCGCGCCGCCCAGCCAGGTATTGCTGGGGCCTGCCGTGCGTTTTTATATGTTTCGCGTCCTGCCTGTCTTGGGCAAGCTGATCAGCCCGAGGGGCAGCGCCTATCAATACCTGCCCAACAGCACCCGCACCTTCCCAGAGCCGGATGTGGTGGTCCTGAAAATGGAACGAGCCGGGCTGAAAAACGTTTTCTATCGGCGTAAGATGCTGGGCACAGTGGCGATCCACGTAGGAACCGCTTGAATGGGGAGTGGGGAATGGGGACTGAGGCAGATCAGACGCAACTCGCAACTCGCAACTCGCAACTCGACCGCGCCGCGCTGCGGGGCAACCCCTCTTTCGTCTGGCGGGCCGGCCAGGATCGGCGGCTGGGGATGATTCTGGCCGCGGCCCCGCTCCCACTGGAACGGGTGCTGGTGGATGGCTGCGGGGTGGGAATGTATGTGCGTGCCCTGCAAGAGTACGCGCCGGAGGTGTATGGGTTGGATATTGAGGGCGAGCATCTGCTGGGCGCGGTGGAAAATGCACCGGGCAGTTCGCTGGTGTTGGGCCGGGGCGAGCAGTTGCCCTATCCCGACAACAGCTTCGATCTGCTCCTCAGCCACGAGGTGATCGAGCACGTCCAGGACGACCGACTGGCCGCGGTGGAGATGGCGCGGGTTCTGCGGGTCGGCGGGCGGGCGGTGATCTTCGCCCCCAACCGGCTCTACCCCTTCGAGACCCACGGCCACTATTGGCAGGGCGGATATCATTTCGGCAATACGCCCCTGATCAATTACCTGCCCGACAAAGTGCGCGACCGGCTGGCCCCCCACGTGCGGGCCTATACCCGCTGGGGGCTGCTCTCCCTTTTCGTCGGCCAGCCCGTGCGGGTCATCAGCCACCGGCAAATCTACCCCGGCTACGACAATCTGGTGCGGCGGCGTCCGGCGCTGGGCCGCTGGCTGCGGCGCATCACCTACGGTCTGGAACATTCGCCGCTGATGGCCTTCGGTCTCAGCCATGTGCTGGTGGTGGAAAAAGTATCAGCTATCTGACACAGAATAAAGCCCTGTGCAGGCCGAAACGTAAAACGTGAAACGTGAAGTGGCCTCACGTGATCTCACGTTTCACGCATCTGACCGAATGGCTAACCGATAGAAGTTGTTTTTTGTGCGGTAGCGAATAGAGAGTCCCAATGTCACGTTCAAGTCAGCACGACAGAATTCTAATCCGACGGCGCAAGCGGGAGCGGGCGGTTACCAACCGTCCCCGGCCCTGGTTTTGGGTGGGGCAGGGAGTGGCCGCGCTCTTTTTGGCCCTCTTTCTTGCCGTAGCCGGGGTGGTGGGTGCGGGTGCGGCCACGGTCTTTGGCATCTATACCTTCTACGCCCAGCAGCTACCCGACGCCAGCGTCATCGAGAACCAGCAGGACGAGTTTGAGACCGTGCGCATCTACGACCGCACGGGCCAGCATCTGCTCTACGAGAGTGTGGACCCCCGTCCTTTCCGGGGCGACCGCACGTATATCCCCCTGGCCGAGATGTCCCCCGCGGTGGTACAGGCCGCGGTGGCCCTGGAAGACCGCAATTTCTGGGACAACCCCGGCGTCAATGTGCGGGGGCTTTTCCGGGCCTTTGTCTCCAATTTGCAGGGGGGCGGGGTGCAGGGCGGCTCTTCCATCACCCAGCAGTTGATCAAAAATGTGATTATTCCGGTGGAGGAGCGCACCCAGCAATCCTACGCCCGTAAGATCAAAGAGGTGATTCTGGCTATGGAAGTGACCCGCCAGTATCCCAAAGAGAAGATTTTGGAGTGGTATCTCAACTACAACTTCTACGGCAATCTGGCCTATGGCATCGAAGCCGCCAGCCAGGTCTATTTTGGCAAGAGCAGCAGCGAACTGAACGCAGCCGAGGCCGCGATGCTGGCCCCGATCCCTAACTCGCCCGCCTTTAATCCCATCCACAACCCGGAAGACGCCAAAATCCGCCAGGGCATTACATTGCAGGCCATGACCGAGGCCGGCTATTTGAGCAAAGCCGAGGCCGACGCCGCCTTTGCCCAGACGTTGAATCTGCGCGAATCCGCGGCCGAGCGCTTTGATGTGCTCACCGCGCCCCACTTTGCGCTCTACGCCCTGAGACGGCTGCAAGACGAATTCAACACAACCGACGATCCCTATTTTATCTGGAAAAAGGGTGTCACTGTCTACACAACCCTGGACGTGGACCTGCAAAAATACGCCGAGCAGGTGGCCCGAGACCACATCGCCGGTCTGCAGGCCGAGGGCAAAAATGTCTCCAACGCCTCGGTAGTGGTGATTAGACCGGACACGGGCGAGATTCTGGCGATGGTCGGCTCCTTGGATTACAATAACGAGGAGATCGACGGTCAGGTGAATGTGGCCCTGGCCGAGCGGCAGCCCGGTTCCAGCTTCAAACCCTATGTCTATCTTACGGCTTTGCTGCAAGGGATGACACCGGCTTCGATGATTCTGGACGTGCGCACCTCCTTTCCCCAGGCTGATGGCACCTCGTATGTGCCGGAGAACTTCGACCGGCGCTACCGGGGGCCGGTCAGCCTGCGCAACGGCTTGGCCCAATCCCTCAATATCCCCGCCATCCGGGTGATGGACCAGGTGGGGGTTGCCAATGCCCTGCGCACGGCCCATCTGCTGGGCATCAACGGGCTGGACCGGGGGCTGAATTACTACGGGCTGAGTCTGGTGCTGGGCGGTGGCGAAGTGACACTGCTCGATCACACCTACGCCTACAGTGTGCTTGCCAACAGCGGGGTGCAGGCCGGCGAGCCTGTGCCGCCCCAGCAGAAACGCACGGGTTTTCGTAATCTGGACCCGGTGGCGATTTTGCAGGTGCGGGACACCGCGGGCACTGTGCTGAAGAAATATGAGACGCCCAGCGTCGAGCGCATTATCAGCACCGACGCCCAATTTCTGCTCTCTAATATTATGAGCGACGACGTAGCCCGGGCCCCGATGTTTGGGGCCAACAGCCTGCTCACCCTGCCCGATCGCCGGGTGGCGGCCAAGACAGGCACGACCAACGGCAACAAAGACAACTGGACAATGGGTTTTACACCCCAACTGGCCGTGGGTGTCTGGGTGGGCAATACAGACAACGAGTCGATGGACCGCACTACCGGGGCCACGGGCGCGGCCCCCATCTGGAACGCGGTGATGACCCGCTTCCACCAGGGCCTGCCCGCCCAGTGGTACGAACAGCCCGCCAATGTCATTGCGCGCACGGTCTGCATCCCCAGCGGTCTGCAACCCTCCCAGTATTGCCAGCAGCAGCGCTCGGAACTCTTTATCGCCGGCACGGAGCCAAAGGTGGAAGACAATCTCTGGCAACCCTTCGAGATCGACAAATCGAACGGTCTGCTGGCAACCGCGGCCACTGCGCCGGAGAATCGAGAGGCGAAAGTCTTTCTGATTCTGCCGCCGGAAGCCGAGGATTGGGTGCGGGACAGCGGCATTGCCCAGCCGCCCAAAGGCGAAAGCAACGCGGCCTTTGAGTTTGACCCGGAGGTGGCGATCACCTTCCCCGAACCGGGTGGCTACATCAGCACAACCGTCGAGATTCGGGGCAATGCCCGGGGCGATTTCCGCAACTACCGGGTGGAGTTTGGCACTGGGCTGAACCCGTCTGAGTGGCAGCCCATCGGCCCGGAACACGGCGAACAGGTGGAGAACAATGTGCTGGAGGTGCTCAACACCGACGGCCTGGGCGAAGGACTCTATACAATGCGCCTGCTGGTGACCCGGGGCGACGGCAGCGTGCGCGAGTGGAAGACGCGCTTTACGGTTGACAAAACGCCTCCATCAGTCGTCATCAGCGATCCCAAACCGGACCGGCTCTATGTGGTGGAAGACGACGAGCAGATCAACATCAACGCCATCGTCAACGACACCTGGGCGATGGATCGGGTGGAGTTTGCCATCGACGGCGGCTACTTTGTCACCAGCACTGTGGCTCCTTTCAACGAGCGCTGGCGCATAAGTTGGCCCAATCTCGGCGCGGTCGAAGGCGCAGGTGCCGAGAACTGGCCCGGCTTTGAGAGCGACGATCCGGACATTTCACCGGGGCGCTGGCGAAAATTGAGCAACGGTTCAGCGCTTGTGGTGACCAGCAACGGCACGCTGCTGCAAAGTCACGTCTTCAAAGTGCGGGCGGTTGACCGGGCAGGAAATGAGACGGTCAGCGAAGAGGTGCGGGTCTACGTACGGCTGAAGAAGAAGGAATAAGCGTAGCTTCTACAGGACTAGCGCCGGTTGAGCAGGCCGCATTTGGGCCGTATTGAAACCAAGCGGGTGGGTACTATCGTCGTGCCGTTCGCTTGATTTCGATACGCCTCGCAGACTCGGCTACTCAATCAGCGCTCACTGGTTTGGTGTACACGAATGCCCAATATTTTAGTAACCAACGACGACGGCGTGAACGCATCCGGTATACAGGCCCTGGCTAAAGCGCTGGACGCCATCGGCAGCGTGACTGTCATCGCGCCGGAACGCAATTGGAGCGCGGCCGGCCATCCAAAAACCCTGCACAAACCCCTGCGCTTGACGCCTCTTGTCTGGCCGGATGGCCGCACGGCCTATGCATCCAGCGGCGCACCGTCGGACTGTGTGGCCCTGGGACTGTTGGGCGCGGTAGATATGAGTTTCGATCTGGTGGTCAGCGGTATCAACAGCGCCTACAATCTGGGTACGGATGTATTCTACAGCGGCACAGTGGCCGCGGCGATGGAGTCGATCATCAACGGCGTGGCAGCCCTGGCCGTCAGCCTGGGCGGGGCCGAGAGCGGCCCGGCCAGCCGGGAAGCGGCTGAATTGGCCGCGGCTGCCATCGCCGCCGAAATTGCCCTGGAAGCCCTGACAAAAGGGCTGCCCGCCAATACACTTCTCAATATCAATCTGCCCCGTCTGGTCAGAGCCGAACTGCGGGGCGTGCAGAGCACCCGTCTGGGCCGTCGGGTCTATCGGGACGTGCTCGATACCCGGATGGACCCCTGGGGTCGGCCCTATTATTGGTTTGGGGGTGAGATTCCCACGGGCATCCCGGAGGATGGCAGCGATATCGGCGCGGTGGAGAATGGCTACGTCAGCGTCACACCCCTGGGCATCGACCTGACCAGCTATCCCACCCTGGCCCTGCTGGAGGGTTGGCGCTTTCCTGGGGTGGGGGCATAATGACGGCCCAGACTTTTTCCGCCCCGGCAGAAGAGAGGCCCTCGTCGATGGTCTTCCGGCCCGCGCCGGATCGCAGCCGCTGGGAAGGGCTGGCCATCGCCAGTTGGGTGTTGATTGTGGATGGGGCGCTGTTGCTCTGGCTGCTGCGCCGGCCTGTGAATGGGGTCAGCTTTCTGCTGCTCTCGGCTGTGCTGCTCAGTCTGCCTCTGCTCCTCCATCTGCTCTACCGCACCTGGGGCGCGTTTACCCTGGAGTATTGGCTGGACCGCAACGCTGTGCGCATTCGCTGGGCCGGGGAGTGCGTGGTAGTTCCCCTGCCCGCCATCCGGCAGATTATCAGCGACGGCGCGCCGCCGGTGCAGCGTTCGCTCCGTTTTTGGCCCGCCTCTTTTGTGCGCCCCCTGGCCAATACGAACGGCGAGCAATGGGCGCTCTATGCCTCCCGCCCGCCGGGGGATTCGCTCTGGCTGGAGACCGATGACGGATTCTTTGCCATTTCTCCTGCGCAGCCCGATCTATTCCTGGCCGCGCTGCAAGAGCACAACCGGCTTGGCCCCTCCCACCGGCTGAAATTGGGCCGGGAGCAGGTCAGCCTGCGCGTCCTCTCTGGGCTGGAAGACAGGCTGGGCCGTTGGCTGCTGCTGGCTGGGTTGGCCGGTGTGCTGGTGCTCTTTGGCCTTCTCTTTGTCGCCTATCCGGCTCTGCCCGACCTGCTGATTTTTCACTATGACGCAAACGGTCTGCCCGACAGCATCCGCCCCAAAAACGCGCTCTTTCTGCTGCCCTCTATCGGGCTGGCCGCCTTTGGGGTGAACAGCCTGGCTGGTCTGTGGATGGCCTATCGCCGACAGCCCACGGGCGCGTATCTGCTCTGGGGCAGCACACTTGCGGTGCAGTTTCTCTCTCTGCTCGCCCTTTTTAGTCTGATAAGGTAGTCAATCGTGCAACAACCCTTTTTGACGATTGTGATTCCGGCCTATAACGAAGAAAAACGGCTGCCGGTCTCGCTGGAAAAAATCGGCAATTTTCTGCGGCAACAGTCCTATTGTTCCGAAGTTTTGGTTGTGGAAAATGGCTCAACTGACAAAACCAGCCAGGTGGTTCGGGATTTTGCGCGCACAGTGACGCTGGACGATCCCTTTACTATCGAATTGCTGCACAGCGATCAGGGCAAGGGCGCGGCGGTCAAGACGGGGATGCTGGTGGGACGGGGGGCGCATCTGTTTATCTGCGATGCGGATTTGTCAATGCCTATTGAGGAAGTGAATAAATTTTTGCCCCCCACCCTGCCAGAGGGGTCTTTTGATGTGGCGATTGCCAGCCGGGAGATTGCCGGGGCCGTGCGCTACAACGAGCCGGGCTATCGCCATCTGATGGGCCGGGTCTTCAATCTGATTGTGCGCACGCTGATTATCCCCGGTATCGAAGACACCCAATGCGGTTTCAAACTCTTCACCCGGGCCGCGGCGGACGAGATCTTCCCCTACCAGACCATCAGCGGCTGGGGCTTTGATCCGGAGGTGCTTTTCATCGCCAATTCGCGTCAATTGCGCGTAGTCGAAGTACCGATCAACTGGTATTATATGGCCGACAGCCGGGTGAACCCTGTGCGGGATACGATCAAAATGTTCCGCGAAGTCCTGCGGGTGCGGCGCAATGGACGGCGGGGGATTTACGCGAAAACTGGGGATAAGGGGAGTAGGGACTGGGGGTCGGGGACTGGGGAGTAGGACAGCCCACTCTCCAGTCCCCGATC
>JAHDWH010000201.1:0-2744 GCA_023384455.1 Caldilineaceae bacterium | reverse complement strand
GCCCCTGGAAGTAGAGCAGGGGCTTGCCTTCCCACCACTTCACATACTCCACCTGACCGACGTAGAGGGTGTGATCCCCGGCCACATGGGCATCGGTGACGGTGGCGATCAGATGGGCCAGACTCTCGGCCAGCAGGGGAATGCCCTCCACCTCCACAAATTCGGGCTGTAATCCCGGCGCGCCAAACCCGGCGAAGTGCTGGCTATAGCCCTCTTGCGCCTCGGTCAGCACACTCACCCCAAAACGTCCGCTCTGCTGTAGATAGCCGTGCATATGGGCTTTGTTGGCAACCGAAACCAGCACCAGCGGCGGCTCCAGGGAGACGGAGACAAAGGCATTGGCGGTCATCCCGCGGGTCTCGCCCTCCACGACGGTTGTCACGACCGTAATGCCGCTGGCAAAACGGCCCAGGGCATTGCGAAACTCCCGGGAGGTAAAGGGGGCTTCGGATTGGCTCACGGCTCTCTCCTGTGGGGTAGCTACTGATGTGAAAATAGAACACGGATGGACACGGAAAGAACGGATTCACACGGATTCAATCTGCGAAATCTGCGTTCTGATTTTCGCCGAGTATGGGTCTGTTCCCCGTGTATGACGGATGATCTAATCCTAGCGGAAGCCGGGCGCAGGGGCAAATTCTTTCGGAAACGTGAAACGAGAAACGTGAAACGAGAAACGTGAAACGAGAAACGTGAAACGAGAAACGTGAAATGAGAAACGTGAAATGAGAAACGAGAAACGTGAAACGTGAGATCGTCGGGTGATCTCACGTTTCTCGTTTCTCGCTTCTACAACCGGTCTATCTTTGCTTGCCAGCCCGCTTCTACACCAGCGCGATCACGCGGCTTGGCCCGCCGGTTGCGCCCAGGATTTTGGGGCCACCCACCACAAGGGTTGCGCCTTTGGCCGGCAGGTCGGCCAGATTTGCCACATTTTCCAGCCCCCAGCGGTTGGTGGACAGCCAGGCGTAGTGGGTGGCAAAATCGGCGGATTGGCCGAAATCCAGACTGAGGGTATCCACAGCGATGCCCACGACGTTGCGCTCCTCCAGCAGCCAGGCCGCCGCCTCCACGTGGAAACCGGGGAAGTGCATCCCGCCGTTGGCGTCCACATTGCGGAACATCGCCGAGTTGAGATGGGCGTCCCAGCCACTGAGCATCGCCACGCACCCGCCTTCGGGGATGCGCCCGTGGCTGGCTTCCCAGGCCAGCAGATCGTCCGGGGTCAATTGGGCGTCGGCGCTGGCCCCGGCTTTGGCCCGGATGTCCACCACTGCCAGGGGCACGACCAGATTGCTGACGGGGATGGCGTCGGCGCTCCAGCCATCCGCCGAGAAGTGGAAGGGGGCGTCCAGGTGGGTTCCCGTGTGCTCGCCGATGTGCCAGTTGTTCATATTGAAACCGCTCTCGGCAAAGGTATTCAGCACTTCGATCTCCAATTGGGAGACCCCAAAATAGGTGGGGAAGTCGGGCCAGATGGTGTGGGTCAGGTCCACGCCTCGGGTGAAGGATGTGGGGGCACGGGGCGGGGCCGGGGCAATGGGGCTACACGCGGCCGCGGCCAGCGCGGTCATAGCCCCGGCCGCTTTGAAAAAGCCGCGGCGAGAAAGACGGGAATGCAGATGTTCCTGGCAGCCAGGTGCGCACATACAGGGCCTCCTTGTGAAATTCGGTTGTGGGTGGGAAAGACGCAACGAATGTTGCAGAAGAAGTATAGCGTTAGGTTGGCAAAGTTGTAAAGGAGGGAAAATCTGCCATCACCCCCTCATCTCACCCGCCCATTCCCCTGCATCGCCAGCCCAATCTGCACGCTATTTGCTACGTAGTGGGCCAGCAGCGGTGCGACCAGACTGCCGGTTTCTACAAAGAGCAGGCCGAAGATCACCCCGGCCAGGGCCGCGCCCCCCATTCCCCAGACCCCCTGGGGGCTGTGCAGCAGGCCAAAGGCGACACCCATCACAAAGAGCAGAACGAGCGGCGAGAGCAGGGGTGACAGCCCGCCGATGAGCAGGCTGCGAAAGAGCAGCTCCTCCACCGCCACCGCAGGGACGAAAGCCAGCAGCACCAGCCAGAACTCCCGCTGGTCTTTGGGTAGAAGAATTTCCAGAACCGAGGGCGAGTAGAAGCGTCCGCCACCCCAGCCCAGGAGCAGCCGGGTGGCGGTGTAGAAGCCAGCGGCGAGAAGCAGCCCCACGCCTAGACCGAGCCGCGCATCCGCCTGCCAGTTGGCCCATTGCCAGCCCAGCGCGGTCGCGTCCACACCGCTCAGCCATCCCAGCCCCAGGCAGACAAAGACCAGCAGCACCCGCGCCGCGTTTTCCTGGGGCAGCAGCAGCAGATTGCGCTCTGGCCGCCAGGTGCGCAGCAGCCGGGCCGTGGCGAATGTGCCATAGCCGATGATGCCCGTGAGCGTGAGGGTGAGGAGCAGAAAGAGGGCGTAGCGGATTGTCATGGGAGAAGTATAGCATAGGGATTGGGGACTGGGGATCGGAGAACGGATTCTCAGTCCCCAGTCCCCAATCCCCAGTCTCCCCCCAAGTTGCTTATGATCCAACACACTGGTATACTATTCAGGAAATCGGAGGGGCTTCGGCTTCTTCATCGGGCGGAGACAATGGCGTCTCCGCCCTTTTTTACGTCCTGATTTTCGACCAGCCTCGGCCAGACAGGGTATAATACTTCTGATTTATTCGGCATGGTTCAAATTAGGCACTTGGCATCTTTACAATTGAATGAGGAATTTC
>JAHDWH010000200.1 GCA_023384455.1 Caldilineaceae bacterium | reverse complement strand
TTCCGTACTTTCCGCTCAATCCGCGTTCTATTCTGTGCTACTCCGACAAGCTGCTAGAGAGGGAAGTGGATCGACTCCTCCCCCAGTTTGGGGGAGGCTGGGAGGGGGTAAGCAGTTACATAGGAAATCTACCACTGAGCCACAGAGGGCAGAGAATTTCACAGAGCAGATTGGGAATAGGGGCATTCCCAGCACACCTGTGGCCCAGTGGTTTCTCTCTTATTTACCGGGGATCATCACATGAGCATTCGGTGTTCCTGCGTCCATCAGCCAGGGCCGAAAGGAGTCAGGCTCGGTGGAGAAACCCGACGATTCACTGGTTGCATAGGGCAGAGTCACCGCCATCAATGGCAGAAGATTTTGCGGTCTGCCGCCAATCAGGAAGTAGCGGGCTGCCCCCACGCTGGGTGTCTCCAATTCCCCGGCCTCCATCGCCTGGATGCGGGCCTTATCGATCTGGCCCTGGGGGATTCTCTGCGCGCCAAGCTGCATCCCCATTACCCAGAAAGGCTCGCTGCTACTGTGTTGACACACGGCATATTGGATTCCCATAAAGGGCGCGCCAGCTACACAGTTCATATCGCTGCCGCGGTCACGCACAACAATCGAGTTCCAGTCGTCGTCAAAGATAACGATATTGGCTGTATCCCGCAAAGAGGCAGGCAGAGGCATCAGCGCCCGCTGGGTTTGGGCGTCGGTCAGCCCCAATTCGACCGGAACCATCAATACTTCGTAGGGCGTGCCCGCATAGAGAATCCACGGGCCACCCGCGTCTGGAATGTTGGGGAAGTAGTCGCTGTCCAGCCCATCGGGCGACAGGAGCATCACGTGGGGCGGGTCGAGTATCCAGTCATCCCCGTCCCTGGGCTTGGGCAGAGCGGGATCGTCGATGCTGGCCGAATTGCCCCCTTGCAGCATATAGGCCACGCCGATCCCCTCTTTCACCGATACCTCTCCCGCCATCCGGGCCGTAAAGAAGGCCAGCCAGACCGGGTCCAGACACATCGAATCCGGCGTCGGGCGGGTGAGTCGGGGCGGCAGACAGGTGTAGCGGGTATCCCCGGCCCGCAGTTCGGTGGTGCCCGCGCCGGGCGCGGCGGGCCATTCCAACACAGTCGCGTTGTGGGAGGCGTGGGAGGGCGCGGCGGCGATGGCGTCGTTAATGCGGTCGCCAGTCAGCGCCAGGTCCGCGTCCACCGGCACCATCAGAATCTCATAGGGTGTGCCCGCGTAGAGAATCCACGGCCCGCCCTCGTCCGGGGTGACAGGATAATAGTCAGTGTCAAAGGGATCGGGCGAAAGAATCATCACGTGGGGCGGGTCGATGACCCAATCTTCGCCTTCCCGGGGCTTGGCCAAAGAGGGATCATCCGTGCTGGCTGAGTTGCCCCCTTGCAGCATATAGGCTACGCCGATACCCGTCTTTTCGGGCACATTGCCGGCCCGGCGATCCGTCAGAAAGTCCATCCAGATTTCGTCCAGACACATCGGGTCTGGTGTGGGGCGACCGGCCCGGGCGGGCAGACAGGTGTAGCCGTTGCTGCCTTCCCGCAGGGTGGTGAAATCAGCGCCGGGCTGGCTGGGCCAGTCCAAAATTGTGGCGTGGCGCGCCACAGCCAGGGGTGCGGCGCTCATCGCCGACTGAATTTTAGCGACGCTCTCCGGGTCTGGGGCGGGTGTCGCCTTTGGCTCGGCCCCGTGAGCTACCCCCCCGGCCAACAGAAGAATCAGAAGCGCAAAGACAAAGAGATGGCTGTAACGGACAGTTTGCACAGAAGTTCTCCTTTGTGAAATCGCGGTCCGCTGCACGGACCAGAAACGACGAAAGAGTGTACTGATCAAGAAGATGGTGGAATCTGTAGGTGCGGTTTGTAACCACACTTCTCCGGGTGAAAGTGCGGTTTGTAACCGCACCTACGTTTCACCATCTCGTTGATCAGCACAGAAACGACGAAAGAGCCTGTAGTTTGTGGATCGATAGGCGATTCTCCTTTCTGCGTCAACTGCCCCAAACGAGCGATGCGGGGCGCTCCCTTTTCAGTCGGAAGATACCTGCTCACCCCCACCCAACCTCCCCCACTTTGGGGGAGGAGTCGATCCACTTCCCTCCCTGGAATGGGGAGGGGTAGGCTGGGGTGGCTGAACAGGTACGCCGAAAGGATCCTCCCCCGGCGGCCCCGGCCCTGGGCTTTCCTCCTCCATCCGTTCCATCACAAAGCGCACCACATCCCGCCAGCGGCGAAAGTAGCGGGTCTCGCCGCTGAGGACGTGGCGGATCTGCACCCGCAAAGCGCTGGCTTCTCCGCTGCGGGATTCTTTCCAGATACGGGCAAGGAAGAGGTGAGAGGGAGACGACATTGCGGGTCAGCCTTTGCCGGAATCGTCGGTGGCCGCACATCTGGCGGCCACCTGCTGCTGGTCAGGCCAACTGCGCCTGCATCGACTCTACAGGCAGCGGCGATCCACAGGCGATCCGGCAGGAGGGGAAGGGCGATCCATTTTGCGCCTGGTTGGAGCAGTCCATTCAGACGTAGTAGAATAGACGTTGTAGAATAGACGGTACGTTTAGAAAGAGGGTTAGCAGGAGGAAACGACGATGCACCCGTTCGTGCAGGAGAAAATTGTGATTGACCCCCGGGTGATGGCCGGAAAGTCTGTGATCCGGGGGACACGGATTCCCGTTGAATTGCTCGTGCGCCTGGTCGCACAGGGGGTTCCCAGCGAAGAAATCCTGGCAGACTATCCTTCCTTGGACACGACGGATATTCAAGCCGCGCTCTGGTATGCTGTATCCCTTCTCGGTCAAGAAGAGGTATATCCTCTACCCGTGAAAGCTGCCTGATGTGCAAACTGCTGGTCGATGAGTCTACCGGACAGGCTGTAGGTGAACATCTCCGCGACCCAAAGAACGCAGAGAACGGCTTTGCGTCTCTGCTTCTTTGCGTGAATTTTGGCATTTCAAGCTATCGTTGATCAGCACAGATGTTGGGGAATCTACGCCAACTGTTCGAGGAGTTGTCGAGCTTCGCGCAGATCCGTGGTGTCGAAGCCTTCGGTGAACCAGTCGTAGAGGGGAGTGATGAGGGAACGGGCTTCGTCCCGGCGGCCCTGGCCCTGCCACAGACGGCCCAGGCTGACCGCCGCCCGCAGTTCGAAGATACGGGCGCTTTGGGAATGGGCAATGTGGGCGGCCTGGCGGAAGAGCGGCTCCGCTGCCCCCGCCTGTCTGCCCATTGCCAGCAGGATTTCTCCCTTGTGGCGCAGCAGTTCAGCGTACCAGAAATGCTCGCCGCCTTCGTCGGCATAGGCGATGGCCCGTTCCAGCGTCGCCAGGGCCTCGGCGTATTGACCGGTCAAACGATAGCCGCTGGCCAGCATATCCAGAAAGAGCGTGAGAACGCCCGCGCCGGTCTCGGCAAAGCGTTGGATGGCCCACTCCATCTGCTTCACCCCGACGGCGGCCTGGCCCTGCTGCACCCGCAGCCAGCCCTGAAAGAGCGCACCGACCGCAATCCAAAAGACAGCCTCATACTGCTCTGCCCCCAGAATCAAATCCTGCACCAGACCCTGGACAAACTCATCGGTGCGCATTCCATAGCAGGCTTGCAGTGCGACCGTATGGCTAACCATCCAATCAGAAGGAAGACGCTTACCGATATGGCGGAATTCGGCGAGCTGTCGCCGGGCCTCATCGCCATAGCCCATTAGCCAAAGGGTATGGATTTCCCAATGGGAATAGCGAAACTGCGGTTCAACCGGCTTATCGCGAAAGTGTTCCAGGGCATCTCGCTGTTGGCCCATCCGCATCAGAATCAATGCCATCTGTCCTTTCGTCTCGCCGCGATCGCTGCTGGATAACTGGTGGGGGTGATCCAAGAATAGCTGTAGAGCCTGACGGCAGCAGGCCAGGGCCATCCGCTGCTGGCCCTGCATCATCAGATTGCTCCGGAGAATGTTAAGGGCAGTCATCTGCTGCCGGGGCGTACCCACTTCCTGGCTGAGAGCGATAGCCCGTGCCGTGCAAGACGTCATTCTTTCGTTAATCCAGCCGTCGGTCAAGCGCAAATAAAAATTTGCATCCAGCAGCAAGTCCAGCATCTGTTCTTTGACTGCCCGGCTCTGGGACAACTTTTCCAGACAGGCCAGGCCCTCGCCAAAGTGAGCGACAGCCTCGACATAGGCCAGCCGTTGCGACGCCACCTCACCGGCCCGTTGATAGCAGGTCGCGGCCTGGGCCATCTCGCCAGCCCCAGCCCAGTGACTGGCCAGCCGGGCCGCTATCTCGTCCCGCGCCTCCGGGTAGACCCGTTCCAGGGCCTGGGCAATGGCCCGGTGGATGTGGGGTCGCCGGACGGGGCTGATCTCCCCGTAGGCTACCTCCCGGATGCGGTCGTGGCTGAAGTCGTAGCCATCCCGACCCGCCTCCTGCAGAATGCCCCGCCGCCACAGTTCGTCCAGCCCGTCCACCAGCGCGCCTTCGTCCAGACGGCTGGCGTGGACCAGTTCGTTGAAACGAAAGGCCCGGCCCATAGCCGCGGCTACGCCGATAATCTGCCTGGCCGGGGCCGATACCTGCTCCAGCCGGGCGTGGATGACGGCGTAGATTTTGGGTGGCAGAAGCCGCTCCCCATTGGCCTGGGCGCGTCCATCCATCCGCCTGGCCAGACCTGCTTTGGCTGTCTCCACCACAAAAAGCGGGTTGCCACCGGTCTCGGCAAGAAGGAGTTCGCGCTGGGATGGGTTCAGAGGTTGCCCCGCCACCTGAGCAGCCAGCGTCACGCTTTCCCCATTCTCCAGCGGACCCAGCAGAATCTCTGTGAGCTGGCCCTCTGTGCGCAGTCCATCCAGCAGGCCGGTCACAGGATCCCCCGGCGACAGCTCCTGGGGGCGCAGAGTACACAGCACCAGCACCGGCTTCTGGGCAACAAAACGCAGGAAGAAACCCAGCCAGGAGAGGGTTGCCTCGTCACACCACTGCAAATCGTCCAGGAGCAGAAGCCGGGGCTGGGAATCGACCGTGCAGGCCCGGCACAGCCCTTCCAGCATCTGCCGCCGCTGCCAGCCTTCGCTCAGGGGTTTGGGGGGCGGGATATGGGGATATTCGGCCAGGAGTTCGGGGAGCAGGCGGCAGACTTCGCCCAACCAGAGGGGCTCCAGCCGGGCCAGGGTGGGGCGCAGACTCTCGGAGCGCAGCCACTCCACCACCGGCAGATAGGCCAGACCGCCTTCGGCGGCATAGGCCCGGGTGCGGGCCGCGGCCATCCCCTGGCGGCTGACCCACTCGTAGAGTTCGGCGGCCAGACGGCTTTTGCCGATGCCCGCTTCCCCGGCGATGAGGAGCAGGTGGGGCTGACCGGCTGCGCTCTGTCGCCAGAGGGCCAGCATCTGCCGCCACTCCCGTTGGCGGCCCACCAGCGCATTGCGCCCAGGCATCTGATCCCTGTTTTCTTCAGGATGGGCCGCCTTTTCCCGACTGAGCAGCCGCTGGTAGAGGGCGGCGGTCGCGAAGTCCGGGTCGACGCCCAATTCCCGGCGCAGGGTGGTGGCGCAGGTGTGATAGGTGCGCAGGGCCTGGGGGCGATCCCCGGCCGCGGCGTAGAGACGCATAAGTTGGCGATAGCTGCTCTCGGCCAGGGGATCGGCGCGGAGCAGGCGTTGGGCTGTCTGGATGGCTTCGCTGTAGCGGCGCTGGAATTCGTAGAGTTCGGTCAGCCGTTCCAATGCCCAGATGTGCTGTTGGGCCAGCCGTTCCCGCTCGGACAGTATCCACTCGGCGTAGGAGGCGGGGCAGAGAGGGCCGGGGTAGGAATCCACCGCCCGTTGCAGGGCAGCCATCTCATCTTCGTTGCTGTCAGCCAGGCGGGCTTGCTGGGCCAGACCCAACGCCCTCTCGAAGTCGGCCACATCCAGGGCTACCGCGTCGTCGTTCAACCAGCAGAGAGTTTGGGTGTCGGTGACCAGCCAGCGCTCCACGTCGGGCCACTGGCTGCGCAGGCGGAAGAGTTCCCGGCGCAGATTGCTGCGGGCCTGGCTGTCGGTTGTCTCCGGCCAGAGGAGGAAAGCGATCTGTTCCCGAGGCTGGGGCGCGCCGGAACGGAGCAGGAGATAGGCCAGAAGCTCCTGCTGGCGGGGCGCGGAGATAGTGACGACGGGGCCATCCGCCCAGCGCAGGGCAAAGCCATTCAGGAGTTGGATCTGCAAAGCGGCCATAGGGCAAGCAACACTCCTGACAAAACAATGACAGAGTGGCGCCGACCGTCCGGCGGTGATGCGATGTTATGGAACGTTGTGGCGGGACAGTCTGGGCTGTGCGATAGAAATTCTCGCTGAGGGGAGGATAGCACAGAGGGAAGAGGGCTGCAAGGAGGTATTGCGCCCTCACCCCCGGCCCGCCTCCCAGCCGGGGCGGTTGATGGACGGATGCTGTCGGTCGGGCTGGGAGAGGGGTCGGGGGTGAGGGCGTTGGCGGCGTTCTACCTCCACCCTTCCAGCGCCTTCTTCACCGCCGCGCAGAAGGCGTCGGCGCTGGCTCCGTCCAGCACCCGGTGGTCGTAGCTGAAGCCCAGGGTTGTCATCGGCGCAAAGGTGAGATAGTCGCCGGTGTTGGCCTCCAACGGGTGGCCCTGGCTGACGACGATAGGCCGCTTCTCAATCGCGCCCACGCCCAGAATGCCCACCTGGGGCTGCAGAATCACCGGTGTCTGGAAGATGCTGCCGCCGGTGCCGTAGTTGGTCAGGGTGAAAGTGCCCCCCTGCATATCCTGGGGCGTCAGTTTGTTGGCCCTGGCCCGTTCGGCCAGGTCGTTGACCTGCCGGGCGATCCCCTGCAAGTTCAGGTCGTCGGCGTTGTGGATCACCGGCACAATCAGCCCGCCCAGCCCGTACTCGTTCGGGGGCAGGGCCACAGCCATCCCCACATTGTACTGGCGGCGGATGATGACGCCCTCCTCGCTCCAACTGGCGTTGGCCCCGGGCACAGCCTTCAGCCCGGCCACAATCGCCTGGACCAGATAGGCAGTCAGAGTCAGATTCACCCCTGCGGCCGCGAACTCCTTTTTGTGGGCCGTGCGGTGGGCGATGACCGTCGCCATATTCACATCCCACAGGGTGGTGACGTGGGGTGCGGTGAAGGCGCTCTGCACCATATTTTTGGCGATGATCTGGCGGATGCGGCTGTGGGGAAGCAGCACATCCCCATCCATCGATGGCGTCGCCGGGGCAGCCGGTCTGACTGAGACGGGAGTTGGGGCTGCAATGGGAGTTGCCAGCGGTGTTGGCGCTTCCGTCGGGTAATCCGGTTCTGTGGGCAGATGATCCAGCCCGTCTCGGTTGGCGACAAAGCGCAAAACGTCGTGGCGGGTGATGGCGGCCAGGCCGCGCTCCCCGGCCACCTGGCGCAGGTCCACATTGTAGGTGGCGGCCAGACGGCGCACGGGCTGGCTGATGTGGGCGGCTTCCTCTTCCGCAAGGGCCGGTGTGGGCGTGTCGCCCCTTTTGCCCTGGGCGATGTGGACCAGCACGTCGTCTTTGGTGATCTGGCCGCCGCTGCCGCTGCCGCTGATAGCGCCCAGACTGACCCCCTCTTCCTGGGCTACGCGCCGGGCCACGGGTGTGGCTTTAATCGATTCATCTAGCGGTTCGGCTGGTGACGATGCGGGGGGGGGTAACTGCTCACCCCCACCCAACCTCCCCCCCTGTGGGGGAGGAGTCGATCCGCCTCCCTCCCTGGAATGGGGAGGGGTAGGGTGGGGTGGCTGAACAGGTGCGGGGGGGCTTTCCGTCGCGGGGGCGGATGGGGCGGGCGGGGAAGCAGCTTCCACCGCTTCTTCCGCCCCGCCGATGAGACCCAGCACTGCTGCCACGTCCACAATCTCCCCGTCGGAGAAGTTGCGTTTGAGCAGTGTACCGCTGGCGGGTGCGGTCACTTCCGTGTCCACTTTGTCCGTGGCGATCTCCACCAGCGTCGCGCCTGCGGTCACCGGGTCGCCCTCTTTCACCAGCCAGCGCACAATCGTCACATCTTCAATGTCCACCCCCACATCGGGGAGTCTGATTTCGGTTGCCATAAGGTTCTCCTGTAGGGAGGAATCTGATACAGATGAAGTCTTCGTGCCCCCGGAGGCGTGAGGCGTGAAAAGGTCCGTTCGATCTCACCTTTTACGTTTCACGCCTGGCCGGGCAGATGGGGGCAGCCCCTCAACTCCAGCATCTCATTATCTCAACATCTCCAACACCGTCGCCACCATCTGTTTTTTCCAGGGCAAAATCTCATCTTCCAGCGGGCGGGAGACGGGAATGGAGACCGGGGCCATACCCAGGCGGCGGGCCGGGCTTTTGAGCAGGTGGGGTGCGATTTCGTAGGTCTGGGCCACAATCTCGGCGCCGATGCCGCTGTTGGCGTAGGATTCGTGGACAGCCAGCAGGCGGCCCGTCTTCGCCACGGACGCCAGCACAGTGTCGATGTCCAGGGGTTCCACCGAGCGCAGGTCCACCACTTCGATTTCGATGCCGTGCTTTTCCGACAGCTCTGCGGCGGCTTCCAGGGCTTGCAGAACGCAATAGCTGAAGGTGACGAGGGTCAGGTCTGTGCCCTGCCGCTTCACATCCGCCACGCCGATGGGAATCGTATACTCCTCGCCGGCCGCCGGCGCTTCGCCCCGGGTGAAGTAGAGCATTTTGTGCTCCAGAAAGACCACTGGGTTGTCGTCGCGGATAGCGGATTTGAGCAGCCCTTTGGCGTCGTAGGGGGTGGCCGGGGCCACGACTTTAATGCCGGGAAAGTGGGCATAGAGGCTGTCTACGCTCTGGCTGTGCTGGCTGCCATAGCGTTTGCCCGCGCCCTGCTGCCCCCGGATGACCAGGGGTATATTGAGCAGGCCGCCGGTCATATAGTGATATTTGGCGATCTGATTGAAAATCTGATCAGCGGCCACCAGCGTGAAGTCCATATACATCAGCTCCAGAATGGGGCGCATCCCCACGCTGGCCGCGCCCAGGGCCATCCCGAAGAAGCCCTGCTCGCTGATGGGTGTGTCGATCACCCGCTTGGGGCCAAATTCGTCGAAGAGATTGCGGGTGACCCGGAAGAGACCGCCGTAGCGGCCCACGTCCTCGCCCATTACAAAGACGTTGGCGTCCCGGCGCATCTCTTCGGCCAGGGCTTCGTTGATGACTTGAATGTATGTCGTCTTGCGCATAAAGTTTCTGCTCCGCGGATACTGTTTCGTCGGGCAGAAACGTGAAACGTGAAACGTGAGTGGGTCCGAATCCTCTCACGTTTCACGCCTCACGTTTCAGATTCTATAGACATCCGTATACGCCTCTACCGGGTCGGGCCAGGGGCTGGCTTCGGCGAAGGCGATGGCCGCGGCCACTTCCTTCTCCACCGCGGCGGCGATGGCGGCGATGGCCTCTTCGCTGCTGCCCCGTTCCAGCAGGCGGTTGCGCAGGACGAGCACCGGGTCGTGGCTGCGCTGCTCCTCAATCTCGGCGGCGCTGCGATAGGTCTCCAAATCCCCGGCCATATGGCCTGCCAGTCGGTAGGTGATGCCCTCGATAAATGTGGGGCCGTCGCCCGCCCGTGCCCGCTCTGCGGCCTGGGTCACTGCGGCGTGGACCACTTCGGCGTCGTTGCCGTCGATCTGCACGCTCTCCATCCCGTAGGCCCGGGCAAAGAGATAGAACTCGCCCACGGACGATGTGCGCCAGGTGGGGGTCATCTCGGAATAGCGGTTGTTCTCGCAGTAGAAAATCAGGGGCAGTTTCCATTTGGAGGCGATGTTGAAGGTTTCGTGCATTACCCCCTGAAAGAGCGCGCCGTCGCCAAAAAAGGTGATGGCGATCCGGCCCTCATCCCGCAGTTGGCTGGCCAGGGCCAGCCCCGCGGCGTGGGGCACCTGTGCGCCGACAATGCCGTTGGACCCCATCATTCCGTGTGCCGGAGAGACAAAGTGCATAGAGCCACCCTTGCCGCCAGCGAAGCCGTCGGCCCGGCCCAGCACTTCGGCAATGGCCCGGCCCACATCCATACCCCGGGCCAGGCCGTGATGGTGACCCCGGTAGGTGCAGGTGAGATAGTCGTCGGCGCGCAGGGCCGCGGACGCGCCGACCGCGTTGGCTTCGTGACCGATAGCCGTGTGCATAGCGCCGCCGATCTTGCCCTGTTCCGCTGCTTCGAGCAGAAATTCCTCCATCCGACGGATGCGGAGGGCCTGATGGTACATTTCGGCCAGGGTTTCCTGGGGCAGGGGGGGGACGGCAAAGGAGATTTCCACCTGGGAGGAGAGCAGTCCGGTGGTGGTGGAGAGAATCTCACTGGACGGATTATCTTCAGAATGTGGCCCGGCAGGGATGGCGTTATCCACCGCAGCCGCAGATATGTTTGTCATCGTTCGTCGTTTCCTTCTCTGGCACCGGGGCGTATTGCCCCAGGCGGGATTTGAACCCGCTGGTAACGAGTAGCTGTTCGATCGTTGGACAGGCGAATCATACCAGATATGCCCGCTCCTGCGAAATTATCGGGAGCGGGCAATCTATTTGACATCCACTTGGGCGGGTGGTTCTGTGACAATTTTCAAACGCAGGAGAGCCGCCCGATCGCTAGGCTCCAAAGGGGTATGCCCAGGAAAGAAGAGGTTGGAATGTTGGCTGAGAAAGCGCAGGCTGGTGACGGGATTGTCCCCATCTTCTCAGCCGACAAGCGGGCTGGAAAGCACAAAGCTGGCGAAATAGAAGAACGCAAATTAGCAGCAGGTAGGCTGCCACAGAAATCAGGGATGCCAGCAAGAATTTGGTGTTGATGCGGCGGGTGGCTGTGGCAAGCAGCCAAACCAGCACGATGAGATTTGCCGTCTTTTCCCGGTTCTCCTGAATGGGGCCGCCCACCAGTTCGGACTCCGACGAGTCCGGGGCGTCGTGAATCTGGCCGTCGGGCAGGCGCTGGGTGTCCATTTGCAGAAAGTACGTCCACTTCTCAGTCCGATCTACTCATACCCCAACACCTTACTCACCGCTTCCAGGAAGAAATAATCCCCCCACATCACACTCTCATTCACGCCCAGCCCCCGGCGCTCGTGATACATCCCCTGCTTCAGCACGCCCTCCCAGCCCGGCGTCTCGTTGGCCAGAAACTCCGGCCCGGTCAGGGTGTCCACAATTTGCAGGGCGTAGTCGTGATAGAGCCGGGCGCGGCTGACGTCGCCGGTAATACGGCTCAGGTTGATCAGCCCGCTGGCCGCGATGGCCGCGGCCGAGCTTTCGTAGGGATTCTGGGGGGCGACTTCTTCCCAGTCGTTGGGGGGCACGCCCTGGCTGGCGGTGCGCTCCATATAGAATTGGGCGTTGAGTTCGGCGGTCTGCAAAAAGCGGGCGTCGCCGGTGAAGCTGTAGGCCGTGCCAAAGCCGTAGAGCGACCAGGCCAGCCCCCGGGCCCAGGAGGAGTCGTCCCGCCAGCCCTGGTGGGTGCTCTGGCGGATAAACTCGCCGGTCTCCAGATTGAACAGCCCTTCGTGGCTGGTGCTGCCGTCTCCCCGCACCAGATAGCGCCGACTGGTCAGGCAGTGCTGGTTGGCAATGCGCAGCAGGTCAGCGTCGTCGGTTTGCAGCGCGGCGTAGAAGATTATCCCCACATTCATCATAATATCGATAAAAAGACTCTCGTCGGAGACGAAAGAGCGCAGGTATTGGCCCTTCTTTTTGAAGCGCAGCCCCATCGTTTTGCCCGCCTGGATGACCGTCTCGTTGAGCGTCGGGTCGCCGGTCAGGTTGTACCAGCGCTTCCAGGTGGACCAGAAGAGAAAGCCCAGGTCGTGGACGTTGCGATCCCACTTGCGCTCTTCCAGATGGCGGGAATAGTGTTCGGCCTTTTCCCGAAAATAGTCGCTGCCTGTGTGGCGATGGAGCATCCACAACTGGCCGCCCAGAAAGCCCTCACACCAGTTGGTCCAGGCCTCGCCGCCGTGCTTCCATTTGCCGTTTTGGGTGTACATCGGGAAATAGTCCGGGTGATTTTCCACCAGCGCGGTCAATTGACCCGCGGCGAAATCCATCGCAGTGCGGCATTTGTCTTGCAGCCGGGCAGTGTCGATCATTGCATTTCTCCAAAAAGTGGGTGGTTGTAAAGTGGGATGTGGTGTAGAATTGTACTATACTCTTGTCCTATTCTCAACCGGAACGCAGATTGGGGTGCATCGTAGAATCGGGGCGAGACAGGCCCGCCGAATCAATTCGGCGTCTGCTTAGGGGCGCAGATGACGCAGATTTTCGCAGATTGAATCCCTTCTTTCCCTTCGACAGGCTCAGGACACCGCCGTGTCCATCCGTGTTCTATTTACATATCAGTTGTACACGAGGGAACACACCCATAATCAATGAAAATCAGAACGCAGATT
>JAHDWH010000440.1 GCA_023384455.1 Caldilineaceae bacterium | reverse complement strand
CCAGTTCGTTGCTGGTGGTCGAGCCGGTGAAGTAGGAAACGCCAGGACTCGCTAAAAGCCAATGACAGATCGGAATGGGTGGTGTGTAGCGTACTCCCGCATCACCCATTCCCTATTGGAAGGGCGGCGGAAAATGATCGAAGTATTGCCAATTACAGTGGAAGTCGATGCCCGAATCGCAAAGGCATATACCGGAGCGTCCAAAGAGGAACAGCGCAAATTGGGTGCGCTGCTCAGTCTTCGCTTGGGCGAAGTTATCTACGCCCAACGTTCGCTGGAAGAGGTGATGCGGGATATGAGCAGCAAAGCCCAGGCGCGTGGTCTGACGATGGAAATTCTGGAAGAACTATTGCAGGAAGAGTGACATGCGGATTGTCATTGGCACCAACGCCATCATCAGCGCTGCTCTGTTTGAAAATTCAACTCCAGGGCAAGCACTCGCGTTGGCGCTGCGCCGGGGCGATTTACTCCTTTCTTTGGCAACGCTGGCAGAATTGAGCGAAGTACTGCGAAGGCCCAAGTTTGCCAGATATGTAACACCGGCAGAGAGCGAAGAATTCCTGGCTACACTGGTGGAACGGGCTACCTTTATAGAAATCCGGGATGAAATCATCGCTTGTCGTGATCCCAAGGACGATAAATTTTTGGAAGTAGCAGTCAATGGCAGTGCTGACTGTATCGTTAGCGGTGATGCTGACCTGCGGATTCTGCACCCGTTCCGCGGGATTCTGATTTTACCTCCGGACGAGTTTTTACGTTTGTACTCGTCGTCTCCTTAGCCAGTGTCGAGCAACAATGTCCCTCTATACTTTACGCAAACTCGGCTGGTCTGGTCTGACAATCCTCTTTGTGATTGTCCTCAACTTTTTTCTCTTTCGCGTCCTGCCCGGCGACCCGGCCCGGTCGGGGCTGCGCGACCCCAGGCTGACCCGGCAGGCTATCGAGGCGATTCAGGTGCGCTTTGGCCTGGACAAGCCGGTGATCAACTGCTTTGAGTCGATCAATCCGTTGAAGTTTGGCAACTGCGCAATCAACCCCCTGGAAACCCAATTTGTGATTTATGTGGGCAATCTGTTGCAGGGAGAACTGGGCGCCAGCTATCACAGCAACCGGCCTGTGACGACGGTCCTGGCCGAGCGGCTCTGGAATACAGTCCTCCTTATCGGCGCGGCGCAAGTGCTGGCTATTGTCCTGGGTATGGCCCTGGGCGTGCTGGCCGCCTGGAAATCCCGCACAGCCATCGACTACGCCGCGCTGGTCTTCAGCCTGATGGCGTGGAGTTTGCCCACCTTCTGGCTGGGGATTATCCTGCTCTTTTGGGGCAGCCAATGGGCCGGCCTGCCCCTGGGCGGAATGGTGACAGCCGGGGCCAGGGCCGCGGGCTGGGATTGGGTGAAGGATGTAGGCTGGCATCTGATTCTGCCCACCCTGACCTACACAATCGTCTTTTTGGGCGAATATATGCTGATTATGCGAAGCACTCTATTGGATGTGCTTTCCGAGGATTACATTCTGACCGCCAAAGCCAAAGGGCTGAGCAACTTCCAGATTCTCAAAGATCACGCACTGGGCAATGCGATGCTGCCGATTGTGACGATTGTGGCCCTCAATCTGGGCTTCACCGTCGCCGGGGCCATTCAGATCGAGACGGTCTT
>JAHDWH010000199.1 GCA_023384455.1 Caldilineaceae bacterium | reverse complement strand
CCTGCGAACCAACCATTCGCGTCATCCTCTCATTCGCGGTCAGCCGTCCATTGGCCGCGCCACTTTACGCAATACGGAATCCGTCTTATGTCTGCCTACCTCTCCATCTACAAAGGCTATTTTAAGACAGCCATTGCGGTCCAGTTTCAATACCGGATTGCGATGATTATCTGGCTGATCGGCGGGATCGTCGAGCCGCTGATGTATCTGGTCGTCTGGACGACAGTGGCAGAGCAGCAGGGCGGCACAGTGGGCAGCTTTACACCGGGGGATTTTTCTGCCTATTATATTGCAATGATGCTGGTCAATCACGCCACCTTCTCCTGGATTATGTGGGAATATGACTACCGCATCCGTTCCGGCGACTTTTCAACGATTCTGCTCAAACCTATCCACCCGATTCACAGCGACATCGCCGACAATCTGGGCTACAAAGTGCTGACGCTGATCGTCTATTTGCCCGCGGTGGGGCTGTTGGCCTGGTTCTTCCAGCCCACGTGGACGGTCATTGGCTGGGCGGTGGCCGCCAGCCTGCCCGTGCTTGTGCTGGCTTTTCTCATGCGCTTCTTTCTGGAATGGGCGCTTGCCATGAGCGCTTTTTGGACCACCCGCACGGGTGCAGTCAATCAGGTCTACTTTGTCTCTCTGCTCTTCTTTTCCGGGCGTCTGGCGCCTTTGGAATTCTTTCCTCAACCAGTGCAGACTCTGGCCGCCATCCTGCCTTTCCGTTGGATGCTCGCTTTCCCCGTGGAGCTTGTGTTGGGGCGGCTCTCCCCCCAGGAGATGTGGACAGGTATCGGCGTGCAGACCGCCTGGATTGTGGCTGGCTTTCTGCTGATACGCATCGTCTATGGCGCGGGTATCCGTCGCTATGCAGCCTTTGGCTCGTAGGACGCCAGCACCTGGCCCAGCCGGGCAACCCCCTCTTCGATGGCCTCTTCGCCAAAATGGGCAAAACTCAAGCGCAGACAGTGGCCCAATCCGCCTACGCTGGAGCAGCGCGCGCCGGGCAAAAAGCCTGTATTGACTTCGCTGGCCGCCGAGAGCAGACCGACTGTCTCGGTTCTTGCATCCATCTCCAACCAGAAGAAGTAGCCGCCAGTGGGCTTTTGCCAGCGGACCCGGGAACCGATGTAGCGATGCAGCGCGGCGTCCATCACATCGATACGCCGCCGGTAGACCCCGCGCAGTTCCTGCAAGTATTCGGCCTGCCAGCCCCGTTCCAGCGCCACCCGCACCAGATTGGAGGTGAAGTGGTTCAGCCCGCCGCCGCTGTCCACCAGCCCGCAGGCGGCCAGGTGTTCCGCCAATGCCGGGCTGGTCTGAATCCAGCCCAGACGCAGACCCGGGGCCAGAATTTTGGAAAAGGAGCCGATGGAGAGTACCCGCCCGCTGGCGGTCTGTGCGGCTACTGGGGCAGGCGGTCTGGCCGCGTAGTGAAGCAACTGGTATACTTCATCGGCCACCACCAGAAAGTCGTATTCCTGACCGAGAGCTACCAACCGCGCTCTCCGTTGGGCAGAAAGGGTGTGGCCCGTGGGATTTTGAAAGGCCGGGATGGTATAGACAAAGACCGGGCGCTGACGGGCCAGGGCTTCTTCCAGAGCATCCATCCGCATCCCCTTCTCGTTCGTGGGGATGGGCACGGCGTTCAGGCCAAAGTCTTCGCGCAGGATGCGCAGGGCCAGAAAGTAGCTCGGCTCCTCCACAAAGACCGTATCGCCGGGTTTTGTAAAGAGGGTGCAGATCAGCGCCAACGCCTGGGACGCGCCGGCGGTGATCATCAACTCCTGGGGCGTGACGGCTGTCGCATATTCCGCCGTCAGGAAATCGGCCAGCGCCTGGCGAAAGCGACCGTCGCCCTGTTCGTAGCCGTAGCTGAGAAGCTCTGTATCCCCTTCGGCAAAGCGCGCGGCTGTGGCCCGACGCATCAACTCCAGGGGCAACAGATCAAAGCTGGGCTGGCCGATGCCAAAGTCGATGACCGACGATGCCCGGTTGACTTGGGAGGAGCGGGGAAGAAAATCTGCCATTGGAACTGTGCCTCATAGGGATTTGGGTTTCTCTCGATTTGCTCCACAACGCTACCCCAGCACAGGAGGAAAGTCAATCGCAATGCTAAGCAAAACAGACATCTTCACCGCCCGCACCGGGGGTTACTGGAACTACCGGGTACCCGGCATTCTCTGCACAGCCCGGGACGTTATCCTGGCAACGGTCGAAGCCCGTCGCGGCTCCGGCGGCGACTGGGACGGCAATGACATTCTCCTGCGCCGCAGCCTGGACGGGGGGATCACCTGGCAGCCGCCCCAACTGGTGGTGGCCCACGAAAGCTACGGCCCCGGCCCGGTGAGCAACTTCGTATTGTTTGCCGACAGGGATGGAACTGTCCACGCGCTCTATTGTCACAACTACAGTCGGGTCTTCTATTTGCGCAGCAACGACGACGGTGCTACCTTCTCGTCGCCGGTTGAGATTACCCACAGCCTGACAGCCTTCCGGGATGAATACCCCTGGCGGGTCATCGCTACAGGGCCAGGCCACGGGATTCAGCTTCGCAACGGGCGGCTGCTGGTGCCCGTTTGGATGTCTGACGGCAGCGGCACGGAATTTGGCCCGGACAAGCTCGGCCACCGCCCGTCGGAAGTGGCGACAATTTACAGCGACGACGGCGGGACAACTTGGGCGTGCGGCGAAATATTTGTCCATTCCGACGGGCGCATCATCAACCCCAGCGAGACCCTGGCCGTGGAACTGGACGACGGCCGGGTTCTCTGCAACATCCGCAGCGAGTGCCCCCAGCACCGGCGTCTGATTGCCATCAGCCCGGACGGCGCGGGTGGGTGGAGCGAAGCGCTCTTTGACGACGGGCTGTTGGAGCCGGTCTGTATGGGCAGTCTGCTGCGTCTGGGCAGTCCAAACCCAGGGGAACGGGGTGTCTACATCTTTGCCAACCCGGACAATCTGGAAAATGAACTGACCCCGCCGGGCCGCAATCTGGCCCACGACCGCAAACGGCTGTCGGTGAAGCAAAGCAGCGACAATTGCGCCACCTGGCCTCTCAACCGGGTGTTGGAAGAAGGGCCGTCGGGTTATTCGGATCTGGCCGAAGCCCCCGATGGGGGCATTCTCTGCATCTACGAACGGGGAATGCTCAGCCGCATGACCGACACGGCTGCGGTCTGTATTGCCCGGTTTGACCAGAAGTGGCTGCTGGGGGAAAATGAGGAGAGGCGCAGTGCCTGATTGTGTACCGCAGATCGCGCAGAATTTCACTGGAAAACAGGAGAAAAGCAGATGAGTGTAACGGCTGAACGAATCTATGACTACGGAGAGAGCGCCACGTATGAACCAGAGCTGTACCACTACGATTCGGTTGCGACAGAGGGGGTGGATGGCTTTGAGAATGTGGATGGCGCAGCTTTGGCCCAGTTCGACCGGGACGGCTATCTGGTCGTTCACAACGCCTTCACGCCAGCCGAAGTTCAGGGTAGCCTGCAAGGGCTGCTTCGTCTGATCTCCGGGGAGGTGGAGGGTTTCAATGGGGTGATGTATGAGCACGCGGCCACAAAAATATCTGTGGAAGATATGACCCCGGAGCAGCGCCAGGACTACGTGCGCAAATTCATGTGGTTCGAGAAATATGACGATCGGCTGCACCGGATGGCACACCACCCCAAATTCTTGGCTGCCCTGGAACGGCTGATCGGCGAGACGCCCTATCTCTTTCAGGATATGGCTCTGCTCAAACCGCCCCACATTGGCCGGGAAAAACCCTGGCATCAGGACCACGCCTATTTTGAGCTGTCGTTGAATACCCGGGTGGTGGGCGCGTGGATTGCCCTGGACGAAGCCACCACCGAGAACGGCTGTATGATTGTCATCCCCGGAACCCACCGCCAGGGGCCGGTGGTTCACTTCAAGCGCCGGGACTGGCAGATCTGCGATACCCACATCAACAACCGGGGCGCGGTGGCAGTGCCCCTGAAACCCGGCGGTTGCCTGCTCTTCAGCAGCCTGATCCATCACGGCACCCCCACCAACCATTCCGGGCTGCGCCGGCGGGCTGTGCAGTTTCACTACCGCCCGCTCAGCGCACCCAAAACCAGCGTGGAGGAACGGCTGGCTATCTTTGGCGAAGAGGGCAAAGATGTGACGTGCTGAACGGCATTCTTTAGTGATTCGTAACTACTCAGCCAACGACAGAAATAACCACTGAATACACAGAATACGCGGAAGTTCTGCGCTTTTTTCAGTGTGTTCCGTGTTTTCCGTGGTTAATAAGCAGAGGATGCCTGAGCAGTTACAGTGATTCGGCCATTCCCGTAAAAGGTGAAGACGTGAAACGTGAGGTGTCGTCATGTGATCTCACGTTTCACGTCTTCACCTTTCCCCACGTATTTTGTGGCCCCGCCATCTTATCTCTTTCAATTGTCCGCCGGTTGTCTGGACCGTTTCTTTGGCCCTATCCGTTCCTGTGCTAAACTTATGCGTTGGGAGATCGGCGCGTTGTATCTGTCTGGTCTGCTATATCATTGAAAGTCATATTTTTACCCCCGTAAGGAGCTTGCGCCTGATGAGTTATGACGGCCGCGTTCATACCGTACATATCGACACTGTAACCCGCCACCTGCCCCTCTTTGAGGTAGCGCCCGGTGTGAAGATCGCCATCTTCAATATGCTGGGGGATCGGGAAGTGGTGGAGACGGCGGCCCAGCAATTGGCCCTGCGCACCCCCGCCGCTGATGTGATCCTCGTGCCCGAAGTCAAGGCAGTGCCATTGGGCCACGCCCTTTCTATGCGCACGGGGATTCCTTATGTGGTAGTGCGCAAAGTACGCAAACCCTATATGGCGGATTGTCTGGAGACCGAAGTGGTGAGCATCACCACAGGCCGCCCCCAGACGCTCTATGTGGATGGCAAAGACAGGGCGCTGATTGCCGGCAAGCGGGCACTGTTGGTTGACGATGTGATCAGCACAGGCAGCACCCTGCGCGGAATGCGCCAACTGGTGGCCGCGGCCGGGGCGACAATTGTCGGTGAATTGGCCGTCTTTACCGAAGGTGACGTAAGCCGCTGGCCGGATGTGATCGCACTGGGTAATCTGCCCGTATTTACAGACTGACAACCCTCTCAGGACTAGCGAATGAGCCTGCACGAACAACTCAAAAAGATCGAAAACCGTTTCGAGGATATCAACCAGCGGATGGCGGATCCGGAGGTGCTGGCCGACTACGAACGTATGACCGAGCTGGCCCAGGAACGCAGCAGCCTCGATGAAATTGTAGGCGTCTATCGCCAGTTTGAAGATGTGCGCCGCCAGTTGGCCGACAGCCAGATTCTGCTGGGAGAGAGTGAAGACCCGGAGATGATCGAGCTGGCCGAACTGGAGGTGGGCGATCTGACCGCCGAGGAAGATCGGCTGGACAAAGAACTCAAACGGCTGCTTCTGCCCAAAGACCCCAACGATGACAAAAATGTGATCGTCGAAATCCGCGCCGGCGCGGGGGGCGACGAGGCCGGTCTCTTTGCCGCCGAGCTTCTGCGGATGTATATGCGCTGGTCCGAGTCCCACCGTTTCAAGACCGAACTGATGAGCAGCAGCGAGACCGGCGTGGGGGGGCTGAAAGAGGTTATCCTGGAGGTGCGGGGCAAAGGCGCATTCAGCAAACTCAAATACGAATCCGGTGTCCATCGGGTGCAGCGGGTGCCGGCCACCGAAAGCCAGGGACGCATCCATACCAGCACCGCGACGGTGGCTGTGCTGCCCGAAGCCGAGGATGTGGAGATCGAAATCAGCCAGAATGACATTAAAATCGATGTTTTTCGCAGCAGTGGACCCGGTGGGCAGAGTGTAAATACCACCGACTCGGCTGTGCGGCTGACCCACTTGCCCACGGGCATTGTCATTAGCTGTCAGGACGAAAAGAGCCAATTGCAGAACCGCATCAAAGCTATGCGTATTCTGAAGGCAAAACTGTACGATGCGGAGATGCAGCGCCAGCAGGATGCGCTTGGCTCGGCCCGCAAAAGTCAGATCGGTTCCGGCGACCGCAGCGAAAAGATTCGCACCTACAACTTTCCCCAGAGCCGGGTGACGGATCACCGCATTAATTTGACGGTCTACCGCCTGGACAGTGTGATGGAAGGCGATCTGGACGAATTTATCGAAGCCCTGGCCAATCAGGACCAGGCCGAGCGTCTGCAACAGATCGGTGAAACAGCGTAGGATTCTCCCTTCCCAATGTAGGCAAGTTCCTATTGTAGCCAGCCAAAGGAGTTGTATACTGGGATTGCTCACCGCTTCGGCAGCCGCGCTTGGGCCGGGGCCGGCGGGAACATACCCAATCTATCCAGCGTTGCTATCTGTGCCCGACTCAATGACGAGCCAGTGAAATGCAAATGGCAGTGGCGAACGAAGGCGTCCTCCTCTTCTTCCCAGCCAGACAGCAACACGCAGCGAAAGTTGAAGGAGACCAATTTTGGCTATTTTGCAGGTCAATGTGCGACCAGCACTTCGTTCACTTGTCCTCCCACGATCCCAAAGACGGGAAAACGGGAACTCACCTTTTCTCTCTCTCAACGGCAACAGCGCCTATCCAGCTAACACCGTTGACCACAAACAGACCTTTGCCAGCCCGTTGATGACCCAGACACACCCGCTTCCACAATCCCAGACAGTTGTGAATGGATCGGCCCTGAACGGCAACAACGGCATAACGCCCCAACCCCTCCCCCAGAAAATCTTGTGGAGTCTGACACCGGAGACCCCCGTGGGTCGTGCGCTTGTCTCTGCGTCCCAGCGGTTAACCGGCGCAGGCTGCGAGAATCCCCGCCTGGATGCCCAGGTTTTGCTGGCCCACGTGCTGGGGATGGATCGAACCTGGCTTTTTGCCCATCACGACTACCCCCTGGCCGCGGATCAGGCCGAAGCCTTTACCGAATTGGTGGCCCGCCGCATCCGCCGGGAGCCGGTGGCCTATTTGTTGGGGCGCAAAGAGTTCTATGGCCTGAATTTTGCCGTGGACGAGCGGGTTCTCATCCCCCGGCCCGAAACAGAAATGCTGGTGGATTTCCTGTTGGCCCACGTCCAGGCAGATGAGGAGCGTATCTTTGCGATTGCGGATGTGGGCACAGGCAGCGGGGCCATCGCCGTAACGACCGCGGCCCACGCCCCCAATACGCGCATCTACGGTCTGGACATCAGCCCAGGCGCGCTGGACGTGGCCCAGGAAAATGGCCGCACTTTGGCTCCCCACGCCCAACTGCGCTTTTTGCGCAGCGATCTGCTGGCTGCCCTGCCCGAACCTGTGGATGTGATCGTCGCCAATCTGCCCTACGTTACAGACAGCGAATATTCGGGGCTGGCTCCGGAGATTCGGGACTTTGAACCCCAAGTGGCCCTGACCGCGGGCGATAGGGGGCTGGATGTGATTCAGCGCCTGCTCGCTCAGGTGCGCCACCACCTGAAACCAGGCGGTCTTGTGCTGTTGGAAATCGGCCACAAACAGGGCGATGTAGTCAAGCGGCTGGCGGAAGATATGCGGCCCAAACCCCGCGCTGTCGGTCTGCGTCAGGACTATAGCGGTCACGTACGAATGGTGACCATCGAATTCTAACGCGGGGATCGCATTTCGCGACGGCTCCCCAGGCTGTTGCGCAAAATACGTGAAACGTGAAACGTGAGGCTACCCTCCTTTCTCACGTTTCACGTTTCCTATTTTCTGGATGCCCTTACTGTTGCATCTCACCCAATTGGATGTCGCTCTATGCAACCACCCGCTTACGATCTCGTCGTCCTGGACCTGGACGGCACAATCCTGGAAAAAGAGTTTGAAGGCGGCTACAGCCTTCGGGTGCGCCAAGCCATTGGGGCCGTGCAGGCACTGGGCGTCCCCGTGACGATTGCTACCGGGCGCACCCTGGATTTTGTGCGCACCCAGACCCCGCTGCTGGGGATTACCACGCCGGTCGTCACAACCCAGGGCGCGGTGGTGGGGGATCCGGTCAGCGGTGAAATCTTCTACGAAGCCGATATGCCCCTGGACGTGGCCCGCTCTGTGGCTGCCTGGGCCGACGCTACGGGACGGGTCACGATTTTTTACTTCAGCAATCGGGACGGCACAACCACCCTCTATCAGAACCGGGAGGTCTGGCAACCGGCGGTCTATGACCACTGGTTTGGCACACCCCGACGCATCCAGCCCAATCTGAGCGAGCTGCTGGGGGCCAGGGATCACCCACCCCTTAAGTTTATTTCCGTCAACGATGCCAGCGCGGAGCCAGACCTGACGCCTCTGTTGCAGGAACAGTTCGGCCCCACAATGCAGATGACCCGCACCCACGCCCTGCTGATTGAAGGCACGGCAGCCGGGGTGGACAAAGGCGCTGGCCTGCTCCATCTGTTGGAACGGTTGAGCATAGCCCCGCACCGGGTGCTGGCTGTGGGTGACAACGAAAATGATATTCCGATGCTGAAACTGGCCGGGATGGGGGTGGCTATGGGCCAGGCGACAGAGAAGGTAAAGACCGTGGCCCGCTGGATCGCCCCCTCTGTTTTCGAGGATGGGGCGGCTGTGGCAATGGAGCGCTTCGTCATCGGAAGGATCTGATTCGAGGATTCGCCCGATTTTGTAATGATCCAAGAAATGGTATATTTTCACGGAGAGGATGCCCAAACTGAAAGGGCTGGACAGTTCCGATCCCTGTACGCCTTCCCTCCATCTGCAATCGATCTTATAGGAGTTCCCGATGTTTCGTCGCTTTTCTCCCTTCTTCGCCATTCTACTTGCCCTGGGCCTGGCTCTTACAGCCCTGTCCAGCCCTGCCCTGGCCGCGCCCCCGGCCCAGGAATCCACACCGGCGGCCGTCCTGGCGGTCACCGTCCCGCCCCGAATGAACGCCCGCTCCGGTCCGGCCACATCCTACCGGGTGGTCGGCTCTGTGCCTGCCGGAACAACCGTGCGGATCATCGGCGAGAACGCGGACGGCAGGTGGGTGCGGGTTGACATTGAAGGCTTTGACGGCCCTGTCTGGTTGGCGAAATGGCTGTTGAAGGTGCAGGATGCGCCTGCGGCGGAGAACCAGCCAAACCCACCGGCTGTGTCAGCCAGCGGGGTCGTTACCCCCACTGTGACTATTCCCTCTGCAACCCCTGTTACCGCTACCACCGCCGTCGCCGTTACGTTTGTGGTGTCGGAAACCGTATCAGCTACTCCAGAACCAGCGGTTGTGATCGACACCTCCGCGGGGCCTGTAGCGGTGACCAAACCGACGCGGATGAATGTGCGCCGGGGACCCGGCACCGACTATCCGGTGGCGATGGGTGTGGACGGGGGAACCCAGGCCCGGATTGTGGGCATCGGGCCAGACGGCCAGTGGTATCAGGTGGAACTGGCCGGTCAGGAGGATAGGCTCTGGATTTATGCGCCGCTGGCAACCCTCTATGGCTCTGTGGAGGAGGTCGCGCAACTGGGCGAGGAAGAGATTCCGCCCCGGCCCGCACCGGCTCCGCCGGCTGCTGCGCCCGCTGTGGCTGGGGCCGCCCCTGGACCCGCGGCTGTTGTCCGCGCCGCGGCGCTGCCCGGTGTCGGCTTCGGCTATGGGGTCCAGGCCCATATCATCCACACGGGCCAGGAGGGGCTGGCTATGGACAAGACCCGGGAGATGGGCTTTTCGTGGATAAAGCAGCAGATCGAGTGGCGTATCTTCGAGTCCAACCCCGGTCAGTACGGCTTTGGCGACATTGGGCCAATCGTCGGCGCGGCCAATCAGCGGGGAATCAACCTGCTCTTCAGCGTTGTCAACGCGCCGGACTGGGCCAGAGAGGCGGGTTTTGACGCCAACGTGGGCGGCCCGCCCGCGGATCCCCAGGCCCTGGCGAATTTCGTGGGTGCGTTGGCCCGGGAGTATTGCGGTTCGTCGTTGCGGGCGATTGAAGTCTGGAACGAACAGAATCTGCACTACGAATGGGGCAACAAACCTCTTAGCCCGGCTGAGTACGTGCGCCTGCTGGCCCCCTCCTATGCCAGCATCAAAGCCAACTGCCCGTCGATTTATGTGATCAGCGGTGCGCCCACCCCCGCCGGGGACAATGGCAATCTGGCCATGGATGATTTCCGCTATCTGGAAGAGATGTTCAAGAATGGCCTGGCCCGCTATGTGGATGGTATCGGCGCGCACCCCAGCGGCTACAATGTGCCGGCCAGCGTCACCTGGCAAAATGCCTGCGCGGCCATTCAGCAGACGGGCAATATCTTTAACGGCGCTTGCGACAGCCCCCACCACTCCTGGAGTTTTCGCAGCACAATGGAAGGCTACCGCAATATCGCGGTGGTCTACGGTGCAGCGCATATTCCCATCTGGGCCACAGAATTTGGCTGGGCCTCCCAGAACCCGCCCTTTCACGGGGCCTATGCCTATGCCGCGGACAACAGCCCCGAGGAGCAGGCCGCCTGGACGGTGGAAGCCTATCAGATGATGCGGGCCTGGGGTTGGGCCGGACCGGCCTTTCTATGGAATCTCAACTTCCGGGTGGTGGCGAATGGCACGGAAAAGGCCCAATGGGGCATCGTGCGCAACGACTGGAGTCCTATGCCGGTCTACGACGCGCTGCGGGGGATGGGGAAGTAGGGGGAAGATTTCGTCTTTTGCCCGTTCCCTTTTACAATAGGGTAGCCTCCCCCGGCACCTATCGAACCAACCATCGAAACGCGATCACCAGCAAAGGACTTGGCTGATGACCCAACAAACCAGACGTCTGATTCTTCTTCTCGTGGCGTTGCTTGCCCTCCTCTCCCTGAGCGCTTGCGGCGGGGACGAAGAAGAACCCACGCCCACGCCGACCAAAACCCCTGTGCCTGCCCAGGTGGAGTCGGCTCCAGCCCCCACGGATACACCGATCCCCGCGGCACAGCCAGCCAGCCAGCCAGCCCAGCCGGCTGCCCAGCCCGCCGCGCCGGCCAGCCAACTGGTCTTTGGCGTCATCAACGCCACGGAACTGAATGTACGCTCCGGGCCGGGGACCAGCTTTGACATTCTGCGCACGGCCAGCGAGGGCGAGCGTTTTGAGATTGTGGCCCTTTCGGATGACGGCTCGTGGGCCCAGCTTGGGAAAGATGGCGCGGTCGTGGGCTGGACAGCTTTGGAATTTTTGCGTGTGGAAGGCGATCTGGCCGGGTTGAAGGGTGGCGCGCCTGTGGCTGCCCAGCCAGCCCAGCCCAATCCACCGGCCGCGCCCGCCCCAGCCGCGGGCTTTCTCAACGCGTCTATGACAAGCCCGGATTTCGGCGGTCAGGCCTTTCTCTGGTGGCGGGAAGAGGTGGCCCACCGGGACCTGGAACTGATGAAGGATTCCGGCTTTCGCTGGGTCAAACAGGCCTTTGCCTGGGAGACAATCGAGGGCAGCGGCAAGGGTCAGTACGATTGGGCCATAGCCGACCGGGTGGTGAGCCAGGCCAACGAGAGCGGGCTGAAGCTGCTGGCCCGGGTCTCCAGCGATCCGGACAAGGCCAACTTCTGGCCGGGCCATCCGCCGGGCAACGCGGCTCACTTCGCCGACTTTCTCTTTGCCCTGGCCAGCCGCTACAATTGCGCGCCGGGCGGGAATGGGTGTATTCAGGCATATCAAATCTGGAATGAACCAAATCTGGCACGGGAGTGGGGCGGTAACCGGCCCAACCCAGCCGAGTATGTGCGCTTTTTAGGCGCAGCCTATGCGGCCGTCAAACGGGCCAACCCCAACGCAATCGTCATCAACGCGGGGATGGCCCCCACGGGCGATGACAGCGCCATTGCCATGCCCGACGACAAGTTTTATGACCAGATGTATCAGGCCATGGGTGGCAACAGTAACGGCTACTTCGACGCGCTGGGTGTCCACGGCGCAGGCTTTGCCGCCCCGCCAGAACTGGACCCGGCCACCGCGGCCGCGGACAAAAAGTATGGGGGCTACCGTTTCTTCGCCTTCCGCCACGTGGAAGACATCCGCAATATAATGGTGCGCTATGGCGACACCAACAAAAAAATTGTCATTCTGGAGTTTGGCTGGACCTACGATCCGGTCAACCCTAACTACAAGTGGCACGGCGCGGACGCGGGGATCGATATGTTTGTCCAGGCCGACTATCTGAAGCGGGCCTACCAGTACGCCGCGGCCAACTGGCAGCCCTGGATTGGGCTGATGAGCCTGCTCACAATGCCCAACCTGGACTGGATGAACGACGGCAATCCCAACGACGAGGAGCAATACTGGTGGGCGATTATGGAGCCGAGCAACATTGACGAGAAGATATGGCGGCCAGCCATCATCGAACTCTGCATCTACTTTAATGGACAGACCGGTCAGCGCTGCAAGTACGACCCGAACTAAATAACTGCCCTGAAAAATAGGACGAGAGAAGAGGGTGAGAAGCTGAAAAAAGGCAACAC
>JAHDWH010000198.1 GCA_023384455.1 Caldilineaceae bacterium | reverse complement strand
CGCCCGTAGGCACCAACTTCTGGTGGGGCGGGCTGATCCACGAGTTTGTGGGGGTAGGGAACAATTACATCGACCGGATTTCGGTGGATGTGGGGATGCCGTAGGGGCAACTTTGATGACCCAATTCATCATAAACATGTGAATTGGGTCATCAAAGTTGCTATTGGCAGTCTGCAATGTTATGAGCCTGATCTACGGCTCGCTAATGGATAAGGTCACGAGATCATTACAATCTATTGACAATTAGTACTTCACCCAAATATCACCCAGATCGGTTAGTTTATCTGGGGGGGCTGTGTGGGGGACCGGGCGCTCATTGTCGCTTGTTTCCACATTGTAGCGGGACAACATATCCCCCACAAAGATCACGAAATCTGTGGGTTCTACATTTTCAAAAATAAAGTATCCAGATTCGTTGGTATAGGCGAAGGGGCTTTGGGCATTGTCAAGGGCCCACGCGCCCTGGTTGGGATCTTTGTTTCCCTCTTCGGCATAGAAGATTTTGGCCATACGAACGGGTGTATCGGTGATTGGCTGCTGGTCAATAGTGGAAATCAATCGACCGATGACCACTGCCTTACCCGGATGTACCTGCACACTACCCAAATCGCTGGGGAACTGAAATGGGACAGGTGTGGGCAGGATACTCACTGCGTCAGGTGTTGCCACTGGGCTGTCTTCGGTACTTAATACAATCACTCGCGGGGTCGGTGGAGATGTCGGCGTGTTTTCTTCGCCACACCCCATCAAAACCAGCAGCGAGATCACAAGGGTAAGAAGGAGAAGTAGACGTTGACCAGTGCGCATAATTAAGGGTCCTCTCTCAGTTAGTCCAAACAAACCGACGATGGATAGATTTGATCTCAGAAAAGGTTGAAAAGGCAATAGGGACGATACAATAGAAGCGATAATTAGGCAATACTACAAACGGGGTAGTGGCAAAAGGGCCTGTTTTTACACTGATTGGAGTATTGAGATTGAGTGAGAATCCTGTTATTCTTTGCATCGGCAAGTGTGTGTTTTGTGAATAATAGATTTTTCAACAACAGAAAGGAATTCGTATGAAATCGATGAAAGTGTTTTTGGTAGCGAGTCTTTTATTGCTCCTCACAGTGGGTCTGGCTTCTGCACAGAGCCCTGCATATCAGACCTCGTTTATTACGTCGGTCACCTATCAGAACGTCTCCAATGCAACAGCAAATGTTACCTTCTCCTTCTACCAAGAAGGCAGCGGCACACCGATTCAAGTTGCGAAAACCCTGGCCGCTGGCGCGGGTTCGTCCCTCTTTATAGGTGGTTTGACGGAAATCCCCACCAACTTCAGTGGTTCTGCGGTTGTTTCTTCAGACCAGCCGATTGTAGCTACATTGGTGCAGATTCCCCAAGGTGATACTGTAAAAAATCGTCCTCTGTCCAATGGATTTTCATCCGCGTCGCCGCAGGTGACAATTGCGACAGTGTTGAAGAACAAATTCAATCAGACGACCAAGTTTTCGGTACAGAATGCGGCGAGCGGCGCTATAGACATTAAGGTTACGCTCTACAATGCAGAAGACTCTGCTGCTGCTCCTATTGTGGTGGATAGTCTGAATGTACCTGCTGGTTCCGCCAAATCGTATGACCTTGGCACTCTATCAGCGATCACGGCAGGCAGCTTCAATGGCTCGGCCATTGTCACCGCTAAATTGGCAGGCACCCAGACGGATGCCAATATCGTTGCCTCTGCGTTGGAATTGGGTACAAGCACAGCGAAGTTCAACGATGCCAAAGCCTATGAAGGTGTTTCTGGCGGTGCCAAGACTGTCTTTATGGCGACTGCACTGTGCAATGTCTTTGGTGGACAAAGTTCTTTCTACGCTGTAACGAATACAAGCCTAACCACAGCTACAGATGTGACTGTAAGCTACAGCGGGGGCAAAACGGAAACCAAGAATTTGGGTGCAGGCAAGAAAGGCAGCTTTGCTGCTTGTACCGTAAATGATCCAAATTATTCCGGTTCCGCCACCGTCACCAGTACCGCTACGGATATCGTCGTCGTCGGCAAGGTACAAGACGCTGGTCGTGCCACCGCTTTCTTGGGCGAAGCTGCTGGTTCTGCAAAACTGGCTCTGCCCTACGTTCGTTATACGGCTGAAAGTAATTTTGGTGCAGGCCAAAACCGCCAGCGTGCTTTTATTGCCATTCAGAATGTCGGTAATAGCGAAGTTACCAATGTGGTTGTGAAGTATCTGAACAAGAACGGCGAAGTTGTGGGGACCCACACCATTGCTTCTATTGCCAGTAAAGGCAAGGCAGGATCCAATGCTTCACTAGCAACGTTGACCTCTGGGCAGAACGCCTCTGCTTTGACTGAATTTGGGTATCCTGAAGGGAATCCTGGGGGCGGTTTTGGCGGCGCTGTGATCGTCGAAAAGGCTGGTGCCAGCCTAATTGCAGTGGTCCGTGTAGAATCGAATGTAGGCGGCACAAAAGTTGCTGAAGACTACAATGGCATCTCCGTACCGTAGGCAAGGTTTTGCAGATGCAGAGAGTTAGTATTTTCCTGAGTTAGCAAAAAACGGTATGAGATGGAAATCTTTCCGTCTCATACCGTTTTTTGCAATAACATGAACAAGCGGGACAAGTTTTAACCTCACCCTGTGCTGATCAACGAAATGGTAACCGGATGAAAGTGCGGTTACCATTTCGTACTTTTAGGTTTCCGCTACGGCGTATTGCGTATAGTACGCAACCATTTTACGACGATCAATGCGTAACCAAGCATTAATATAGTTTCGGATAGGCAATAGACAAATGCAACACCGGATATTCCGTATTCCTTGACGATCAATAGATTAAATACGATGTTTGATAACGCTGCTGCCGCTTGCGCAATAACTCGCATATTCTGAAGGCCGACAGTGACTATAATTGCAGCAAGTCCAAAACTTACCGTTCGTAAGAATAGTACTCCACTCAAAATAATGAGGATATCAACTAGCGGTCCGTAGTCTGGTCCATACAGCAGAAATGTCAGCGGGCGAGAACCGATGGCAAGTCCTCCTCCTAAGAAAAGACCGAGCAGGGCGCTCCAAATTATGCTTCGTGTTGCGATTCCGGGCAGAGTTTTTACGTTTTCTATAAACAATCGGCTCATTGTGGGGACCATCACGCCGTGAATAGCTGCTGGCGCTAGCGTAAGTGCTAGGACAAGAGATACAGCCGGAGCGTAAAGTCCGGCGGCTTCTTGGCCTAGGCTTCCCGCAATGATTGTGACATCGACCCGTTCATAGAGAAGCACCAATGCCATAGACGCTGCGAACGGCATTGTTTCACGTAGAGACTGTAGAATTGTCGTTTTATGCAATCGGAAACTGAAACGGCGAAAAGCGAAAAATATTCCACCAACGGCTCCGAATATCGTCGTTATCCCCCTGGCAATGATAAACGGTGTGACCGTATTGGTTTCTAGAATCATCAAGAGAATAAGCGGACCAAGATTTAGTAGCTGAAGGATAATCATCAGCCGGGCAGTTACCCGATTATCAAGCGCCACTTTGAATGCTGTCAAGGCGGTAAAGACTAACTCTTCGAGCCAAACAGTGATAGCAACGATCAATAATAGGGTGGTGGGGTAAACAGCTATGTCGAGATGTGGTGCTGTGGCACTTAGTAGTCCTAGCCAGACGAGTCCAAGAGAAAACTGCACGACGAGCGAGCCGGTGAGCCTTTCGGGAAGGCCGATTGATTGTGCTTTTAAATTGCCGTTGCGTAAAAGCCAGTCACTCATTCCTAGTGAAAATACAATCGATGTAATTTTTGCTAATGCTAACGATGCTGCGTAAAGTCCAAATTGATCAGGCCCAACACTTCGGGTAATAATAATAATCGAGAGCATTGACAAGAGGCGCGCTGCTAGTGTGCCTGAGAAGAGTATGCCAATGCTGGAGACAATAGTACGAGTTGAAAGCATTTTCGAGTTATTTTGAGTCGAGTGAAAAAATCGAGTTTTTCTCGACAACTGCCATGTTTCCCAAGTGTACGTCGACGTTAAAAACTCGGTTTTTGGTCTTTTTGCAGTAGAGTCATATATGGGTTGACTGAAATCGCTGAGAAGGCAGATTCAAGCTGATAGAATCAGCGCAATTCAGATGTTTCTACGCATATCAGCGTCCTGTTCTTATGGCTAATTGCCCTGCTATCTCTCCGCCAGCAATTGCCGATACAACTCCTCGTGCTGGCGGGCGATCTGTTCGATGTCAAAGTTGGGCACAATCAACTGGCGGGCACGCGCGCTGTACTGTGCGGCTTGCTCCGGCTGGGTGAGCAGGTGCACAATCGCCTCGGCCAGGGCTGTTGGTTCGCCGGGGGGGACCAGCAGCCCGGTCTGCCCAGGCAGGACCAGCTCTGTGTTGCCCGAAACCGCGGTCGCCACCACCGGCAGACCCGCGGCCATTGCTTCCAACACAACCGTTGGCAGCCCCTCCCACAGGGACGACGAGACGAAAAGGTCCAGGGCGGCGTAGACCCGCTCAATCCCGGACAGGGGACCCGGAATGCGCACGCGCTCGGCAATCCCCAGCAGCCGGGCCTCCGCCTCCAACTCCGCCTTCAACTCCCCCCCGCCAGCGATGAGCAGATAGGCCGTGGGGCATTGGGCCAGGACCGCCGGGAACGCCTGGAGCAGAAAACGATAGCCCTTTTGTGTGGTCAGCCGCCCAACGCTGCCCACCACCAGCCCATCCGCGGGCAGACCCAACGCCTGACGCAGCAGCCCGCCCGCCTGATTGGGCGCGGCAAAACGGGCGATGTTCAAAGCGTTGTAGCCCACCAGCCCTTTGTGCCCCAGCAGCCGGGCCAGAGGGCGTCGGTCCAGATTTTCCACCACCTGTTTGGAGACCCCCAACTCCGCGTCAAAAGTCAACGGATAGACCCCATTCGTCAGCAGCAGACGGCGGGCGGGCTGTTTGGCCCACTCCCGTTCATTGTGAACCGTGCGCACCAGCCGCTGGGCCTTCAGTCGGCGGCGCAGAATCAGCGCGGCCACATCGCCAAACTGGCTGTGGCTGTGGATGATGTCCACCTCTTCGCCAAAGTTGGCCCACACCCCGGCCATCGACTGCTTGAAGGCGGTATAGGGGGTATCATCAGCCCAGGCCGCGCCGGTAAAGGTGCGGATACCCGCCTGGGCCAGCTGATCTTGCCAGTAGCCGTCGTAGGGTGTGCCCCAATCCCACAGGCCGAAGACAACCGGCTCGTAGCGTTCCCGGTCAAGCGCCTGGGAGAGTTCGATGACGAAGCGCTCGATCCCCCCCAACGGACTCTCCAGGGCGAAACCGGCGATGATTTGCAGGACGCGGATCTTCTCTGTCACGGGCGGCGCTGCCTCTGCTGATCGTCGTAGATGCGCTGCCCGACGCTCTGAATTTGCTGGCGCAGGCGGGGCAGCTGCTCGGCCAACTGTTGGCGGATGCCCACCCGCTCCTGCCACGTCCCCATCAACAGCGCCGAAAGATTGGCCGTACTCACATCCTCAATATCAACCACCTGGGCCTCCATTGCCAGCAGGCGGAAAAGCCCCCGGCTTTTGTACTGATAGGCAATCGAGACGACCGGCACGCCCTCGCCCAGGGCAAAGATGCACGAGTGCAGGCGGGTTCCCAGAAAAATATCCATCTCCCCATAGGCCGCTTTGAGAATATCCGGATGCACCGGCGGGGCCAGCACCACCTGCTCTCCCCAGCCGCTCAACCGCGCCGCCACCCGCGCCGCCGGGATGCGGTCGTCCTCGGCCTCTGTCGGCCCGTGGACCTGGGCAAAGAGGACGACCCGTCCGTTGCACTCCCGCAGAAAGTTGTCCACGGCCCCGGCCACGGCCACCTCAAAATCGGCCTGGGTGGTAAAGAGACGGTTCTGCGCGCCCCAGTCGATGACAGTCACCCCCAGCAGGGGGCTGTCGTCTTCCCCATCCACCCCGGCATCCGCCAGAAATTTTCGCCCCGCCTCGCGGCCCCGACTGGGGAAATCGAAGGCAATGTCCGGGATCACTGCGGCCTCGCCCAATGCCAGCCCCAATGCAGCCCCCCGCTCCGCGGAGATGTGATCGCGCAGAAAGAGCAGCCGGTAGCGGGAGAGCAGCTTGCCCAGCAGCCAGGCTTCGTGTCGGCGGCCCACTGGCCCAACCGTCTGGGGCATAGCGTAGAGCGGCTTGCCCAGAAAGAGGGCGTACCAGATGGTGAAAAGGGTGAGCAGAAAGGGGACGCCCAACAGACCGCTGCTGTAGAGAAAATTTCCTGGACAGCTCACTACAAAATCCGCCTCCCGATAGGCGCGCAGCAGCTTTTGGCGCGGGGAGGAAAAGGGCAGCTCCCGGCGGAGCAGCCCGCTGATCACCGCGCCGAGCAGCAGCAGCGGCGCGGCCAACACCGCACCCCAGCGCCAGGCAGATCGCCCCTCGCGCATAGGCTTGAACCAGGCGGTGAACGAGTCCATTGTCGTTTCTGCGCCTCCATAGCTGGCCGGGTCGTTCATTGCCAGGGTAATGGCCGCGCCGGGAAAGTGGCGGTAGAGTTGGTCCAGCGTGACCCGGAGCAGCACGTCGTCGCCTGCGTTGCGGGAGGAGTGCAGGTTGATAATCAGAATTTTCATGGGCGAGGAGGCAGTCCGGGAATGAAGGAGTAAAGTCTGTGTCCGTGCCTTGTAACCCGCACTGTTAGTGCGGGCTGTCGCAAGCTAACAGCTTGCGTTACTGGCTATTTTCAAGTCAGTTCCCCCTGCGACCGGTTGCGCCACGGGGGATGAAATTTTGTATACACGGATAGGAAGGAACACAGATTCTGGCCTTGGTCATCGTTTCGGCCAAACTAGCCTAGAAGGCTAAGTTGCCGCCATAATTGAAGTAAAAAACGAGGCAAAGGCGATGCAAAAAAACAGGAACGAATTGAGACGGCCAACAAGACAACAGAGTATGAAGCCATGCTCAAGGAGCAAGGAGCAAAGAGTCAACGGGCCATCGCTGAAGAAATCGGCATCCCCCGGAGCACTTTGCAGCATTGGGTAGCGCGCCGACAAGGGATTGATGCCGATCCTGACTTGGTAGCCTTCTTTGAAAGCGAAGCAGGTATCGCCTTTTTACATCGACTGATCCTGGCAGCCCACTTTGTGATTACCCAGTTGGGAGCCAGCGGAGTGCGCATGGTTTGCCTGTTTATGGAACTGAGCGGCCTGGATCAATTTGTGGCAGCCTGTTACGGCGCCCAACGCCAAGTGAGTCAGGAAATAGAAGAAGCCATCATCGCGTATGGAGAGCAAGAGCGCAAACGCTTGTCAGAAAGGGCAACTCCCAAAGCTATCACGATCTGTGAAGATGAGACCTTTCACCCCGAAATCTGCTTGGTGGCCATTGAACCTGTCTCCAATTTCATCCTACTGGAAGAATATGCCGCCGATCGCAAGGCGCAAACCTGGACGGCAGCCCTCCAAGAGAGTCTGGTTGGCCTGCCGGTGGAGGTGATTCAGGCCACCAGTGATGAGGGGCGAGGCATTTGCCGCCATGTCAAACACGAACTGGGGGCGCATCACTCGCCAGATCTCTTTCATGTGCAGCAGGCTGCCAGTCAGGCCACCAGTGCCCCGCTTGCCGCTCAAGTACGCAAGGGCGAGGCGGACTTGGCAAAGGCCAGCCAAAAGGTGGAAGCTCAGCAGGCTCACCGGCAGGCTTACCTGGACAGCAACCCCAGACCCGTGGGGCGTCCACCTGAGTTTGAGCGCCGCATCGCCACTGCTCAAGCCAGCGAAAAGGAAGCTCAGAGCAACTTAGGGCTTGTCAAGAAATAACTTCCCGTGAAAGTGATGAGACAGGAAGTAGAGGAGGGCGGGGATGAATAGTGTAATTCCATTTGGGACAGAGAGAATGTAACTCAAGGTTGAGAGATTTCATGTCAGAATTGGAGACACGGAGGCCAGTTTCGTAAGATTGGTCGTGCAAGAAGGCATCAACCTGTAAACCTGTAGAAGTGGAAGTGCCACGTAAATAGGCAAGGAGAGTATCCCAGGTACGCAGAGGTTTGCCAGCCCAGTTAAGACTGATATGACTGAAAAGACGATGTTCAATGGGATTCCACTTGGAGCAACCTGTGGGATAATGACAGGCAGTGACATGCAGACCAAAGGGGTCAGCCAACTTTTCTTGGAGTTGTTGTTTCCACAAACGAGGACGACAGCCATTGCTGCCGCCAGAATCAGCCAAAATGAGCAATTGTCCAGCCAGGGGAAAGCGCACGCAGCCAGCCGACTCCCACCAGCGAACGAGGACATCGACAGCAAACTGAGGTGTGTCTGCTGAAGTCCCCACATAGACAGTGCCCCGGTTGTGGGTAATGTCATAAATGCCGTAGGGGACAGCTCGCCCCAGAGCCTCATAGGGAAAATCATGAACATTGACCGCTTCAGCTTCCCGATTCCAACTTCTACCCGGATTCTTGAAGTTGCCAACCAATTCCTTTTTCTTCGTGTCCAGGCTGACTATGGGCATTCCAGCCGCCTGAAATACTTGCCGCTGCCGGGCAATTTCTTCAAACTGTCTGTTGCGGTCAGGATGAGAAGCCTTGGCTTCCACCTTCTTGGCATTGACGTGCAGCGCATAGTCTAGCTTCTCCAGCAGCCGACCAACCGTTTCGTGACTTACGGGGTGTCCCTCTGCTGTCAGACGTTTACTCACCTGGCGCAGGCTACTTCGTATCCATTTCTGGTCATTCATGGGATCACCCGCTGTTTCCGACTCTATAATCTTCTGTAAGGCAGTAAGGATGGTTGGGTCTTTTTTCGATCGGTGGACGACCGCCACCTGGATGACGAATATGCTCTGTTGGAGTAACCGACAGCTTACCTTCCATCTCCTCCCGTCCGCGTCGAATTGTCTTTTCGTCCATTCCTGTGATCTGGGACATCACACTATCACCACCTTTTCCGATCCGTTTGGATTCCAGCGCCACATACCAGCGTCGCTGATTCTCATCCAGTCTGCTCAGAAACACATTCATCTGTTGATGCATTTCTCGCTCTGGGTGTTCCTTACCCTCTCCACACAACTTACACTGACAGACCGAAATCTCTGTAGCTGACATGAATCCCTCCCGTCTTTTCTACTACTTTATCTTCGGTCTACTATACCTCAAACTTCCCTCTCTGAATAGGGGTAAACCCCTGTTTCGGGAAGTTATTTCTTGACAAGCCCTTAGAGGCTGCGTTGGCACGTCAGGCAGAGGCAAAAACAGCAATTCAAGCCATTAGCCAGAGTTACCACCCGTACGATCTGACAACGGGTGCCGCCAGAAGTGCCGAAATCGTCGCAGAGGAACTGGCCGCACACTTTGCCACACTGGAAACAATTGCTGACCAGGCCAACCTCTCCACCCGCTGCCAGGAGCAAATCCGCAAGGCCAAACGCGTCGTGGTCAAGATGGTGGCGACCATCGCCTTCTTCTTCCTGACCATCCAGGCCAAGGTCGAGGCGCTCTCGTTGACGGTTGAGCAGGAGCAGGCGGTCTATACCCTTCTGATCCCTGGCATTTATTGGCAAATGGCGGCTGACAAAGCCCCTACTGTCCAAGGCCGTCAAGCCTTACGCCAGCAATCTCAGCGTTTGCTTGCGCCGCTGAATTGTCAGGAGAGTCCGCTTTTCATGCTTGAATTGGAGCAGAAGAAACTCGTTGAGGGGGTAGCCACCGAATGCGCGCAACTCTTTCAACGGTCTAGCTCCTGCACAGAAGGGCGCAATGGCCAGTTAGCCCTGCGCCACCATAGCCTGCATCGCCTGAGTAACCGCAAGCGGTGTCCTGAGCTTGTCGAAGGGTTGAGCGCATTAACAACCGTGCATAACTATTTCATCACACGACCCGATGGTTCGACCCCGGCCCAACGCTTCTTCAATGCAGAACCGCTCAATCTGTTCGACTATCTGCTGGCCCATATCGATTTGCCCGGCAGACCTGCCAAGAAGCGACCACCATCGCCACCCCAACCTGTGCTGATTTAGTCCAATCAGCATAGGTTGGCCGAAACGATGACCAAGGCCCAGATTCTGATTAATCCGTGTTCCTTCCTATCCGTGTATACAACCCTTTTTTCAAGGTAGTCAATCGAGCTTCTGATAAAAATCCACCAGGCCGGGGGCAAGCCGGGCGGGATCGTAGCGGGCGGCCAGGTGGCGGGCGGCGGTGGACATTGCGGCCAACCGTTCCGGCGCGGCCAGCAGCGCCGCCATCCCTTCCGCCAGAGCCTCCGCATCGTCCGGGGCCACCAGCAGCCCGGCCGCGCCGTCGCCCAGCATCTCCCGCCGATCCCCCACATCGCCGGTCAGCACAGGCACGCCCGCGGCCAGACTCTCCACAATTTTGAGGGGCCAGCGGGCCTCTTCCGTGGGGGTATGGCGGGCCGGGTCCACACTCAGCGCGGCCAGTTGAAACAGGGCTGGCACAGCATCCCCATCCACCCGGCCTGTAAAACGGCACAAATGGGCAATCCCCAACTGCCCGGCCAGGGCCTGGGTCTGGGCCACATCCTGCCCGCCGCCCACAATCAGCAGGGCCAGATCGTCCCGGTCTGCGGCGACCCCGGCAAAGGCATACAATAGCAGATCGACCGCGTGATTGACAAATGAAACCGTCCCCACATAGACCACCACTTTCCGCTCGCCCAGGCCGAGCCGTTGCCGCCACGTCGCGCTGGTTTCCGAAGATACGGGCGCAAAACGGGCGGGATCGAAGGCCGAGGGCAGACGCAGAATGCGGGCGGGGGGAATCCCCTGGGCCAGCAGCCGTTGCGCTAAAAAGGTGGAGTGGGTGGTGATGCCGTCGAACCAGCGGGGGGTGAAGTCCTCCAGAAAAGTGAGGACGGCCCGTTCCAGCCGGTTGCCAAAGCGGTTGATGCCCGCCTCGTAGTCGTCGTAGTCCAGAATCACTCTCGTTTGGGGGCGCAGGCGCGCGGCCAGCAGCCCGGCCAGGGTATTTTGGGGGTGGGGCTTGCCGATGTGTAGCACATCGGCCTGCAACGCCAGGGCTGCCCGTGCCAACCCCCACGCGCCAGCCGCCACAACCCAGGGCAGGCGCAGGGGCGAGTAGTAGAGGGTTGTGTCATCCACTTTGCGAACGTGCATTTGGCCAGCGTACTCCACCTGTACGCCGTCGATCTCCTGTCGGCGGGCAACCGACGGGGTGAGGTTGTGGTGGAGGGCCACGATATGCACCCGGTGGCCCAGGTACACCAGTTGGCGGGCCAGGGGTAGACAGCGCCCGATTCCGTAGGGACTGTCCAGGCTGGAGGTGGTGAGAAAAACAACTTTCATTTTTGTCGGCTGGCCTGCTGCAAAATAGCCAAATAGCGTGCCCCCAGGGGTTGCAGGCTAAAATTCGCCCGGAAAGCGGCCTGTCCCTTTTCGCCAAGCCCCTGGCCCAGGGCCGGATTGGAGCGCAGAGCAAGCAGCCCGTCGGCCAACGCCTGGGGGTTTGCCCTGGCGCAGAGAAAAAGATGCTCCCCGTGGGAAAATGTTTGGGCTACGGCTGGCCCCTCGCCGGTCAGCACCGGTTTGCCCAGGGCCAAACACTCATAGATTTTGTTCTGCACAGTCATCAGCGATTGGGGCGTTGTGCCAAAAACGCCCAGACAAATGTCCGCGTCCGCGATGTGCTGGCGCAGGGCGTCCGGCTCCGTCCAGCCGACAAAAGTGATATTGGGCAGCCCTTCTGCCTGGGCCATCGCCGCGGGTCGATCCGGTCCATCACCGATCAGCACAAAACGGATGTCCGACTCGTCAGCCAGGAGCGCGGCGGCCTCTACAATCGTCTGCACGCCGTGATTGGGAATAAATGTGCCGTAGTAGAGAATCGTGAACCGGTCAGATTTTTCTGCGGAGGGTGGAACGGGGTAAAAAAGCCTGTCGTCCGCCCCAGTAGGAACCAGACCAAAACGCGAAGCTGGCACGCCGTGGATCTGCTCGAACCAGGCCGCATAGGCCGCGGTGTCGATAATCAGTTGATCCGGCAGGCGACAGGCCAGCCATTCCAGCCAACGCAAGAGAGCCACACCCAGACGGCTTCTCTTGTCCAACCCCCGCTCCAGCGCGATCAGATAGATGGACATAAAAATATCCCAGACCAGCGGCTTGCGATGCAGCCAACTGAGCAGCCGGGCCAGGAAAACATCCAACTGGCCTGGATAGCCCACTACTAGCACATCGTACGCCCCGCCCAATTGCCAATAGCGGCGAAGCAACCGGGCATAGGCCGTTGCGATACGCCGCCAGAAGCGCAGACTCTTCCAGCCACCCTGCACAGTCTGCACCCGATCTTCGATGCCGTCCCACAGCCGCTCGTGACACTCGATCACCTGCACACCGTTGCGCCGTAGACCCTCCATCAGAATACGGTTGCGGGAGTATTCGTCCCGGTAGGTTCCAAAATAGCAAACCCGCAGCGGCACGTTTTTCATAGACCCGCGCAATAGGCGCGCCCCGTCACCCGCTCAAAATAGGCTTCAAAGCGCTGCTCCAACTCTTTCGTCAGCGGCCCCGGCCTTCCATCCCCAATTGCCACCCCATCCAGCCGGACCAGGGGCAGGATGTGGCGGCTGGTGCTGGTGAGAAA
>JAHDWH010000197.1:5245-12674 GCA_023384455.1 Caldilineaceae bacterium | reverse complement strand
TGGATCGACTCCTCCCCCAAGCTGGGGGAGGTTGGGTGGGGGTGAGCAGTTACCCTGCCATCGCTTTTGGTTGAATCTGTTCTTGCCTGACCCAACCACCGGCCTCTCTTCCAATCCGGCATCTGACTGAACACGGTTGCAGCGCAAATCAAGTCTTTGTCGATTTGGGTGCGCTGATTCCGGGAATCGGCCAGACCTACTGGGGAATTCGAGAGCTTATGTGGCCGATTCCCGGAATCGTGCTGACGAAACCGCTATGTTCATTGCGGACAGTTACTCTGTTTTGCCGGGGTATTGTCAATTGTCAGCGACTTGTAACACACGTGGCAGTGAAAATAATTATACTTACAAGTAGTACCCTTGTACCATCCAACCGTATTTCTTTCGCGTCCAACGCCGACAAGATGAGAGTAAAAACATGCGAGATTGCCAGCAACCATCCCATTTTCTCTTGCGCCTGGGCGTAGTAGCCGGCTTTGTGTTGGTCCTGCTTTTGGCCCTGCTGCCAGGACAAGCGCCAGGGCTATCTCTGGCCGCGCCTGACGCCGGCACCACCTGCATCACCCTCCAGCCAGCCGCCAGTGTGGGCAAAGATGCCTACATCAAAGAGGACAAGCAGGATGAACGACGGGGCGGTGACAGCGATCTGAGGGTAAAGACGGAGAGCGGGAAACTGAACCGGGCCCTGCTTCAGTTCGACCTATCGGGCATTCCCAGCACAGCGCTGATCACCAGCGCGACGCTCTCGCTCTATGTGACAGACGTGAAGGATGGCAATGTCACCATCCACGCCCACGGGATTACCAATTCGTGGACAGAGAGCGAAGTGACCTGGAAGGCGCGCAACAAAGCCACCAGCACCCTCTGGACCGCGCTGGGTGGCGACTACGGCAGTTCAGTTGCTTCCACAGCCTTCGTCAAAGATGTGAAAAACTATTGGGCCACCTGGAATCTGACCAGTCTGGCTTCGGCCTGGAAGACGACACCGGCCACCAACTACGGCGTGCTGCTGCAATCCCCGGTGACCAACCCCAAGAACGAGACAAAGTTCAAGAGCAGCGACGACGGAGCATCCAGCCTGCGGCCCAAACTGCAAGTCTGCTACAACGATGCCGTCATCCTTAGCCCGGACAACAGCGGCGAGGGCGTAGCCGGCCAGACCCACACCTACGGCCATACGATTACAGTGGGCGGTTTGACGACAGTCGTCAATCTGAGCGCTTCTTCCAGCCAGGGCTGGACAACCCGTATCTATGCGGATAACAGCCCCCAGAACGGGGTGAAGGATAATAATACAATTATCGCGGCCACACCCTCCATCGGTCCCAGTGCGGACTACGGGATTGTGGTGGAGGTGGACATTCCCTCCGGCGCAGTGCCCGGCGCGGTGGATGTGACGACCGTCACGGCGATAGCGGTCAATGGGGGCAAGAGCGACACGGCCACAGATACGACGACAGTGGGCAGGTTGCTGCGGGTGGCTCCGGATTACAATCAGTATGCGGTGGCCGGGGCTGTTCTCTTCTACGGTCACACAGTCACCAACAACGGCGGCAGCCAGGACTGTGTGACTGTTACGGCTACCTCCACCCAGGGCTGGACTGTAAAGCTGTGGGAAGATACCAACAAAAACGGTCTGCACGAGACGAGCAGTCCCAACGAACCCCTGCTCAGCAATCCGGTCTGTATCGCGCCCGGCGTGAGCTACTATCTGGTGGCCGAGGTGCAGGTGCCCGGCGGGGCCAATGTGGGCACAGTGGATGTGACGACTGTCAAAGCTACATCGGGCAACGAGCCGAGCAAGAGCGACAGCGCCACAGATCGCACGGAGGTCTTTGTCAACACGCCGCCGGTGGTGGATGGCAAGTACGATGACATTTACAAAATTTCGCCCGACGCCACCGAAGTCTGCTATGTGGCAAATGGCGTTCTCTTTGGCAGGCTGGCGAGCTTCTATCAGCAGGGTAGCGGCTCGGTCTATATGGTGTTGGCAATCGACAAAGATTTTGTGGACAACACCTATGGCACAAATGCCATTGGCTGGTCCGGCGGGCACACCTTTGGCAATTTGACCGGCTCGGACCGGGCCTTCTTCAAAGCCTACGATGCCAACGATGCGCTAAAACTCGACTTTGAGATCGATTTCATCAGCAGCGGCGGCACGGGATCATCAGGCTACGCTTCGTTGGGTTTGGGCGGTGATGGTGGTCTGAATGTCAACAACAGCGGTCTCTCCAGCACGAATATCGTGCAGGCGTCGGCCAGTTCCCTGGAATATAGCCTGAACCAGTACTGTACAGGCGGCACGGGCGGCAACTGCTCTGCCAGCGGCAATCTTTTCACCAATTCCCCCGGGACGGATTCCTTCTACACGCCTAATCCGACCTATCCCAACTGGATATACGATACGATCTACGAAGTAAAGATCAACGCGGCTGCTTTTGGTGCGGCTGGCTTTGGTTCGATTGATGTGCCACAGATTCACGCCTCGCCCAGCAAAACGGGCAACAATACCGTTGTCGCAGAGCCGGGGGTCTGCCCCGGCGAGATCGGCGATTTTGTCTGGAATGACTTGAACGTGGATGGCGTGCAGGATGGCGGTGGGGAGACCGGCATCGACGGCGTGCAGCTCAAACTCTATCAGGACGACGGCGACGGCCTCTTCAATGCCAACAGCGATACTGCCTACGGCACCCAGACTACCTCGGCGGGTGGCAAATATCTCTTCCAAAACCTGCCCCCCAATGACTACTTTGTGGATGTGGTAAATGCCACTGTGCCGGCGGGCAAGGTGCTGACTACCAACAACGACCCCACCCCGAAGATCAGTCTGGGTGCGGGGCAGAAGTATTTGCAGGCCGACTTTGGCTATGCGGATGCTTTCTCCCGTCTCTCGATTGACAAGAGCGCCAGCGAATCGGTGGCGCTGGGGGATCGGATCACCTACACCATTCGTATTACCAATACGGGTGTGCTGGAGATCAATTTTGTGCCGCTGGAAGATTTCTACGACCCGGCCAAACTGCAATTTGTGAGCGCCACGCCCACCCAGACGAGCTTCAGCGGCGGTGTGATTAAGTGGACGGACCTGACAGCGAACGCACCCACTGGCTTTGGCGTGGACCTGGCCCCCGGCCAATCTTTTGTGGTGACGGTCGTCTTCAATACGCTGGTTGCCACCAAATCGGCCGACAAAGCCGAGACAATAGCGGTTGATCCGGTGGTGGATGGACGGTTGGACAGCAACTATATTTTTGTCAAGAAGACAACGACACCGGGTTCGGATGCGCCGGGCAATCTCTATCGCTACAACGGGGCCAGCATCTGCTACTACGCCTTTGTGGTGGACCGATCCTTCAATGACAATGTGTATGCGGACAGCGATACCGCCTATATGTCCCTGGATGGGTGGACTAGCAGCCATCCCTTCAGCAAGCTGCGGGACAGTGACAACGCCGAATTTACTATCAGCTATACGGGGGGCAGTTTCAGCGCTTTGACACTGGACTACCTGAAGGCTGTGAGTACGGGTGTGTGGGATTCGGGGCAGACGGGCGGCGACGGCAGCAAAGCGCCGGGCACAGCGCCCATCAACGCGGCCATGACTTCCCTGCACTGGAATCTGCTCAACTCCGGCTGGAGCGATCTGACCCATTCGCCGGCCTATAACTATAACAATGTGTCGGGCAACTATTGGGAATGGGCGATGATCTATGAGTTCTCCATCCCCAAGAGCCAGATGAACAATAGCTGTGGCACGGTGGACCTGGGCAGCGCGCACAACTCCAACAGCAAGGACAACAGCAGCCTGGGCAAGATCGGGGATTACGTCTGGCACGACGCCGACGCCCAGGGCGACCAGGACGAGGTGAACGCGGGCTTCCCGAATGTGATCGTCAATCTGCGGCAGAGCACCAGCACGGGCACAATTGTGCGCACGACCCATACAGAGCCGGGAACCACCGGCTATTACATCTTCAACAATCTGGCCTCGGGTACCTATTGGGTCGATGTGGACGAGACGACCCTGCCCACCGGAGCTTCATTGACTACGCCGCCTGAACCCCGACAAATTGTCATCGGTACTGGCGGAATCAACCTGACTGCCGATTTCGGCTATGTCCTGGGCCAGGGGACGATCGGCGACCGGGTCTACTACGACATCAACAACGACGGCGGGCTGGACAACGACGGCGAGCCGGGCATCAACGGCGTGAAGGTCAACCTCTTCCAGGGCAGTTGCCCCGGCAGCGGCTCCCCCTTCCGCAGCTTGTGGACAGCGGGCAACGGCGGCTATCTCTTTACCAACTTGTCTGCGGGCAACTACTGTGTCAATGTGGACGAGAGTACCCTGCCCGCCAATCTGGCTTTGACGACAGCCAACGAACCACGCCCGGCTACCCTGGCAACCTCCACTTCCAATTATCTGCTGGCCGACTTTGGCTATCGGGCCCTCTGCCCGGATGGGACACCCAATCTGGTGCAGGTGGGCGCGGCTATCGATCAGAACGGCGACCCGGTCAGCCCGGTGGCGGACGATGCCTGCGTGATTATCGCCAACGCCAAGTACAGCATCAGCAAAGTGCTCAATGGCAGCAATCCTGTGCGCAATGGAGAGCCGATCAGCTTTACCATCCGCATCACCAATACGGGCACGCTGCCGTTGACAACCGTGCCGCTGGTGGATACCTATGACACGGCCTATCTGACTTACGTGGGCAGTACACCCATGTCAGAAGACCAGATCAACGACGGAACGATCAACTGGGGTGATCTGACCCAATCCGGTACAAAGGGCTTCAATGCAGACCTGGCCCCGGGGCAGAGCTTCGGCGTGATTGTCCACTTTGTGGGGCGGGCCGACACCACTGGTCTGCCGGCCCAACCCCCCTGCACCCGAGCCGGCTACACCTGCAATGTGGTTACGGTATCCGGCGTGAAATACGATCCGGACGGCCCTGGCGGTGTGGGCGAGCAGGGCCCCCTCTCGCCCAAGTCGGCCTGGGCGGATGTACAGATTGTTGTGCCCACAGGCGTGGATGTAATGAACGCCACGGCCAGCGGCGAGGCGTACGGTGTCAGCCTGGGCTGGCAGACCCAGAACGAGACGAATCTCATCGGCTTTAATGTGGTACGGGTGGACGGGGACGGTCGGCAAGTTCTGAACAGCGAACTGATCCCGGCCCAGGCCAGCGGCCAGCCCGCGGGCAGCAGCTATGGCTTCATCGACAGCGCTGTGCTCCCTGGCACAAGCTACGACTATCTGCTGGAGATTGTGCGCACAGACAGCGAACCCACCGAGCTTTCGTTGGGCAGTGTGACGGCCAAGTGGTATCTCTTTATGAGCCAGGTGAGCCGGTAGGGTGTGAGAGGGGAGACGTGAAACGTGAGAGTGGGGGATCCCACTCACGTTTCACGTCTCCCCAAATAGTGTAATAGTGTGGCGAGTGTGTCGCCCCTTGAGCCATCCCACCCTACCCCTCCCCATTCCAGGGAGAGAAGTGGATCGACTTCTCCCCCACAGTGGAGGAGGTTGGGTGGGGGTGAGCAGTTACTTTCCCTCTGGCAATCTCGGGGTCTTGTTCCTGTCATTTTGTCAGTGATCTGCAAGCGATTTTACGTAGGCACTATGCTACAATGCCCTTAGTTCCGAATAGTGTTAGTGTGTAAATAACCGCATAGGAAGCCTTAGGGAGGGAAGAGTAACGGCAAACAATAAATGTAATACTAGCTGCAAGATTTTGGGCGTAGACTGGTCACAAAGCCATTTGGTCTTGGCCCAACCAGATTGAATGGCGGTTTCTGTTTTCTTATTTTTGTCTGTTTTCAGAGACAGACCCACATGGAGGGATGAATGAAGAATCAACCCACTGCACAAAACAAATGGAGAAGCGTAACCAAAACTTTGGGTGTTTTGGCGCTTCTCGTTGTAATGATGGCCCTGGCCGTCGGTGCGGGCATGGCCGCCAGCGACGCGCCCACCGGCGTCGACGCACCGGCCGGCAAGTCGTCCATCGGCGACTGTGTTTGGAACGACACCAGCGTAGACGGCTTCCAGAGCGGCGGCGAGGTGGGCATTAACGGCGTTCTTGTCAACCTGTACAAGGACGGTCTTGCCGGCAATCCCAAGGATGGCGTTATCCAGCCCACAGAGAAGATGTCCACCACCCTGACCGTGCCTGGTCTCTCCAATGCGACAGGCACAGCTTGCGAGACGGCGGGCTACTACGACTTTGCTGTGGATGGAGATGAACGCTATTGGGTCGAGATCGATCCCAGCAACTTCAACACGGGTGGCCCCCTGGACGATTATGTCTTCACCAGCGCCAATACCCTGGGTGGCAACCCCCACATGAAGTTGATGCCCCTGAACCAGCTCGACTACAACGATGCCGATTTTGGCTATGTGAAGGTCGATCTGCGTATCAGCATCAACCCGCCCACAGCTACCAACAAAGTAAACGACGCCCACCTCTTTACTGTCAAAGTAGAGAAGCGGATCGGAACAGGTGCGTGGATGGCCCATTCGGGCGCTTTCCCATCGGTCTCCTATAGCCCTGTGCCAAGCACACCCGGGGCTTCACCGGTTACCTGTGGCCCGACGAATGGCAGTGGTGAGTGTACAGTTTCAATCAATAGCACTACACCTACAGTCATTACAGCCAACGCCTCGGTCACGACGAATGTTTCCGTCAATATCCCGGATGGTCTTGGCGGCTATATCGCGACAAATATCAGCCGCCAACGGGCCACCGGTGATGCGAAAAATACGGCAGCCGGTGGTAGCGGCGCAGCCCAAAAGACGTATGTGGACCTGCGCATTAGCCTCAGTCCGTTGAGCGATATCAACAAAGTGGGGGACCCCCACACCTTCACGGCCACTGTCCAGCAGAACACGGGCAGCGGTTGGGCGAGTGTGCCCAACGGCACGACCGTCAGCTTCAGCCTGCTGAACAATACCGCGGGTGCCACTTTCACGGCTGGCACCTCCTGCACGACTACCAGTGGGCAGTGTACGATTACCATCAATGGGGCCAATGCAGGCAGTGTGGACCTGCAGGCTACCTCGACAGTGGTTGTCAGCAGCCAGAGCATCACCCGCACGACGGCGACGACGGCCAACACCAATGCAGGCGGCAGTGGCAACGCCACCAAGACGTATGTGGACCTGCGCATCACCCTCAGTCCGCTAACAGACATCAACAAAGTGGGGGATCCCCACACCTTCACGGCTATTGTTCAGCAGAACACGGGCAGCGGTTGGGCGAGTGTGCCCAACGGCACGACCGTCAGCTTCAGCCTGCTGAACAATACCGCGGGTGCCACTTTCACGGCTGGCACCTCCTGCACGACTACCAGTGGGCAGTGTACGATTACCATCAATGGGGCCAATGCAGGCAGTGTGGACCTGCAGGCTACCTCGACAGTG
>JAHDWH010000197.1:0-5145 GCA_023384455.1 Caldilineaceae bacterium | reverse complement strand
TACCATCAATGGGGCCAATGCAGGCAGTGTGGACCTGCAGGCTACCTCGACAGTGGTTGTCAGCAGCCAGAGCATCACCCGCACGACGGCGACGACGGCCAACACCAATGCAGGCGGCAGTGGCAACGCCACCAAGACGTATGTGGACCTGCGCATCAGCCTCAGCCCACTGACAGATACGAACCCGGTCAACGAGCCACATACTTTCACGGCAACAGTGCAGCAGAATACGGGCAGCGGCTGGGGCAATGTGCCCAATGGGACAACGGTTATCTTTAGCCTGCTGAACAACACTGCTAATGCCTCGTTTACTGCTGGCAACACATGCACCACCACAGGGGGGCAGTGTACAATCACTATCAATGGCACTATTCAGGGTAGTGTAAACCTGCAAGCAACTTCTACGGTCATTGTCAGCGGAGAGACGATCACCCGGACGACCGGAACGACGGCCAACACCAATGCAGGCGGCAGTGGCAACGCCACCAAGATTTACCAGTCGGGCAGCATCGGCGACTTCGTATGGTGGGACATCGACAAGAACGGGCGCCAGGATAGCGGCGAACCGGGCATCAACGATGTGACAGTGCGCCTCTATTCCAATGCCACCTGTACAGGCAGCCCGACCACCAGTGTCAACACGGCCAATGGGGGTTCGCCAGCTACGGACGGTTTCTATCAGTTCACCGGTCTGGGCCAGGGCACCTACTGTGTCGAGATTCATCCGAACGAGTTCACCTCGGGCGGCACTCTGGAAAACTGGTTTGCCAGCCCCCAGAATGCGGCTGGGGATACGATTGACTCGGACGGCGACCTGACCAGCAAACGGATTACGAACATCACGATCAACCCGGTGGGTGGCCCGGCGAATGACCCGACCAATGACTTCGGCTTCTACAAGAACAGCGGCCACACTGTGACCAAAGTGCGGACAAGTGACCTCAGCGGCACAGGTGTGCGTATCAACGAACCAATTAGTTTCACTGTCACAGTGGTGAACACCGGGACAACCTGGCTGGATGTGGTGCCGATTTCGGATACCTACAACACCAACTACATCCAGTTCGTGAGTGCCAACATTCTCGGCGTCAATACACCGCCGACCTCGAACCAGGTCAATGCACCCTTCGAGACGAAGTTCTGGAGCGACATTACTGGTGCCGGCACTCTGGCTCCAGGCGCAAGTATCGTATTGAATATGGTCTTTGTGGGTGTGGGCGATACCACCCTTCTGCCCCCGCAGACCCCTTGCACCCAGCAGCAGTTTACCTGCAACCAGGTGAGCACCAGCACAGCCCTCGGCGCTGGACCCTCGGCTGATCCCGATGGCCCCGGTGGCCCGCTGCCTCCTAGCGAGGTTATTCCGCCCAAGAAGAGCGACGCGCCGGCCAAGGTCGTCAACCCGACAGCGGTAGCCCTGGCCGACTACGGCGCGGCGATTACGCCCAGCAGCGTGACCCTGCGCTGGACGACAGTGAACGAGTCCGAAATCAGCGGCTTCGATATCTATCGCATCGACAGCAGCCGGGCTTCGGTCCTCGTGGGCCATCTGGACGCCCAGAAACCCGGCCAGCCCAGCGGCGCAGCCTATAGCCTGACCGACAGCAATGCTGCCTGGGGCGTCTCCTATACCTACGTATTGGAAGCCCAGATGTTCGGCGGCGGCAAGGAAAGCCAGACAATTGCCAAGACCAGCTATCTCTGGCTGGCAAATGTAGCCCGCTAAGTTCCGATCCAGAAGTTCGACTTCTCGAAGAAGTCGAACTTCTGCCGAAGTGTTCCATAGAGAGGGTGGACGAGACTTTCGTCCACCCTCTCTTGGTTTCCAGCCTTATTCGTAACTGCTTACCCCCTCCCAACCTCCCCCATCGTGGGGGAGGAGTCGATCCAGCTCCCTCCCTGGAATGGGGAGGGGTAGGGCGGGGTGGCTGAACAGTTGCCGTTATTCGTTCTGTAACCTTCCCACCTTACTCTTGAAATCGATGTAGTATATTGTAGGCGGCCCTACTATTTCCCTGTGGACAGCAGCGCGGGTCTGGGCCACAATAAAAATTGTAACCCGATGGTAATATCTGACAGGGGTTATTTGCCCTATACTCTGTGGGCAGGTAACTACTTAGGGTGCGACGCACTCGCCAGGAGTAGATTCCCACTGCAAAACGGGTGTGGCGAGTGCGTCGCACCCTGAGCCTGAGTAGTTACGTGGGCAGAAGCTCCATCCTTGACCGATTGTTGATGAAATATGAGGTGATTGTGACTACTAGCCATAGAATCCAAGCTGGAATAAAGATGTTTGGGCTTGCTGGGGGATTGCTGGCCGCGCTTGTCTGGCTGTTGCTGGCCGCGGGCGGCAGCGCCACTGCGGCCGCGCCGGCCGCGGCCACAGAGATCGCTGCCGCCACCTTTCCCCTGACCGGGACGGTGTGGACCCCGCCCAGCCCCGCCTATAAAATTGTGGTGGACAAAGACGGTATCATTCAGCTAAGTTACAGCGCGCTTCAGTCCGCGGGTCTGCCTGTGAATAGTTTGAATCCCAAGACTTTCCGTCTTTTCTGGATGGGCCAGGAAGTGCCAATTCAGGTGGACGGCGAGAGCGACAACGTCTTTCACAGCACAGATCGGCTCCTTTTCTACGGACGCAATCTGGATTCTCTCCACTACGAAGGGGTGTGGTCCGATGACAAATACACGGGGGAGAATGTCTACTGGCTGACCTATGGCGGGGCCAACGGTCTGCGCATGTCCACAAAGGCCAGCGCAGGCAGTGGCACAACCGCCGGCCCCTATCTGCACAAGGATCACCAGGAGCGCAATCTTTTTTATTTCACCGATCGCCCCTACCTCGTGGGCGAACCTATGCCCCAGCGCTACGAGCCGGGTGCAGATCGCTGGCAGTGGATTTGGGTGCGATCTTCACCCAGTTTCCGTAACTTTCCTTTTGTCATTAACAACATTCCCGGCAGCGCGGCTGATGGGCTGGCGACTGTGGGTTTGCAGGGCAGCAGTGGTCGGCAATTTCTCTTTCAGCCCCCCACGCCCCACCACATACGTCTGTATATAAATGGCACACTGATCTATGATAACCCAGCGGCCGGCTATGATTACACTGCTTTCACAATCACCGCGACTGTGCCCCACAATACCTTGCTCAACAACACGACCAACTTTCTGAGGGTCGAATTGAACCCAGTCGGTGTTTCGTCAGAAGTTTATATCAACTGGCTTGAACTCGGCTACCGGGACAACCACACAGCCGAGAGCAGCCTGCTCTTTTTTAACGGCGAGCCGGGCACAGGCCCCTGGCGCTATACGGCTTCTGGCTTTGGCGACAGCGACATCCGGGTCTACGATGTGACAGACATCTTCAGCCCCAAGCGCTTTACGGGGACAACCATCGGCGGTGGCAATGATGTGACCTTTGGTGACAGCCTGGGCGGACGGCGTTACATTGCCGTTTCTGCTGGGGGCTGGCTCTCGCCTTTGCGCATCGAAGCCTATGCGCCCCAGACCTCGGCCTACTCTCCGGCAGACCTGCTGGCCACCATCAACGGTGCGGACTGGATCGCCATTGCCCACAAGGACGTCTGGCCGGAAGCTGTGCGCCTGGCGACCTATCGCTCGGCCAAGTACCGGGTGGCCCTGGTGGATGTGGATCAGATTTATGCCCAGTTCAACGGCGGGATGCGATCTTCCGAGTCGATCCGGGAATTTCTGCGCTATGTCTATCACAACTGGACAGCGCCAAAGAACCAATTCGTCCTGCTCTTTGGCGACGGCACCAGCGATATGCGCAACTATCGCTTCCCGGTTCCTACGCTGATCCCGCCTTTCCTGGTTGCTGTGGAACCCACCCTGGGCGAGACAGCCGCGGACAATCAGTTTGTAACCCTGGTGGGCAACGACGTTCTGCCGGATATGAGCATCGGGCGCTTCCCTGTGGACACCCTGCCCGAAGCCGCGCTGATGGTGAGCAAGACGATCAAATACGAGTCCACGCCTCCCTATAACGATTGGAACCTGAACGTTCTCTTTATTGCGGATGATGGGACCGGCGGCGGTGGCGACTTCTTCGAGTTCTCTAACATTTTGGCCGATGGCTATTCGACACCGGTGCCAGTCTCAACCACAAAATTCCTGCCCCTGCCCTATACATCGACAAAAGTCTACCTGGGCTACAACATCAACAACCAGCCGGGCACCTGCTTCACTGCCGGTGACTGCCAGCAGGACATTATCGACGGGGTGAACAACGGCGCGCTCTTTACCAGCTATGTGGGCCACGCCCAAACGGGTAACTGGGCCACGGAACCCCTGGTGGACGCGGGCATCGTCAGCCAGTTCACCAACTACGAGCGGCTCTCCATCTTCCTGGGTATGGCCTGTTTCGAGGGCTTCTTCCACCAGCCAGACCTGCAACCCCTGGCCGAGACCTACCTGCTCCACCCCCTGGGCGGTGCGGTAGCCAGCTGGTCACCCACCGGCTTTGGTGTTGCCACCGGCCACGATTGGCTGGAACAGGGGCTTTTCCTCTCTGTCTTCCAGGATAAGGAGACAATTCTGGGCAAGGCCAGCGACGCGGGCAAGCAATATCTGCACGACAACGCGCCCGCGGGCAAATACGACGATCTGATCGACACCTTCCTGCTCTTGGGTGATCCGGCCTTGCAGATTCAGGGCTGGGTGGAGCCGACCGCCGTGGAGATGGCCGGTATGTCGGCCCAGGCCGAGGAGAATGGCGTGCGGGTGACGTGGGCCACAGCCAACGAGACGGACATTCTCGGCTTTTATGTGCTGCGCGCAGAGAGGGCAGAAGGCCCCTTTGCGGCGATTACAGAGATGCTTCCCTCTACGATTCCTGGCGGCTCCCAGGGCCACGCCTACAGCTTTGTAGATAGCACAGCCGACCCGGCCCAGAGCTACTGGTACAAATTAAGGGTGTTGACCCTGGATGGCGGCAGCGAAGTGTATGGGCTGGTCGGGGTGACACCCGCCGCCAAGAATACGCTCTTCCTGCCCACAGTGGGGAGATAGGATTCTGAAACGGGAGATGTGAAACGTACAATTCTTCAGGACTTTGTACTGATCAACGAGATGATAAAACGTAGGTGCGGTTTGTAACCGCACTTTTACCCGGAGAAGTGCGGT
>JAHDWH010000439.1 GCA_023384455.1 Caldilineaceae bacterium | reverse complement strand
ACGGCAGCTACGTGGAGGATCAGGACTTCTGGCGGCTCAGCGGCATCTTCCGGGACGTGACCCTCTGGTCTGCGCCTACCCTCCACATCCGCGACTTCGCCGTCGTCACTGAACTGGATGGGGAATATCGGGACGCCACCCTGCGCCTGCGGGGACACATTCGCAACTACGGGGCCGACGCGGCCGCGTGCCGTCTGGAGGCCCAACTTCTCGGCCCGACAGGCGAAGCGCTCTTTGCCCAGCCCCTGACCGCCGAAGTCAGCGTAGACGCCAACGGCGAAAGCGTCGCCCATCTGTCCGCGCCTGTGGCGAACCCGGCCAAATGGAGCGCCGAGCACCCCACCCTCTACACTCTTCTCCTTTCCCTGCACGACGCGGAGGGCGGGCTACTGGAAGTGGAAAGCTGCCGGGTCGGTTTCCGATCGGTCGAAATACGCGACGGCCTGCTGCTGATCAACGGCAAACGGGTGCTGATGAAAGGGGTCAACCGACACGAACACGACCCGGAGACCGGCCACACCGTCAGCGAAGCCTCGATGATCGAGGACATCCGCCTGATGAAGCAGCACAACATCAACGCCGTGCGCACGGCCCACTACCCCAACCACCCCCGCTGGTACGAGCTTTGCGACGAGTACGGCCTCTATCTGATGGACGAGGCCAACATCGAAAGCCACGGCGTCTGGGACCGGCTGACCAAAGACCCCACCTGGGCCGACGCCTTCCTCGACCGGGTGAGCCGGATGGTGGAGCGGGACAAAAATCACCCGTCGGTCATTTCTTGGTCCCTGGGCAACGAATCGGGCTACGGGCCGAACCACGCGGCCTGCTCCGATTGGGTGCGGGCCAACGACCCCACCCGCCCCGTCCACTACCACCCCGCCGAGGACGCGCCCACCATCGACATCCTCGGCCCGATGTATCCCAGCGTCCAGAAAATTATCGATATGGCCCAGGTCCCCGGCGAGACCCGTCCCGTCATTATGTGCGAGTACGCCCACGCAATGGGCAACAGCAACGGCAATCTGGTGGAGTACTGGCAGGCGGTGGACGACTACCCCCGGCTGCAAGGCGGCTTCATCTGGGACTGGGTGGATCAGGGCATCCGCCGCGTCAGCGAAGATGGCATCGAGTGGTGGGCCTACGGCGGTGACTTTGGCGATACCCCCAACGACAACAACTTCTGCTGCAACGGGCTGATCCAGGCCGACCGCACCCCCCATCCCGGCCTGATCGAGTACAAGAAAGTGCTGGAACCCGTGCGCGTCACCCCCATCGACCTGGCCGCAGGTCGCTTTGCCGTGGAAAATCGCTACTACTTCTCTGATTTGAGCCATCTGGCTGTGGGCTGGGAGGTGGAGGTGGAGGGGGTGCGAATGGCGAGCGGAGTGGCGGAAATTGTAAATGGTGAATTGCGAATTGTAAATGGTAAATGGTCGGGGAGTGATGAGGCGTTTCTGAATCTGCATTTTGTACTGAAAGAGGAGACTCCCTGGGCGGCAGCGGGGCACGAAGTCGCCTGGGCGCAGTTTGCCCTGCCGGTCTCTGGGGAAAAAGCGGTGACGCCGGTCGCGCCGCGGGGCGCTCTCTCCCTTTTGACGTCGAACGCCCGCAGCGTCGTCGAGGGCGAGGGGTTTATCCTCGGCTTCGACCACAACAGCGGGCGGGTGGACGAATGGAAGGTTGCGGGCCG
>JAHDWH010000196.1 GCA_023384455.1 Caldilineaceae bacterium | reverse complement strand
CCATTTGAAACGAGCTTTTCTCCCGCAACAGCCGCAGCCGGCCCGGCACCAAAGATAGCTGATGGGTACAGCGCAACCACCAGCGGGCCTGCACATTGGCCGTCAACACAGACTGATCCTCTTGGTTGACCAACAAAAGCGTAGGTGCCTGAATTGCGGCCAGATGGTTCATCGACTTGTCAGGTCGGCCCTGAAATGAGACAACTGCGTCCACCTCATTCCCCAGAAAAGCCGCGGCACTCAAGGCCACGCCAGCGTCCTGGTACGCGCCAAAGAGACCGATGGGTTTGGACCCCGAATCAAAACCGGATCGCAACCAGCGGGTAGCATCTATCAATTGTTGGGTCAGGTGGACAAGTGCTTCGGAATCGAAATTTGTAGCTGAAGACTGGAGCGGAAGTAATTGCACGTGCATTGTGGCCAGCCCTGTCCCACCAAAGGGATTGTCTGGCATAGCAAAATGGCGGTACTGACGGCTGTACCCGATGATCACCCAGCCGCTGGGCGTGGCTGGTGTGCGCAACTGGGCATGGAGGATAGCCGTACTCACAGGCACACTGGCATCAAAGAGAGCGTGGGTTGGTTCGCTAATGGGCGAACCAAGAATTGGTTGCATAGGGCAATCTCTGCTTTCTGGAAAGCCAGTGCATTGAACGAGTTGCCCTATTCTACGCTGAAAGACCACTGACCAATGCTGTCAAAATGGTTACAAAAGTACAGTTTAACAAATATTCGTACCGGCGAGGAACTAACGCACATGGGTTAGTCGGTCGGCCAACCATCTGAAACGTGAGGTGTCGTCACATACGCTCACGTTTCACCTCTTCACCTTTCCGCACGCAAATCGTGGCTGCGCCACCTTATACAATACCCTAAATTTGCCCTGACCGATGAAGAAGCCGAAGATTTTAGACACCAAAAATTACAAATTGCTGTCTAAAATAATGCAAATTATCAGACCCCTTCTGTAAAAGGGCGTTACCATTGGCCTATTGGCAGCACCAAATGAATCCGCTATAGTGATGTCATCAACAGTTTGGCATCGGTGACAACAACTGAGCAATGCGTGAAGGACGGTTGACTGGTTGTTGGAAGCGCCCGACGCTGACGGCAGGACAATACGCCAGGTGCGGTTATCCGGCAAACAAACGTTAGCGAGCAGGTGGTGTGAAAGAGCGAGCAATCGCTTCCTTGCCACTCCCCACACCTCTACGGCCAATCCGAAGTGGACATCTCTCCCATTTTTCCCTTTTCTCTGTTTGTGTAACCCACGTTCCAATGCTTGTCGTGCCATACTTTTGCATCGGTGTAATGTCTTTGGAGCAGATACCCCTTTATCCGCCTGACACGCTGAGACACATTTTGTATCACAGTCTGCTCGCCTGATTTGTCTTGTCCGACGAAGTACACGCCCTAGCGGGCCGAGTTCCCTTGTGATTCTCCATTCAAACCGGACCCAACCCAACCTCAGCGTGTCGCCACAGACCTCCCCCTGGCCTTCGGGCCGGGGGGATTTTTTGTATGCCCTGTTTAGCCACCCCACCCTACCCCTCTCCCCATTCTAGGGAGGGAAGTGGATCGATTTCTCCCCCAAGCTGGGGAGGTTGGGAGGGGGTGAGCAGTTATCTCTCGATAGACCGCCAGCGTCTCGGCGGCGGTGCGCTGCCAGGAGAAGTTGGCGGCCTGGGCCAGACTCTTTTCCCCCAACGACCGGCGCAGCCCGTCATCCTCCACCACCCGCTGAATAGCCCCGGCGATGGCCTCTGTGTCGGTGGGATCGACCAGCAGGCCGGCCTCCCCGGCCACCTCCGGCAGGCTGGAACGGTTGCCGCAGACCACCGGCGCGCCACAGGCCATCGCTTCCAACACAGGCAGACCGAAGCCTTCGTAGAGGCTGGGGAAGGCAAAGAGGGCTGCGGCGCTGTGCAGCCCGGGCAGGTCCGCGTCGTCCACCGGGCCGAGGAAGCGCACGGCGTTGCCCAGGGGAGCGGCCAGGGCCCGGGATTCGGGGTAGCGGTCGTCCCAGGCGCCGGCGATAATCAGTGGCGTATTGTGTATGGCGTATTGCGTATTGTGCAGGTGGGTGTATGCGTCCACCAGCCGAGGCAGGTTTTTGTGGGGTTTGTTGATGCCCAGGTAAAAAATGTACTGGTTTGGCAAATCGTATTTTGTGCGGACCCGCTCAATTTCGGACGCGGGCTGGGGACGGAAGCGGGGGTCCGCGGCCAGGGGAATAGCCGTCACCCGCCCGGCGGCGACGGAGAAATGGGCCAGCAGATCGTCCCGGGCCGAGGCGGAAATTGTGACAATGCGTTCCGACGCGGCCAGGGCCAGGCGGGTGGCAACCCGAAAAAAAAGCCGGGCGCGCAGGGAGACGGTCTGGGGATGCAGCAGGGCAATCAGGTCATAGACCGTCAGCAGCGTGGGCGCGCCGGGGCGGTAGGGCATTAAATAGTAGGTGCTATGATATATCTGCGAATTGCGAATTGCGAATTGTGAACGAGACATTTGACGCAATAAGCGAGGGATTGTCCATTGCTGACGTAGAGCAAAAGAAGAGACAGGGGTGGGGACGATTTCTACCTGTGGGTTGGCGAGGGCGGAGGGGTTCCAGGCCGTGGGGTCGGACGGATTCCAGAGGATGAGCAGCCGCTCGTCGTTGGCCAGGAGAGGAGGCAACGTCTGGGCCAGGTTACGCACATAACGCCCGATGCCGGGGAAGTGGGCGGTGGCTGTGCGTGTGTCGAGGATGTAGCGGTGCTCTTTCATCCGGCGATTTCCTCGTAAAAAGCGACTGTTTCCAATGCGCAGCGTCGCCAAGAGAAGCCGGCCGCCTGGGCAATCCCCTTCTCTGCCATTTCCGCCCGCACACCCGTATTGCCCATTGCGTACCGCATAGCCTCGGCCAGGCCAACCATATCTGTCGGGGCAATCAACAGTGCGGCGTCTCCGGCCACTTCGGGCAGGCTGGAGACATTGCTGGTGATCACCGGCGTGCCACAGGCCATTGCCTCCAATACGGGCAGGCCAAATCCTTCGTATTGGGAAGGAAAGACGAACAGGTCCGCCAGGGAAAAGAGCGCGGGCAGGTCGCCATCCGGGATGAAACCAGTGAAAACCACCCGATCCTCAAGACTCAATGCCTGCACCTGGGCAAACGTCTCCTCGTACATCCACCCCTTTTTGCCGCCGATGACCAGTTTCACCCCAGCCAGATCGGCCTGATGAAAGGCCCGAATGAGAACAGGCAGATTCTTGCGCGGTTCAATTGTGCCCACATAGAGTATAAAGCGCGCCGGCAATTGGTAGCGGGCACGAATCGCGGCCAATAGATTCTCGTCTCTGACCGGGCGAAACCGGCTGTGAATCCCCGGATAGATCACAGCACTGGGCGTGGTGAGTGGACCGTACTGTGCTTCCATATCCCGCTGGGTGGAGACGGAAATGGTGATGATTCCGCTGGCCCGACGCAGGAAGATGGGCATCATCAGGCGCAGGAATGTGCGGTTGAGCCGGGCGTGGGTCTGGGCGTGGGAAAGAAATGTCAGATCGCCCAGGGTGAAGACAGTCGGCGTTTGGGGCAGACAGGGCAGCAGATGATCCGTGGCGTGGAACAACTCGACCGGGCGGGCGGCGCTGGTAAACAATTTTTCTTGCGAGTGGCGCAACAGATGGGCCAACAAAACGTCCAACCGCCAGGGCTTATCGGCCAGCCTAATCGGAATCTGGTCCATCTCGTCGAAGGGCGATACCACCTGGGCCGTGGCCGCGGCATTATAAAAAGCCGAGAAGCTGTGTTCGCTTTCCAGTGCAAGCAGGGCCGCTGTTAACTCGTGGGCCAACCGCCCCAACCCGGCCCGTCCGTGTACAGCGGGGGAGAGATCGATGCAGACATTCACAGGGGGATGCCCCCCATTCGTCGGTAGAATTCGACCGTGCGTGCAGCCAATTTCTTTTGGCTGTAAAGCGCGTTCACCCGGGCCTGACCGCGCCGGATCAACTCCCTGGACAGTTCGCTCCTGCTCATCAACTCGACCAGCCGGGTGGCCAACGCGTCCACGTCTCCTTCGGGGAAGATCAGCCCGGCTTCGCCGATCACCTCCGGGATGGCCCCAGAATCGGAGCCGATGACGGGTACACCTACGGCCATCGCTTCCAACAACACCCGGCCCATCTGCTCTTTCCAGACGGTTGTGGAGCGGCTAGGCAACACCAGCGCGTCGAGTCCACCTAATACACCGGCTATCTGTGCTGTCGGCACAGACGCTACGAACTGCACCTGATCTCCCAATTCCAACGCCTCCACCTGTTGTCGCAGGAAGCTTTCTTCAGGGCCGCCCCCCACAATCACCACCTGACAACCGTCAGCCAGCCGCGCCGCGGCCTGAAGCAGGATGTCGATCCCCTTTTCGGGAATCAGCCGCCCGATATAGCCGACCCTGAAACGCTCCGATGTCTTGGGCAAGCGCGGGCAGAACTGTTCTGTATCCACCCCGACTGCTGGAATCACCGGCATCGGCCTTAGATAGCGCCGCTGTTGCAAAAGCTCGACCGCTTCCCGATTCGCACAGAAGATGGCGTCGGCCGCGGCCAATGTCGCCGCCAGCACCGCCCTGACGGGAAGGCTGAGGGGACGATCCACATTTTGCCAGGTGTGCAGGAACAACTTCGCTTGGGGCGCAAAAAGACGTCGGCAGAGAACGATCTGCAAGGCGGCCAGGCTGTCCGGCTCTTCCTCGGCGTGGATGATGTGGGGGCGAAAAGCGGGAATCCCCAAAGTCAGGCTACGATAGAAAGAGCGATGGGGATCGATCGGCGAGCCGATCATCCCTGTCGTTCGCCGTTGCAGCCCTGGCATATCCGGCAATTGCTGATCCACCCGCAACAGGTCATCCTGCCAGACGCCAGGAAAAATATGGCGAATCAGCAGATCGCCCGTCTGGGCCATATGCTCCACCTTGCGGTGCATCGTCGGGTCCCGGTAACGGGCGATAAATAGCACGCGCATCAGACCAGCAGTCTCCGGGCCAGACAGGGCAGGACGCTCCACAGACGCCGGGCCGGGTTGTAGCCGGCGGTCCGGGCCTCGTCCAGCAGCGCGTCCAGCATATGCAGCCGGGTGTAGACGGTGTGGCGGGCGGCCCGGCGTGCGGCTTCGTGCCCGGCGCGCAGGGGCGCGGTCTGTTGAAAAGCGGGGGATGTGACCGTTTCCAGCAGCCGATCCACCCGGTGGGCGTAGGTGTGCTCGGCCAGCACCCTGCGCTGACCCGCGGCGGCGATGGCTTCCCGCTGCGCTGGATGGGCCAAAAAGTAGTCCACCTGGGCGGGCAAATCCCCATCGTCGGCGAAGACGACAATCTCCTGGCCGATGTGGAAAAGCTCCCCCAGCCCGTTGGCGACCGCGTCTGTCAGCACCAGCGCGCCGGCAGCCGCACCCTCAAAGAGGCGCATCGTCACATCCCCGGCGATGCTGGTGTTGAAGACAATCCGGCTGCGGCTGTAGACTTCACCCACTTCGGCGGGGGGATAGTGGCGGTAGAAATCGTTGGTGTTGTAGCCTTCGGCCAGCAGAGCCAGACGGCGGGCCCGGGCGGTTTTGCGGTGGGCCGGGGCCAGATTGCCCACAAAGCCGATGTCGTAGATACGCTCCAAGTGGTGGTCTTTATGGACATCCGGCGCGGCGGCCAGGGGCAGCCAATAGACCTGATGATGGCCGACGGCCTGGGCGTACTCCTCGACAAAATCCTTCTGGGCCACAAAAACCCCGTCAAAGAAGCGGGCCGCGGCTTTGCGCCAGCCGCCGATGTGTACGTCGATCAGATAGCAGGCACTGGGGATGGAGAGCCGCTCGATGCCCTGGGGAAAGTAGCGGTCCGCCGGGTCGATCCAGAGGAAAATATCCGGGCGGTCGGGCAGCTCCTCAACGATGCGGTCGATGGGGGTTGTGCTGTCGTAGCCGGGGCGGGCTTCGTGGCCCAGCCCCACGAATGTCACCCGGTGGCCCCGGGCCAGCAGCGCCCGCTCCCAGTGGTAGCCCGCGGCTGTTGCAAACCAGCTATAGCCAAGCGCAACGTGCATAAGCCACCCCTATCTTTGCATCTCGCTTCCCCCAGCGAGTATAATCGGACGTAACTGCTCACCCCCACCCAACCTCCCCCACTGTGGAGGAGGAGTCATCCAGCTCCCTCCCTGGAATGGGGATGGGTAGGGTGGGGTGGCTGAACAGGTACAATCGGACAGAAATGCTAATCCTACGCGGCCTGGCCGCTACTCCCTGAAAGGACCTTCCATCAATGGCAAAGCAGACAAAAAACCGCCGTGCCAGTATGAGCAAAGCCCAGCCCCGCAGCTATTCTGAACTCTACGGCAACCGGGAGACACCCAGTGGCCCGTCTGCGGCGAGCGTTACACCGGCCGCGCCTGCCCGCCGCAAGGTGGAGGAAGTTGCACCCCGACGCAGCGCTGACACAGTGGACTGGAAGAACGAGTATAGCAAAGTTCTGGGCGATGTGCGCCAACTCCTCGTTATCTCGGCGGCTCTCTTTGTCCTGATGGTTGTGCTGGGCTTTATTATCTAAACCCACAGACGCAACTCTATGGACCGTCTTCCCGGTCAGCCGACAGCCCGCTGGCCGATAGGATGGCTATTTTCTGCTGTGAACTGCTGGTCGATCAGCAGCCCGGCGCTGGCGTGGAGCAACCAGCAGAGATAAAAGTTGCGGGTATAGAAGAAGAGGATGGCTGTTGTGATCAACAGCAGCCCCCCGATTACCCGTTGGGAGGTCTGCCGGTGCTGGATGAACAGACCCGGCAGGGCCAGCAGGGAAGCCAGCCAGATGGCCCAATAGCCGGGCAATTCCGGCGGCGCGGGCAGGGCCAGCAACATTTCCCACACGGCCGCGCGCAGAAAGACCCAGTGAAACTCCCTGGCCCCGGCCCACACAATCTGCTCCGCCAATGAAATACCCCTGGAATCAGACGGGCCTCTGTCTAGCGTTTCTCTGTGCAGGGTAGCCCGAACGAGCGCCAGCAGCAGCCAGATAGCCGAGGTCAGCCCCACGCCCAGCCCCAGCCCGGCCACCCAGTCGATATCGCTCAAACCGAGCAGCCGGGGCGAAAGCCCACCGGCGAGCAAGCCCAGATAGGGCGTAAGAACCCAGCGCCCCGCCCGCAATCGCCTGCTCCACCTAGCGGACAGGAGAGGGCCGACCATCAGCACCAGACCGCTCAGTCCGAAGCTGAGAAGCAGCCAGAAGCCAGGGCGCAGGGGATGGAGTTGGCCGAGCAGCCATTCGAAGGTGAAGCCGAAAGCAGTCATGGGCGCATTGTAGCAGAGAAGCCAATTCCCGGAAAACCGCTGTGAGTCTACGACGTATTCTTTTTGTTCTTCTGATTCTCGTTGTTCTGGTCGTGCTGCGTCCCAGCGCGGTCAAGTCCGAGGTGCAGCGCATCTACACCCAGCGGGATACCATCTGGCGTCTGCTTTCTCTGGTGGTAATCGTCTATCTGTTGTACGGTCTGTATACCCTTTGGAACGGTGGCTATGCCTGGTAGCGAACTGCTGGAAATTGCGGTGGATGTGGACGGCGAAGCCGCCGAAGCGGTCAGCGAACTTTTCAACCGCTACAACGGCGGCGGCTGGGAGGAAGACAGTGCCACAGGGGAAGCCTCCGGCGGCGGCGCGGTCATCGAAGTCACCGGCTTCGACGACCTGAACCAGCCTATCAACGGCGAATACCGGCTGGTGGTGAAGACGTATCTGAAGCCCGGTCGCCGGGGCACGGAGATTCGCCGCCTGATCGAAGAGGGGCTGTGGCGGCTGAGTCTGCTCTATCCCATCCCCGAACCGGCCATCCGTACTGTGCGCGAGGAAGACTGGGCCCACGCCTGGAAACGTTTTTACAAGCCCATGCGCATCGGCCAACGGGTGATTTTGGCCCCGGCCTGGGAAGCGGTGGAGAGCCTGCCGGGGGATATTGTGGTGGCCCTGGAGCCGGGGATGGCCTTTGGCACGGGGATGCACCCCACCACCCGTCTCTGCGTGGCCGCGCTGGAAGAGCTGGTGCAGCCGGGGATGGCGGTGTTGGATGTGGGCGCGGGCAGCGGCGTGCTTTCGATTGTGGCGGCCAAATTGGGCGCGGCCCCGGTCTATGCCACAGACATCGACATCCTGGCCGTGGAATCCACCCACGACAACGCCAAGCGCAACGGGCTGGTGGAAGGGCCGGATTCGCTGGTGGTGGCCCAGGGCAGCGTCCCCGCGGGGATGGCGGGCCGCTTTCCCCTTCTCGTCGCCAACATTCTGGCCGAGGTACTGGCCGGTCTCTTCAACGGCATTTACGGCAACCCGCCCCTGGCCGAACCCCTCGCGCCCGATGGCCGGATGATCCTCTCCGGGATTATCGAAGAAAAAGTGGATATTGTGCTCAACGCCGCCACCCGTCACGGCTTTGTCGAGGAATCCCGCAAGCAGGAAGGGGATTGGGTGGCGCTGGTCGTAAAACGGAAGGTGTAAAACATAAGGCGGCGGAGCCACAAAGTACGGGCCGAAACGTGAAGACGTGAAACGTGAGAGTGGGTGACGACACCTCACGTTTCACGTAACTGTTCAGCCACCCCACCCTACCCCTCCCCATTCTAGGGAGGGAACTGGATCGACTCCTCCCCCAAGCTGGGGGAGGTTGGGTGGGGGTGAGTAGTTACCGTTTCACGTCTTCATATGGTTGGCCGAATATATACACGTTTTACATTTCGTTCTGCGTGAAGGCCAGTCCCCAATCTCTGATCCCCAATCTCTAAACTCAATGCACCGCTTCTTCCTCACCCACACCCCCATCACCCCCGGCCAACCCGTTGATCTGACGCCCCTGGCCCATCAATTGCGCGCTGTGCTGCGCCTCTCCCCTGGCGAGACAATTTTGCTGCTGGACAACGCCGGCTTTGCCTATCCCACCGAAATTATACGCGTGGACAGAAACGCCGCCGAAGGGTCTGTGTTGGGCCAGGAAGTGACCGAAGGTGAGCCACCGATTTTTCTGTCGCTCTATCTCTGCGCGCTCAAAGCCGATAAATTTGAGTGGGTGCTACAAAAAGGGGTGGAGATCGGCGTCAGCCGCTTTGTGCCGGTGATCAGCAGCCGGACGATTGTGCGCCCGGCGGAGAAGCTCACCCGCAAGTATGTGCGTTGGCAGGAGATCATCCGGGAAGCCGCCGAGCAGTGCGGACGGGGACGGCTGCCTGTGCTGGCCAAGCCGCTGGAGTGGGCGGCTGCCGTTGTGGAGCCATCCGGTCTGCGTCTGCTGCCCTGGGAAGAAGCGGACGCCACATCGCTCACGCTGGGCGCGGCACTGTCTGGGGTGGATGCGCCAGCCGCGTGCAGCCTGCTCATCGGCCCGGAGGGGGGTATCGACGCCGCCGAAGCGGCCCAGGCCGTGGCCGCGGGCTGGGTGGCCGTCAGCCTCGGCCCCCGCATCCTGCGCGCCGAGACCGCCGCGATTACCGCCGCGGGGCTGGTTCTGCACCGGCTGGGGGATTTGGGGTAAGGATAAAGAATCTTGACAGAACAGATGACGTGCGCTATTCTGCAACAGAAGAGTGTGATTCTACCATTGCAGAATCGAGGTGACTGATGAGCCTGGACATCCAGAACAAAAGCCTGAACATCAAGAATAAAGAAGTCTATGCGCTGGCAAGCTATCTGGCCGAGATGACAGGGAGAAGTATGACATCTATTGTCCTGGACGCTTTGCGCCGACAACAGAAACAATTGCTGCGCGGGGAGAATACAGAGGAACGGGTTCAAGAGTGGATGGCAATTGCCGAACGCTGTGCCAAACAGATCCGTCAGCCGGTCAGCGCGGTAGAGCACGGCGATATGCTCTACGGCGAGAACGGAATGGCCCAATGATTATCGATACTTCAGCTTTGCTTGCCATTCTCTATGGGGAAGAGGACGCCGAACGATTTGTCAGGGCAATCGCAACTGCACCCGTTTGCCGAATATCGGCGGCAAATTTCCTCGAAGCGGCAATAAATATCGACAGCCGGGGCGGCGCCGAAGCCAGCCGGCAATTGGATTTCTTCATCCGTCAAACAGGCATCGAAGTTGCCGATGTCACGGCTGCCCAGGCCCAGATTGCCCGGCAAGCCTATCAGGATTTTGGCAAGGGTCGGCACAAAGCGGGTCTCAATTTGGGTGATTGCTTTGCCTATGCGCTTGCCAGGGAGACGGGGGAGTCTTTGCTATTCAAGGGAAACGATTTTATCTATACAGATAGTACGAACTACACCACAGAATAATCTTCACAGCTTTCTATTGCAGCGGATATTCCCGCCAAAAAGGGCGCGGCAGTCGTGGCGTACAGGTCCAGCACCCTGTCCGCAATGATGCGCCATCCATAGCGCCGGGCCTCTTTGCGGGCCGCCCGGCCCATCTGCCAACGCAGGAGTTCGTCGCTGAGCAGCAGATTCATCCGTTCCGCCAGTTCTCCCGGTGCGCGGGGCGGGATCAGAAAACCGGTCACTCCGTCCTTCACCAGATAGGCCAGCCCACCCACCTGGGCAGCGATCAGCGGCGCAGCACAGGCCATCGCCTCCAGCCCCACCATTCCAAAGCTCTCGTAATGCGAGGGCATCAACACCACATCCGCCGCGGAATAGAAATCGGGCAGCACAGATTGTTGGCGCGCGCCCACAAAGCGTACAATTCGCTCCAGTTTCAGTTGGGTGCGCAGGGCCTGCAAACGGGCCATCTCTGCGTCCAGTTGGGCTGCCCAGGGGCTGCCACCCACAATCGCGACGGTCAATTGCTCGGCCAGGGCAGGGTTTTTGTCGCAAAGCAGGCGGGTGGCGTGCAAAATTGTGTCAATGCCTTTGAGCGGCTCGATGCGCCCCACAAAGAGCGCGATCTTTTGGTCCGGCGGCAAGCCCAATTGACGCCGCACTTCGGATCGGGACTGGGGACGAAAATGGCAGAGGTCTACCCCTGGCGGAATAATTGTGATTTTGGCCGGATCCGCAGCGTATAGCTGAATGAGTTGATTCTCTTCGGCAGGGGTGGCCGCGATCAGCCGGTTGGCAAAGCGGATGATGCGCTCCTCGCCCTCAATGCGGGCCTGGCTTGCCCCCTGGCTCTTGTCCTGGGCAATCTGATTTTTCATGTGGCCCAGTGTATGATACATCTGCACCACTGGCACTGGCCCCCAGAGTTGACACAACTGTTCCGCCACCAGACCGGAGAGCCAGTAGTGGCTGTGGAGCAGGTCGTAGCGGATGGCCTGCTCCTGGGCAAAATGGCAGACGCCCGTGGCGAAATCGTCCAAATAGGGAATCAGCCCATCGGGTGATGCGGTGTGGGCAGGCCCGGCGGGCACATAAATTACCCGCACATTCTGGCCCAATTCCGTGCGGATGCGCGGCTCCTCGTCGCTCCCGGCCCGGGTGAAGACATCCACCAGCAGCCCGCGCTTGCCCAGGGCCCGGCTCAGCTCCCGCACATAGACATTCATCCCGCCGGTTTTGCTGCCGCCCAATTGGGCCAGGGGACCAGTGTGAACACTGAGCATCGCCACCCGGCAGAGCGGCAGTTGTCCGGATTGCGTGGAATCATTCATTGATGGACAATTCACCTTTCCCAAATGAAAATCAGAACGCAGATTACACAGCGCCCAGAGGGCACCCGGCAGATTTTCGCAGATTGAATCCGTGTTCCCTTTTATCCGTGTATACAACTCTATTTTCAGGGCAGCACTACGCCACTGCATTCTATACTATACTTTTCATAGTACACAACGACGGGGATCGGTCAAATGACCCAACAAAATGTTCATACAATTGTGCTGGCCGCCCATCTGGACGATGGGGTTTTGTCTTGCGGTGGGCAGATATACCAACTCGCCCAGGCCGGGGAGGGGGTGCTGGTGGCGACGGTAATGGCGGGGGATGCCGGGGGGGGAGCGTCTGACTATGCCCAGAGTCTGCGCGACCGCTGGCAACTGGACACCAGCGCCGAGGCTGCGCGCCGGGCCGAGGACGCCGCGGCCTGCGCCGTTCTGGGCGCAGACTATCTGCACTGGCCCATCCCCGACTGTATCTACCGGGGCGGGGCAGAGGGGGGGATGTACTACCAGTCCGACGCCGAGATTTTTGGCCCGGTCCATCCCGGCGAGGCGGGGCTGGTGGCGGAGGTGATCGCCCTGCTGCGTAGCCTACCCGGGGCCGAGCAGATACTCGCGCCCCTGACCGTCGGCAATCACGTGGACCACATTTTTGTGCGCCAGGCCGCGGAAGCGGTCTACGGGGGGCGGCTGGGCTATTACGAGGATTACCCCTACGCACAGAAGGAAGGGAGCGTTGCGGAGGTGCTGGAGCGCACGGGAAGCGGCTGGGAGGCGACGGTTCATCCCCTATCCGAAGCGGCGCTCCAGGCCAAAATCGAAGCGATTCTGGCCTACCGCTCCCAGTTCAGCACCTTCTGGACAGACCGGGCCGATTTGGAGCGGCAGGTACGAGGGTATGCCGAACGGGTCGGTGGGGAGCGAGTGTGGCAAAGAGAGTGAGGCGTGAAATGTGAGTTTGCTCAACGACTCTCACGTTTCGCTATGCCCGATTTTCCCTACTCAAACAATCCTTCCTCGTCCTCCTCTTTCAACAGCACCGCCCGTCCCCGCTCACCCCCTCATCCGGGCTAACTCTTGTGAGCAACCTTCCCGGAAGGGGATTCGGCGGTTTCTACGCAGACAACGACTCGTCTAGCAGCTTGTCTGAATAGGACAGAATAGAACGCAGATTGAGCGGAAAGTACGGAAAAAGCCGGATTTTTCTCGCTTCTATCCGCGAAAA
>JAHDWH010000195.1:5090-12931 GCA_023384455.1 Caldilineaceae bacterium | reverse complement strand
TCCGTGTGAATCCGTTCTTTCCGTGTCCATCCGTGTTCTATTTTCAGAACAGCCACACCTGCTTCTGCACCGTCGAACAGAGAGACCAAAACCCCTGCTCATCACCGACCTACGCAATACGCAATTCGCAATTCGCTTCACCCCCGCACCATCTCAAACAGATCCGTCACCCGGCAATAGCCCGACCCGGCCAGACGGCCAATCGGTTGCATCGCCGCCAAATTCACATACTTGCCGTCGTAGATGGCGTCGTCGATGTGGATCATCTGCACCGCGCCAAAGATGACCGCATTGCCGCCCACCTCGACAATCCGGGTCAACTTGCACTCGAAGCTGACCGGCGCTTCCAGCACTCGCGGCGCGGATACTGTACGGCAGGGTGCTGGCGTCAACCCCGCCGCCTCAAATTCCGAGACGCCATGGGGAAAGGTGGTGGCGGTGATATTCATCGCCTCTGCCGTGGCCTGATTGGTCAGATTGACCACAAATTCGCCACTGGCTTCGGCATTCGTCCAGGTATCCTTTTTGCTGCCGTCGGGCTTGTGGCTGCAACTGAAAAGAAGGGTGAACGGGTCTGCGCTGGCGACGGTGAAGAAGGAAAAGGGGGCCAGATTGGGCACGCCGTCCCCGCCGAGAGTACTCACCCAGGCGATGGGCCGGGGCAGGATCGTGCCGGTGGCAATTTTGTAGCGGTCTCTGGTGGGAATGTCGAAGGGAGAGAGAATCATTGGGCCGGTGCTTTCCGTGTGGATGGGTATACAGCGTGTTTTTTGTGTAAAGTGGGGGGGCGAAGCGTGAAGACGTGAAACGTGAGGTGTCGTCACCCGATCTCACGTTTCACGTCTTCACGTTTCCCCACGCAAATCGTAGTTTCGCCGCCTTACTCTGTACCAGCGCAAGAACTAACGCACGTGCGTTAGTTACGGGTCGTGCCCCGTCGCGTAAGGCCAGCGCCGGTTGAGCGGTGTCTTGAGTTCATCGAAGGGTAGGCGGCTGCTGTTTGCCGCCGTATCGGAACCTTTAGGTTGAGCCTGCCGAAACCCAGCGGGTAGACGAAGAATCGGCTACTAACCCGTTCGCTTTGGTTTCACTTCGACAGGCTCAGTACAAGCGATACGCCTCGAAGACTCGGCTACTCAACCGCCGCTCACTGGCCTGGACTGTCCGCAGCGCTCGTGACTTCGCCGCCTTACGCAATACGTAATACGTAATACTTTCTACCGTCGCATAAAACGGCGCTCCAACTCCTCCACCGTCAGCAGCACAAAGGCAGGGCGTCCGTGGGGACAGGTGGCCGGCGACCAGGCCGCTTCCAGCCCGTCGAGCAGTTCGGCCATCTGTTCGATGGAGAGAATATCCCCGGCTTTGATGGCCGAGACGCAGGCAGCCTTCATCGCCAGCTTCTCCCTCACAGCTTCCGGGTCCAGCGCCCGACAGCCGGGCAGTTCGCCCAACAGCCCGTCGAGCAGCCCTGGCGGATGACTGCCCGCCAGGGCCCCGGGCAGCGAGCGCAGGAGAAAGGCGTTGCCGCCGAAGGATTCCAACTCCAGCCCCAAATCGACAAAGGCGGGCAGGAACGGTGTCAGCAGTTCGGCCTCCCGTTGGGTCAGTTCGATACGGAGCGGCGGCGAAAGGGGCTGGCTTTCGCCCCCGGCCATCAGCCGCTCGTAGAGGACCAACTCGTGGGCCGCGTGCTGATCCACCACCAGCAGCCCCTCCCGGCCCTGGGCCACAATATAGGCATTCTGCAACTGGCCTAGGGGCCGGGTTGCGCCGGTCACATACGCCGCGCTGCCCTCGCGCAGACTCAGCGGGGCAAAGGGCTGGTCGGCGAAGGGCCAGGCGATGCCCGATGCCATGGATTCTGTGACCGGATAGGGGATCAGCGCCTGCTCCACGGCCCGGCTGACCGCGCCGTAGATGGAGCGCTCCTGGCTCAGGCGTACCTCCTCCTTGCGGGGATGGACATTCACATCCACCAGATGGGGGTCGAGATGAATGTGGATGACCCCCAACGGTCGGCGGCTGACGGGCAGACGGCCGGCATAGGGGCGTTCCAGCATCACCGCCAGCAGACCGGAGCGCACAGGCCGCCCGTTGATGAAGAAGTGTTGCCCGTGTCGGTCCGGGCCGCCGATAGTCGGCGCACTGATGAACCCCTCGATGCGCAGGTCTGCGGCGGCCCAGACGACCGGCAGCATCTCCCCCGCGCTCTCCCGGCCCAGGGCGGCGGCCAGCCGTTCCAGGGGCGGGGCTGGGGGCGCGGCGAAGCTTTCCCGCCCATTCACCAGCAGCCGAAAGGCCACCTGTGGATAGGCCAACGCATAGCGCACTACCACCTGGCGCACCAGCTGCCCCTCGCGCATAGGCGATTTGAGAAATTTGCGCCGGGCTGGGGTGTTGTAGAAAAGGTCGCGCACAGTCACGCTCGTCCCGTCCGGGCTGGCCGCTGGGCTGACAGTCTGGCTGCCGTCAAGACTGTGCAGGAGCGTCCCTTCCAACTCATCCCGGCGGCGGCTGAGAATCTCCAGCCGGGCCACCGACGCAATCGAGGCCAGAGCCTCGCCCCGGAAGCCCAGCGTTCTGATGGCGTCCAGATCGCTCATCTGCTGGATTTTGCTGGTGCTGAAACGCTGCACGGCCAGGGGCAGATCCTCTCGTCCCATCCCGTGGCCGTCGTCCGCCACCCGGATGAGGGAGAGGCCGCCGTCCCGGATTTCCACACTGACCGCGCCCGCGCCCGCGTCCAGACTGTTTTCCAACAGTTCTTTGACCAGAGACGCGGGCCGCTCCACCACCTCCCCGGCCGCGATGCGTTCGGCGATGTGGGCGGGCAGGAGGCGAATGGGCGAGGGTTGAGACATAAGCGGATTTCTATAATGCGAGATGGAGTGCGGTGGCGAAGTCTCGGGGCGATAGGATTTGTATCTCTTGAAAACGGCCCAGACTGAATTTTAGCCCTGGGCCAATGCCAGAATCTCTTCTACGCTTTCATCGCTCAATGACTCTGGACTTTCTCCCTGCTGGCGAAGATAGCCGTCGAAGGCCGCCTGGGAACGTTCTGCCAATTCGTTGAACCAGGCCCGTTTGATGAGAAGGCTCAGATATTCCACATCCACAATGGCTACCCGGGGCTTGCCGCCCTTTGTCAACACCCACACATCTTCGTCAGCCGTCGATTCGACCAGCTCGCTCAGACGGCCCCGGGCTTCTGTCACAGAGACGATGTGATCCACATTTACTTTGAGCATCCCTATCCCTCACACCTGTCAACTATTCAAACACATTTGCATTCTGTACAGTATAGTGTACGGAATAGTGTACGGAAAATCGACTAACTGAAAATAGAACACGGATGACGCGGAAAGATTGGATTCACACGGATTTAATCTGCGTTTCTCTGCATCCCTATTTTCATTGTTCATTGTGCCCCACCGGGCCTGAACACTGACTTGAAAATAGACCGCGGATGGCGTGGAAATGGCGGAAGCGCGCGGATCAAAAATCTGCGAAATCTGCGTCCTCTGCGAAATCTGCGTTCCTGTTTTCATTCTCCCGCAACCGCCGCTGCCATTCGTTGAGCGTCATCAGCGCCTGAATCGGCGTCAGATTGGCAATGTCCAGCCCGAAAAGTTCCCGCACGACTGCCCGCAGGCTGGCCCCGTCGCCGGGCAGATGGACTATTTCGTCTGTCTCAGCGCTTCGATAGACAGGCCGCAGCTCGGCCAGGGCCAGGGGCTGCTCGACCTGCGCCGCGACCTGCCGCCGCTTCTCCCCTTCCAGCCGGGCCATCACCGCCCGTGCCCGCTCGATGACATTTTCCGGCACACCGGCCAGCCGGGCCACCTGCACCCCATAGCTGCGGTCCGCTCCCCCTTCCACCAGCCGATGCAGAAAGACGACTTCGTGGCCCTGCTCGCGCACGGCCAGGCTGGCATTGGAGGCGCCGGCCAACTGGTCGGCCAGCGCGGTCAGTTCGTGAAAGTGGGTGGCAAAGAGGCTGCGGCAGCCGATGCCGTCGTGGAGTTCCTCGCCCACGGCCCAGGCCAGGGCCATCCCGTCGTAGGTGGAGGTGCCCCGGCCCACTTCGTCCAGCACCACCAGGCTGCGGGCGGTGGCGTGGCGCAGAATATAGGCGGTCTCGTCCATCTCCACCAGAAAGGTCGAGCGCCCCTGGGTGATGTCGTCGCTGGCCCCGGCCCGCACAAAAATCCGGTCCACCAGCCCGATGTGGGCGGCCCGGGCAGGCACGAAACTGCCCATCTGGGCCAGCAGAACGGTCAGCACCACCTGGCGGGTCAGCACACTCTTGCCGCTCATATTCGGCCCGGTCAGAATCAGCATCCGCCGCGCCTCCCCGTCCAGGTCGATGTCGTTGGGCACGTAGCGCTTGCCCTCGGCCAGGAGTTGCTCCACCACCGGATGCCGCCCTTCGGCAATGTGGATGGCGTTGCTTTCATCGACGGTCGGGCGGCAATAGTTGTGGTGGATGGCTGTCTCGGCCAGGCCGGCCAGCACGTCCAATTCGGCCAGAATGCGGGCCGCGGCCAGCAGCCGCTGGCTGTGGGCGGCCACCTGCTGGCGCAGCGCCACAAAAAGCTCGTACTCCAATTCGTTGGCCCGATCCTCCGCGGCCAGAATCGCACTCTCCCGGGCGCGCAGGGCCGGGGTGACAAAGCGCTCGGCGTGGGTGATGGTGGCCCGCCGCTCGTATTCGGCAGGGACCAGCCCGCTTTTGCTGCGGGGCACCTCCACAAAGAAGCCGAAAATCTGGTTGTAACGCACCCGCAGGGTGGGGATGCCCGTGCGCGCCCGCTCCTCGGCTTCGTAGGCGGTCAGCCAATCCCGTCCGTCCGCCGCGGCCCCGCGTAAGCTGCCCAGCTCGCTGTGATAGCCAGGGCGGATCAGCCCGCCCTCTTTGAGCAGAATCGGTGGGTCGTCCACCAGCGCGGCGCTGATCAGCCCGGCCACGTCCTGCAACGGCTCCAACTGGCTATTGAGCGCCACCAGCCGGGGCGAGACCGCCTTTGCCAGCAGCCCTTTGATGCGGGGGATGCGGCTGAGGGTGCGGCGCAGACCGGCCAAATCGCGAGCGTTGGCCGTGCCAAAGCCCACCCGCCCCACGCTGCGCTCCATATCGTGTACGCCGTCGAGGAGTTTGCGCAGGTCGGCGCGGAAGAAGGGGGGAGATTGGGGATTGGAGATTGGGGACTGGGGACTGGGAGGGGTGTCGGCGTCAGAGCGGTCTGCGGTCTGCGGTCCGCGGTCATTCGTCTGCCCGGTCAACTCCTCCACCGCGTCCAGCCGCTCGACAATCGGGGCCAACTCCACCAGCGGCTGCTGAATCCAGCGGCGCAGAAGGCGGGCACCCATCGCCGTAACCGTGCGGTCGAGGACGGCGAGCAGACTGCCCTGGGCGCGCCCGTCGCGCAGGGTGGCGGTCAGTTCCAGATTGCGCCGGGTCACCGGGTCCAGACCGACGCAGGCTTCGGCCCGGTAGGTCTCCAGCCCGGTCAGGTGGGCCAAGTCCGAGAGTTGGTTTTCCTGGAGATAGGCGAGAATCGCACCGGCCGCGGCGGTGGCCTGGGGCAAGCCCGCGCAGCCGTAGGCGTCCAGAGAAGTAGCGGTGAAATGGGCCAGAAGGCGTTGGCGGGCGTCGGTGGGGTCGAAGCGGGCGGGGTCAACCGGGGAGAGACGGGCCGGGCGCACGTCAGCCAGCCCAGTCAGCCACGCCTCGTCTGCCACCAGCGGGGTGGGGAGCAGAAGTTCCGTGGGGCGCAGGACATTCATCTCCTCCAGCAGTTGCGCCCAGCCCTCTGGTCCGCTGAACTGGGCGGTGACAAACTCGCCGGTGGAGAGGTCCACCGCGGCCAGCCCCCAGATGTTTTCAGCCGGGGCCAGCGCGGCCAGGAAGTTCTGGCTCTTCTCGGCCAGGAGCGCCTCCTCGACAACCGTGCCCGGTGTGATGACCCGCACAATCTCCCGGCTGATCAGCCCCCGGCTCTTGCCCGCGCTCTCCATCTGGTCGGCCACCGCCACTTTGTGCCCCCGTTCCAGCAGTTTGGAGACGTAGACCGATAGCTGGCGGTAGGGGACGCCGCACATAGACATCTTCACGCTTTTGGAAAAGCGCCGCGCCGTCAACACCAGCCCCAACTGCTTGGAGATCAGCCGGGCGTCCTCGTCGAACATCTCGTAGAAGTCGCCCAGGCGAAAGAGCAGAATCGCATCAGGGAAGCGCTTCTTCAGTTGGCGGTACTGCTGTAGCATCGGGGTGGCGTCGGCCATTGGGCGGGTTCTCCTCGTCTGGGGTGATAGGGAGAGTATACAGGGGGCAGGTGGTAGGTGGCAAGTGGCAGGTGGGCCTCGTTCCCAGCGCTCTGCGTGGGAACGTCTGCGGGCCGCTCCGCGGTGGATTGTGTGGTAGAATCAAGCAACTTCTGTTGGGCGCAATTGGGCGTTGATTTTCCAGGGGTGCTATGGAGGTGCAAAATGGCTTTGGCTCGAATTGCCCGTGTGGATGGTGTGCTGGCGTTGCTGCTGCCGCAGGCTGTGCTGGATGAACTGGGCGCACAGGTGGGAGATGAATTTGATGTGGCCCTGCGAGACCAGACGCTGATTGTGCGCCCTCGCTCAGAGGCGGAACAGCTTGCCCAGGTTGACGCGATTTTGGACGATCTCTTTCTGGAGCGAAAGAGCGTCTACGAGGCGCTGGCCGAGGGCGCGGGATGACGGCCCCGATTGAGCTTCTCTGTTTTCCCCTCACCGCCCCCTCGCTGTTGACGGGTTATGAACGATTGGTGGGTCGCCCCCTCCTCTCCCAGCTTTGGCGACGGTTCTGCCGATGGCGTTTGAGGCGCTGGGAGAGGAGGGGGATCGGTGACGATTGGTGGGTTCGCTATCGACGCCGCCGCGCCGAATCCAGCCGCCAACGCCATCGGCACTTTTCCCCTCTCCCGGCCCGACCAACGAACCCCACCCTCCATCACAACGGCTGGGAGAGGGGCCGGGGATGAGGGTTTTTAGGAGAACCAGATGCTCAACGAAAGTTCACCCGAACTCCGCCAAAGGGCCAAAGAGCTTCGCCGCAAAATGACCCCTGCCGAAAGGTTACTCTGGCAACGGGTGCGGGACCGCCAATTGGAGGGGTTGAAGATCAGGCGACAGCATCCCATTGGGCGTTTCATCGCCGATTTCTACTGTCACGAAGCTCGGTTGGTCATCGAAATTGACGGCGGTATTCACGACTCGCAAGCCGGGCGCGACGCGGCGAGAACCGAATATCTGGAGCAGCGGGGCTTTCGGGTACTGCGCATCCGAAATGAGGCCATTACCGCAAACATTGAACAGGTGCTGGCGGAGATCGTCGCTGTGTGTCGTAGCTAAGGGATGGCCCTCACCACCCCCTCGGCGTTGACGGGGTAAGTCTCATTGGAGCGTCGCCCCCTCCTCTCCCAGCTTCGGCGACGGTTCTGCGGATGGCGATTTTCGCGCTGGGAGAGGAGGGGGTTCGGCGGCGATTGGTCTTTTCGTCATCGACCCCTGTGCGATCCGACGCGTCACCAAACGCCATCGACGACTCCCCTCTCCCAGCCCGACCAACAGACCCCGCCCACAGACGACCCGGCAGGGAGAGGGGCCGGGGGTGAGGGCGGACGCAGAGCGTCCAGACGGCGTTCCCACGCGGAGCGTGGGAACGAGGGCAAACGAGGGCAAGCTCCATCGACCCCTTCCCACCGCAACTCGCCCCAAACGCCATCGACAAACCCCCCTCTCCCAGCCCGACCAACAGACCCCGCCCACAGACGACCCGGCAGGGAGAGGGGCCGGGGGTGAGGGCG
>JAHDWH010000195.1:0-4990 GCA_023384455.1 Caldilineaceae bacterium | reverse complement strand
CAACAGACCCCGCCCACAGACGACCCGGCAGGGAGAGGGGCCGGGGGTGAGGGCGTTGACGCGAAGGCAACGCCACCCACCCCTTTTGTTTCTCGTCCCCAAACTTGCTACAATGCTGACAACGAAAGTGCCCACCTGCTTGCCCATCTTCCCATCACCTGCCAGGGATTCCCCTATGCCTACTTCCGACTCATCGCAAGTTACCGCCAGGGATGTGAGCGCCGAGACCTTCGTCGGCAGAGATCAGTACAACTACCAGATTGCGCTCCACTTCTCCGCTGCCCAATTGCAGGAGAGTTGGGACCGACTCCTGCCCCTTCTGCGCCGAACCGATGTCACGCTGAGTGACGACATTGTGACCAGCGGCGTAGTGACCACCGGCAGCGATCGCCTTGCCATCGACAGCGCCCAGGCCGACGCGCTGGCGAAGTATATTGCGGCCCAGCCCCAGGCCGACGCCCACAAACGGGAAGAAGCCTATCTCGTCCGTCTCTGGCTGGACACAGGGCTACAGCGCATCTACAGCCGCTATGTGCCCCTCTCCGGCGGCTACCGCTCTGCCCACGAACTCTCGCCCACCTACAGCCGCCTTCTGGTACGCGGCGAAGGCCCCCAGCGCACGATTGAGCGGGTGCGCTTGGACGACATCCGCCAGGCGCTGGACGAACACCCGGCTTTCATCCTCCTGGCCCAGCCCGGCGCGGGCAAGACGACTGTGCTGCAACGGCTGGCGTTGGAAATGGCTCGGAAACGGCTGCAAGAAGGCGACGAAGCCTTGCTGCCCATTTTCGTGCGCCTGGCCGACCAACAGCCTGACGAAGCGCCCCTGGACTTTCTGGCCCGCAACTGGCGCGCGCAAGCGCCGGGCCTGGGCGCAGACCCTACGGGTGAAATCGCCCTCGCCCTGCGCCAGGGCCGTCTCTGCCTGCTCTGCGACGCGCTCAACGAAGCCCGGCGCGAGCGGTATCGGGAGCGGATACTCGACTGGGCCGATTTTGCCCGCTACTTGCCCCCGGGCAACCGGCTGGTCTTTAGCTGCCGCACCCAGGACTACAGCGGCGATCTCGCCGTACAACAGGTGGAGGTTGACCCACTCTCGCCGGAGCAGATTCAGGACTTCGGACGGCTCTATCTGGGCCAGGAAAAGGGCGCTGCCCTCTGGTCGGAGTTGCGCAGTGCCCACGCCGACCTCCTGGACCTGGCGTCGATCCCCTACTATCTCCTGCTGATGACCGAAGCCTATGACGCCGCGGGCAGCCTGCCCAACCACCGGGCGAGCCTCTTTGCCAGCTTTGTCGAGCGTCTGCTGCGCCGGGAGATGGAGGAGAAGCGCCACGCGGATTGGATTGACCCCGGCGCCCAACACCTGGCCCTTAGCCGTCTGGCCTTTGCTATGCAACGCCTGGGCACAGGCACAGAAGTGGAGATCGCCTGGGCCGAGAACGAAATACCCTCCCACGTAAGGGTGGCTGGCACACGCATAGAGACCCCGGCAGAGACAATTCTGCGTCTGGGCCGCGCTGCCAACCTGCTGGCCCTGCCCACCGAGAACAAAGTCAAATTCATCCACCACCTGTTGCAGGAGTATTTTGCCGCCGAGGAGATGCTGCGCCGGGTGATGGCGGGCGAAGCGATGACTGAACGCTGGCAGGTCTTCAGTCGGGAGGAGGAGATGCCAACAGCCGAACGGGGGCAGTGGGACCCCCTGCCGGAGCCGCCCACCAACGGCTGGGAGCAGACGACGATTCTGGCTGCGGGTCTCTATCCCCCACTGATCGACGCTGTACAGCCGGTGAACCCGGCCCTGGCTGCCCGTTGCCTGCTGGAACTGGGCGACGAGGCGCACCCTGCCCAGAAAGAACCCAGCCGGCGGGCACTCCTGGCCCGGCTGGGCAACGTCGCCATTCACCTGCGCAGCCGGATGGAGGCTGGGCTGCTGTTGGGACGCCTGGGCGATCCCCGCTTTCCCGTAGAAACGGTCAACGGTGTGGCAGTGATTTTGCCGCCGCTGGTGGAGATTGCCGCGGGCAGAGCCGAAATCGGCAGCGACCCCAGCGACGCCGAAGCCGACGACGACGAACGCCCGCGCCACAGGGTAGAACTGGCCGCCTACGCCATCGGGCGCTACCCGGTGACCAATGCCGAATACGAATGCTTTCTGAAAGCCGGGGGCTACGCCGACGAACGCTATTGGAGCGCCGGGGGCAAATACTGGTTGCGCGGGGAAGCAGTGCCGGGCGAAGACGATCCCGCGGATTTGTATCTGCGGACGTGGCAACGTTTCAAGGACGATCCATCGGAGATCGATAGATGGATTCGTCAAGGTTTCATGACAGAGCGGGATGCTGACAATATGTGGCGCATCCTCATCACCTGGTCGGAGGATCGAGTGTTGGCCCAGATCCGTGAGTGGTATCCCCAGGGCGAAGTCGTGCGCCAACCCCGCTTCTGGGACGATTTGGCCTTCAACAACCCATCTCAGCCGGTGGTGGGCGTCTGCTGGTACGAAGCCGTTGCCTATGCCAATTGGTTGGCGGATGTGACAGGCACTGCCTGGCGTCTGCCCAGCGAAGCCGAATGGGAGTGGGCGGCCCGGCGGGGCGGGCGTAGTTTCCCCTGGGGCAACGGCTGGGACGAGACAAAGCTCAACTCGCTGGAAGGGCGGGTGATGCGCACTACGCCCGTCGGCGTCTATCCGCAAGGGGCTACGCCGGACGGTATTCACGATCTGGCGGGCACTATCTGGGAGTGGACAGCTACCCGCTATGCAGGGTATCCTTATAGCCCAGACGCAGACCTGGAAAATCTGGACGCTACGGGGATACGCATCGCCCGCGGCGGCGGATGGTCAGCCAACCGTAAGATGGTGCGCTGCGCCTATCGCCTCTGGGCCTTCCCCTGGTTCGGGCACGACTTCGGGGGCTATCGCCTCGCCAGGACCTACTCTCGTTAGGCAGTTGTCAACTGTCCGCTGTCAACTGTCCCCTGGAACCAGAAGCATCCGTGGAAAGATTGTCGGCCTTCGCCCAATTTGGCCCGTCAGGGCCGCGATTTTTGAAAAACTAAACCCCCACCCCGGCCCTCCCCCACAGTAGGGGAGGGAGAAGCAACACAATGAAAACCTATCGTCATCTCCACGAACAGATCAGCGACTTTGCCAACCTCTATCTGGCTTTTCGCAAAGCGCGCAAGGGCAAACGGCACAAGGCCGAGGTAGCGGACTTTGAGTACAATCTGGAGGCCAACCTCTTCCAGCTACAGGCAGAATTGCGGGACGACAGCTATCGACCCGGCCCCTACCACAATTTCTACGTGCGCGAGCGCAAACTGCGGCTGATCTCCGCCTCGCCTTTCCGGGACAGAGTTGTGCATCACGCCCTCTGCCGGGTCATCGACCCCATCTTCGAGGCCCGCTTCATCCACGACACCTACGCCTGTCGGGTGGGCAAAGGCACCCATAAAGCCGTAGATCAGGCCCAGCACTTTGCCCGGGGTCACGCCTTCGTCCTGCAATGCGATGTGCATCAATTCTTCCCCGCTATCGACCACGGCATCCTCTACGACAAGCTGGCAAAGCGGATTGCCGACCCCCAAACCCTACAACTGATTGCCCGCATTCTGGAGAGCGGCGCGGGGGTGCTCTCCCCGATGTACACAATGGAGTGGTTCGACGGCGACGATCTGCTGGCGGCTCTGCGTCCACGCGGACTGCCTGTGGGCAATCTCACCTCTCAGACCTGGGCCAACTTCTATCTGGATTCCTTGGACCAGTTTGTAAAGCGGGAATTGAAGTGCCGGGGCTATCTGCGCTATTGCGACGATTTTCTGCTCTTTCACAACGACAAATCCGTGCTGCACGGCTGGAAAGAGGCGGTGAGCGAACATTTGGGCGGCCTGCGTCTGGCCCTCAACTGGCGGCGCTCGGTCGTCTATCCCACGGAGACGGGCATTCCTTTTCTGGGCTACCGCCTCTTCCCCGACCACCGGCGTCTGCTGGCGGCCAATCTGCGCACGGCCCGTCAGCGTCTGCGCCACAACCGGGCCGCCTATCTGGCCGGCCATATTTCCCTGGCGAAATTTCGGGAATCTTTGGTTTCGTGGATCGCCCACGCCAGCCACGCCGATACCTGGCGTTTGCGGCGCAAAATGCTCTCTGATATTGTGCTGACCAGGAGGTAGCGATGGCGACCACCGCCCCGGCGAAAACCAACACAAACCAGCGACCAGACCGGGAGAGCGCTCTTTTTGTGCGGTACAACGACCTGCTGCTCTGGCTCACCGAGCGCACCAAAAGCTTTCCCCGTGAACTTCGTTTCGTCCTGGCCGAGCGTATTCTTGACAGCGCCTATGGCTGCTATAGCCATCTGGTGCGGGCCAAGAAAGTGAACGAGGCAGCCCGGCCTGCTGTTCTTCTGGAAGCCGACATCCGGCTCGACATTCTGCGCGCACAGCTACGAATGGCCGTTGAGATGCGCTGCCTCTCCCTCAGTCAGTATGAGCACGGCGCAGGGCTTGTCAACGAAGTGGGGAAGATGCTGGGCGCGTGGCGTGCCCGATAAGCCATTTGCCAATCCGGTTCTTTTGCCCCACAATAGCCGTGGGAAGCGTCCACAGGTGCGCTGCGCCTATCGCAACAGGAACAACCCCAGGAACAGGAACAACAACAGGGGCTATCGCCTCGCCAGCACCTTTCTGCCAGGGCCAGCAATGCCGGATGTGTACGCACTTCCGGTCGCGGCGCAAACGAGAGAGGTCCAGGACGCTTTCCAGGTTTGAGCGTACGCTCAGGCCAAAGACGAACCGGCTCCACGCCTTTCAGTAGCGGTACAAAGCGACCATCGGCGTGGAGCCATCTATAAAGATACACCTCCACTTTCGAGAAACACGCGACGATTCCCGGAATCAGCGCCCGCCGCGCCGCCAACCATTCGCGTAATCCTCCCATTCGCGGTAACGCCTGGGACCGCGAATGGGAGGATTACGCGAATAG
>JAHDWH010000194.1:10909-12938 GCA_023384455.1 Caldilineaceae bacterium | reverse complement strand
CACTTTCACCCTATGATGTGCGTTTCAAACCCGCACCTACGTTTTACTATCTCGTTGACCAGTACACTTTTCGATGAGATAGTTGAACTGGGCGTCGCAGGCCGGGATGGGCGGCGGATAGGCGTGAATCTCGGCGTAGATGCGTTCCCGTTCTGCCCATAGATGGGTTTCCAGAGCGGCGCAGACCTCTTTATGGGTCGCTCGGTTGTCGGCACTTCTCGTCGGTTCACTCTCGCCTCCCTTCTGGATATTCAGGGTGCTATGCGCGTGGCAACGGACCCCAGATGCTGGGTCCAGGGTTCGTTGTTGAACGATTCCTGGACGCAACGGGCAAAGAGCCAGGTTTGGACCCGTTCGGTCTCCACATCCAATAGGTTCGCCATTCGCTGACAGAAGCCATACGGATCGGCATCCACCCGCTCTGGACAGTTGAGCATATGCTGCACGGCGTCATAGGCCGGGTCGCCTACATAGGGTTTGGGGTCGATGACCAGCCAGGCTTCCCGGCTGGCGGCCAGCACATTGTCCCCGTGCAGGTCCGTGGCGAGCAGCACTGCCCGGTCGGCTGTGCCCGCGTAGGAACGGAAGATTTCCAGCCCGGCCCGCACCAGCCCCGCATCCACCTGGTCTGGATTGCGCTCGGCGTCTGCGGCCAGTTCGTCGCCCCATTCGTCGCACATCGACTGAAGGGGACGGAAGGGATGGCCGGGCGGTGGCTCTTTCCACAGGCGGCGCAAGAGACCCGCGACGATTCTGTCCTGTTCTGGTTCGGGCAACGTCTGCTTCAGAGAATGGCCCGGCGTGCAGCGTTCCAGCAGGAGAACGCAGGTGTCGTCGGTGACGGACGAAGCGTAGAGCCGGGCCGCGCCATCCCCGTCCCAGAAGCGCAGAGCGTCGATTTCGTGTTCCGCCTCGCTGTGACGAACCCCCATTTTCAGCACCAGCGCCTCGCCCTCCGCATTGCGGGCTGGGGCCACCCAGGAGCACATCCCCCCCGGTTCGTAGGGCGCGCCCAGTTCCAGCGACCAGCGCTCGGTCAATTCGGCCACGAGCGCGGGGAGACGAGCGATCCACCCCCGCCATTTGTCGTTGTCCGGCTCCGCCGCGAACTCGGCCAGGGTGTGGGGGATGGGGAAGGGTTTGTCGTCAGGGTTCATTTTTCTTTGCCTTTGCTGCCTTCTCCGGAATCTGCGTCACCCGAAAACGCACGATCTCCCGGATCAGGGCGAGGGGCATTGGCTTGTCCAGGGGGAACTGGGCCGACCCCTTGCCGCTGGCATAGGCTGCCAGTTCATCGGCAAAGGCTTCCAGCGCGGGTGGCGTCGGGTAAAAGCCGATGTGATTTTTGTAGGCGCCAAAATGGACCAGATTCTTGCCCCGCAGCTTGAAGGTGGGAATGGCGTAGGCGATGGCTTCGGTGGCGTCGGGGGCTTCCTCGGCAATTGTGCGGCGGATTTCCTGCAAAATGGCCTGCACGCCGTCAGGATAGCCCGCGATATATTCGTCAATTGTTGTCTGTTTTGTCTTTGTCGGGGACATTGTGTTCTCCGGCTGGTCGCCCTGTGGGACATCTGATCTGTTTGGAGTGGCAGTGAGATATGGCTACGATAGCACAGGTGTTCCCCAGATGCAATTCGTTTTATGACAGACCGGAGGCGCGTTCCCTGCGCAACGACGCCGACGGTATCTTCGGCCAGGGTGGGGGGCAACTGCTGCTTGCGCCGGAGAAAGTCGATGGTGCTTATACTGAGACCTTTGACGGGGCGTTGGGTATGGCGTAAACCCCACAGGGCTACAAAAAAAGTAGAGGGACGGTGTACCGTCCCTCTACTTTCTATTTGTGTGCTCGGGCTGATGCACCGCGCCCAACGCCGCGGCCAGGGCATAGAAGCGCTCGGCTTCTGTCTGCTCGCCCAGCAGTTCATAGGAGCGGCCCATATTCAGATAGAGCGAGGGGAAGAAAGGCTGTATCCGTTCGTCATCCACTGCCTCGGCCCGATCCAGCGCCTCCCGGTTCCAGTGAAAAATC
>JAHDWH010000194.1:0-10899 GCA_023384455.1 Caldilineaceae bacterium | reverse complement strand
CTCTCCCGGATCGGTGAATCCTCGCGCCACGTAATGCGCGGCGATGCAGGCTTCGTAGTCGTCCGAAGCCGCCTCCCACGCCTGGGCATAGAGCGCGTAGGCATCCGCCCGCCGCCCCTCCAACTCGGCTCGGCTGCCAGCCATACACAGCGCGATGACGGGATTATTTGTGTCCATTTGTGGATAGTAGGGACAGGGGATTGGGGATCGGAGACTGGGGACACGACACCTCCCGATCCCCAGTCCCCTGTCCCCAGTCCCCGATTCCCAATATCCCACACCCGTTTGTGGGATAGTTGTGGGATATGTGTGGGATACGCTCAGTCAGTTGCCAGTTTTCCACGCATACGCACATACTGCGCGTAGTCAACGGGGACCCGACGGCGGATGTAGTCCCAGGTCTGGGGCGCCCGGCGCTGGGTCTCCCCAATGCGGTCGGTAATGCGCAGGTGGAAGGCGTCGGACCCCGCGCCGCTGCCGTAGCTGACCACCAGCACAGTTTCGCCCGGCTTTGCCACATCCAGAATGGCGGTCAGCCCCACAATCGACGACCCCGCGTAGGTGTTGCCGATCTCCCCCACCAGCAGCCCCGCCTGCCACTGCTCTTTTTTGAAGCCCAGCGAAGCCATAGCCCGCACGGGAAATTTGATGTTGGGCTGGTGAAAAACTACGTGATCGTAGCTCGCCGGCGTCGTGCCCATTGCTTCCAGCATCTCCTCCGCGGCGGGGATGACGTGGCCGAAGTAGCCGGGGTCGCCGCTGAAGCGCTCGGCGTGGCGGGGGAAGTGGCTGCCGGGCCGTCGCCAGAAGTCGTTGGTATCGGTGACGTAGCTCAGCGTGCGCTCGAAGACCGCCAGCGCTTCGTCTGCGGCGCCGAGGAGAAAGGCTGCCCCCCCCGCACCCGCGGTATATTCCAGGGCGTCGCCGGGCCGCCCCTGGGCGGTGTCCATCCCAATCGCCAGGGCGTATTGGGCCATCCCGCTGCCCACAAAGCCAATGGCCGCCTGCATGGCCTCGGTCCCGGCTTTGCAGGCGAACTGCCAGTCCGCGGCCTGGGTGGCCGGTGTGGCGCCGATGGCCTCGGCCACAATCGTCCCGGTCGGCTTGACCGCGTAGGGGTGGCTTTCGCTGCCCACCCAGACGGCGCGGATATGCCGGGGGTCGATCTGGGCCCGGGCCAGGGCATTACGCGCCGCCTCGATGCTCATTGTGGCCGTGTCCTCGTCCAGCCCCGGCACAGACTTCTCCTTCACCGGGCTTTCGTCGTTGCCTTCACTCCAAACCCGGCTGATCTCGCTCCCTGGCAGGCGATAGCGGGGCACATACGCGCCGTAGCCGACGATTCCCACTGGGTTGATTGGTTGGTTTAGCATTTGTTCTCCTTGAAAGGAGGGGATCGGGGAATGGGGAACGGGGACTGGGAATGCCCAATCCCCGTTCCCTATTCCCCAATCCCCAATATCTGTCGCGCCCGCTCGACGCGAATCTCTCCCATCTCGATCAACTGCTGGGCGATCTCATCCACCCGCGCCGGCGGCGCGCCCGCGGCCACGGCCACCTGACGGGCGTGGAGTCGCATATGCCCGCGCTGAATGCCATCTGTCACCAGCGCACGCAGGGCAGCCAAATTTTGCGCCAACCCCACCGCCGCGGCCACTTCGCTCAATTCCCGCGCCCCGGAAACGCCCAGAATCTTCAGCGCCACCTGCGCGGTGGGGTGGGAGCGGGTGGCTCCCCCCACAACGCCGACGGAGAGGGGAAGTTCCAGGCGGCCAAAGAGAGTTGGGGATTGGGGGCTGGAGACTGGGGACTGGACGGTCCCGATCCCCAATCCCCAATCCCCAGTCCCTACTCGCCACTCCGTCAGCGCCCGATATTGTCCGCTCCGGGCCGCGTAGGCGTGGCCGCCTGCTTCGACGGCACGCCAGTCGTTGCCCGTGGCGATGAGCAGGGGGTCGATGCCGTTGAAGATGCCTTTGTTGTGGGTGGCGGCCCGATAGGGGTCGGCCACGGCAAAAGCGTTGGCCTCGGCTATGGCCTGGATGACCTCTTCGCCGCTGCTTTCCGGGGTGCTGAAGGCTGTGGCTGGGATAGCGACTTCGGCCCAGGCCCGGCGCTGGTCGCTCAGATTGCTGAGGATACGCAGGAGCGCCCGCCCGCCGCTCAGTGCTTCCAGCCGGGGGGCGATTGTTTCTACGGCGGTGTTGATGGCGTTGGCCCCCATTGCGTCCCGACAGTCAAAGAGCAGGTGGACAATCAGCATCGGGCCGGTAGGGGTGCGGGGCAGATGGCGCACCCGGATTGCCCGGGGTCCGCCGCCCAGCCGGGCAATCGTCGGGCTGGTGTTGGCAATCGCCAGCAATTCGTCCTGGGCGGCTAGGATTGCGCTTTCCGCCTGTTGGGGATCGGCCACATCCAACAGTTGGACCTGGCCGATCATCACCGGCTCGGTGCTGCCCGTGACAAAACCGCCACCGGATCGGGCCAGCCGGGCCGCGTAGCTGAGCGCGGCCACAATCGACGGCTCTTCCACCACCAGAGGGATCAGATAGTCCTTGCCGTTGACGAGGAAGTTTGTGCCGATGCCCAACGGCAACGCATAGCGCCCCACCACATTTTCGATGAGTTTGTCGGCCTGGGCCAGGGAGAGGGCCTGATCGAGCGCGGCGCTCTCCTCCCTGTCCAGCCCAGCCCAGGCGGAGAGCAGGGCCACCCGCTCGGCGATGCTCTTTTGATAGAAGCCGCTGATGCGGGAAGTGGGGCGTTGGCCTGACATCATTACTCCGTGGGAGAAGATAGACGATAGCACAATTTGTATCACACCCCCGCTGTCAGGAGCTATCGGTTGAAATGGGGGGATAAGGTGATAGTTTTTGGCAGATGCGGTTAGCCGTGAAAGGCCATCAACACCCAGTTGATTGGACTATTTAATAATTGGGGAGCAACGGCTGCCGCGCTGACGACAAGAATAGCGACAATGGCAATCAATCCGTGGACCAGACTTTCTGGGGCGATCCGGGGCACTTGCTGGGGATCGTACAGGATGCGAATCAGACGGATATAGCCCACCACCACACCGCCAGATGCCAAGAGAACGGCCGCCGCCACCCGCCAGTCTGTCTCCGCCACGGTTTGCAGCGCGGCCCAATGGCCTGTGAAACCGGCACTCAGCGGAAAACCGGCCAGACCCAGCCCCCCCAAAATAGCGGCAGACGCGCTCCACGGCGCAACCCGCCCGGCTCCGCGCAGACGCGACGGGCTGAGAGTGCCAGCCGCCATACGCAGATAGGCCAGCCCCGCGGCCCCGGCCACTATACTGATGAGCCGCAGCCCAAAAAGAAAGAGAACCAATGCCCAGCTAATTTCCCCCGGCGCGGCCAGCATTAACAGAATCAACCCCCAGTCGTGCAGCATTGCGTAGCCCCACAGCCGCCCCGGATGGCTGGAGCCAATCGCTGCCATCCCACCCCACAGGGCAGTGATCAAACCCGCGGCCGTCAACCAGAGATTCTGTTCGGAAAGCTCGGCCACAAACGGGAAAAGGGTGTCGATGCGATAGAGAAGGGTGAGAACGGCCAATTGGTAGAGCTGGCTGAGCAGAGCAACTGCAATGGGCGGTGCGCTTTCGGCGATGGCCGGGCCTGCGCTGTGAAAGGGAACCGGAGCCAGCAGCAGCAGCAATCCCAATGCCAGGAGCTGGGCGGCGGCGGTTCCTGCCACGCTGTCTTGGGGGTTGATGGCAAGGGAATCGATATGCCAGGAGGCAAGAATGAAAAAGGGAAAGGCCAATAGGGGGGGCAGCAGTGAGCGTAAGGAGCCGTAGGTGTGGCCCAACTGGTTGGATTGGAACGCATAGACACCCAGCGCCGTCAACAGAGCCAGGATACCCGGTGTCAGCAAAACGGGTGACAAGGGTGCGTCGGTCAAGAGGAGCAGAATGGAATAGCCCCCGGCTATGCCCAATGCCAGGGAAGGGAAAATACGGTCCTGTCCTGTCACTGTATTCAGCAGCAGTGCAGCCGCGGTTAGAAAAAGAATCAGGGCGAGAAGGGGGGCTGCATTGGGCGTCAGGGTAAAAACCAGGTCAAAACGTGTCACTTTGGCCTGCATATCCACCACAAAAGCATTGCCCAGCAGGTGAGCCAATCCGTTGGCAGGAATATCCCTGGTCAGCCAATAGGCCAAGGCGCCGAGTATCACTGCCGCCGCGGCCGAGGTAGCCCGTTCGAGCCGCCGGAAGAGATAGGCCAGCAGGGATAAGAGCAGGAGCAGCCCGGACAGGAGGATGGGAAAAGGGATAAGCGTCAAGAGCGGTTGTCTCCCTGGGCCTGGCTTCCTATATTCGCCAGACGACGGACGAGTGTAGCTGCCATCTCCTCTATCCCTCGCTTTTTTGTCTGGGGATAGGCGGGGAACACCGCGTCTGTCAGGGGGTGGTCTGTCAGGGCCAGGGTTGGGTCCTCGGCAAGGAGCAGAAATCCGCAGGCCAGCGCCACCAGCAGGAAAAGAATGCCGAGGATCACCACCACCACCGCGGCGGGGGCAACGGCAAGCAGGGCAATCTCTGCCCCGATAAGCCAGAGAAGCAGGGCGCCCCCCGTTTCCAGCGAGCCTTCTGCATTGGCAATCGCAAAGAGGGCGCAGGCAGCAATCCAGAGCAGTAGCTGGCTCATCCCGCGGTCAATCTGGGGCAGTAGATGGCCTATCTCTGCGGAACGCAGGAAAAGGGCAGCCAGACTGAGGAGCAGCAGACGCAAAAAAGCTGTTCCGAGCCGCCCCACAGGTGGCGGACGTTCCGATTGTACAATCGACAGAACCAGTATCAACAGAGCTGCCAGCATCACCCAAAAGAAGACTCGACCCCACTCGGATGGCATCATCCCCCGCTCTACCGCCAGTTGACCTATACCCGTCTGGACCAAAAAGAGGCCAGGCAGGGCAAAACGCCAATCCCAAGCAAGCACCACCAGCGCAGCCAGCAGGCCAACGGCTATCACTGGGGTCGACGTCATCCAGAAATCATTTCCCAAAAAAAATGCAAACATTCAGCGCAGAACCTTCAGGCAGAAGTCTGTCTGATCGATAACCCAACTTTCGGATTCCGTGGACTATCGGTCAGGTCAACAAAAAGAAGCCAATCAGAATAAAAGTAATCAGCCAACCAATCGCGCCCCGTCCTTCCACAATGCTGATTGTCGTCTCCCAAAGGGTAGCGCTACGGTTGCCGGCCCAGCCAGTCAACCGGGCAAACCATTCCAATCCGGCCAGGCTGGCAATCCGGTCGGGCCAGCGCCCCAGTATACCCCAAAAATGGGGACGAATGACAGCCAGCCCTATGCCCAGCAGTAGTGGAACGCCCAGGGTAAGCCAGGCTGGGCCAGCCGCCACCGCGCTGGGCGGATTGCCTGCAATTTGCGGAATGGTATTGGTGATGCCGGCCAGGGCTGCGACGAATTGGGGAAAGATACCCGCGATCACCAGAGGAAGGGCCAGAACGACGCTGGAAATTAGCAAGCGCCAGATGAGGGGGGACGAGAGCCGAGGAGATTCTTTGGGTGGCGTTCCCCAACTGCGTAACATAGCGGCTACGTAAATCGCCTGTGCTAACACGTATACCCCGAAAAAGGGCAGTACCAAATCGCCGTAGAAGTCGCCTGTCAACAGCCGGGCGATGGCCGACTGGGTGAGAAAGCCGGGGGTAAAGGGTACGCCTACCAGGGCCAATGCGCCCACGCTCACCGGAATCTGCCAATCCCACTCCCGCCAGACCCGTTCCCCCACCAGCCAAAGACCGCCGCCCAGGGCAAAAGTGGTTGTGGGCCAGATGAGGGCTGCCGGTCCCCAGGCTTCGGAGAGAATGCTGGTCAAGGCAGCGATGCCCGCCGATGTGATGAGCACAAAAGAGGTATGCCCCGGCTTTTCCGTTGCAGTAAAGGCTGCCAGCGCACTGGCCAGCAGCCCCATCAGCACGGCCCCCACAAAGAGAGGCTGGAGCAGAATCTCCTTGCCGCCCAGCCCGCTGGCCCATCCCAACAGCCAAAGACCGCACAGACCCGGCACCAGATGGTCGAGGAAGCGGTTGGGCAAGCGCAGACGCAGGCTGTTTTCGGGCAGCAGCCAGAGATGGAAGGGATAGGAGCCTGCCCGGATAGCTGCGGCCGTCACCATCAAAAAGACCGTCTCCGGCGGAAGTCTGCCGCCCAGCAATTGTTCGCCCGGCCCGGTTAGACCCGCGGGCAGCAGGCCAATCAACAGCAGCAGCGCGCCAAAGAGACTGAACCCCTGGGCCTGATTGGCGAAAAGGGAGCGGCTGGGGCTATCGTCGGTGTCGCTTAGTTCCAGAGAGAGGGGGGCCAGGGCGTTGCGGGCCAGAATCAACAGGTCCATCACCACCCACGTCAGGGTCACTGTGAGGAGATTGCCGCTGCCCACAAAGAGCAGGGCTGTGGCTAATACGCCCAGATTGGCTGTCAACGTAGCTGTGATCTGGCGGATGACATCCGGCGAACTTTCCAGATCGCTCTCGCCACCCACAAAAATGCTGTGCAGAATGGCAACCCCACCCAGCAGCAGGATGAGCACAGAGACGTACCAATTCCAGCCGTCGCCTACCCACAGCAGATTGGCGCCTGGCGGGATCAATGGCTGCCAGGGGCGACTGTATATGGGCACCACTGGCTGGATGCGCAGACCCACGGTTTGCATAGCGGCAATCAGCCAGAAGACAACGGCTGCCGTACCGGTTAAGTCGATATTGGCTGTGCGCTGGCCGATCTGCCAGACGAGGAGCGCGCCAACCGCCAGGACCAGTGGTGGACCGACAGGTGATGTGAGAAGATCGAGGAGAGCGCTGAGAATGATCACAAGTCGAAATTGTATCACAGGCTGGGACGAAGAATCTATTTGGCGCGGCGCTGGTGTAATTCACCCAGAATGCCCCCCACTGCGCAGAAGGCCGCGGTCAGGACGGCAAAGTTCCAATTGGCATTGGGCAGGACAAAGAGCGCCAAGACCGGCACGCTGAGCAGCCCGCCCAGCGCGGCGTGGATAGCAGCCCGCTGGCCCACATAAAAGGCTGTGGCCAACCCAGCTATAATACTCGCGGCCAGGGGCAGCCCGACCAGCAGCTCATTTCCCACGGGCAGCCCACTGCCCACGAGCAGGGCCAGGGTCACCAGCAGCAGATTGACGGCGAAAGCGAAGGCGATTCCGACAGGGCGTAAAGGCGGGCGGGTGGGCATAGGAGTCTCCAAAAGTGGCAGGTGGCAGGTGGCAGGCGGCACGCCGATCTTCTCATTCGCAATTCGCAATTCGCAATTCGCTATTCATCATTCGCTATTCCCCCCCATTCCGGTTCCGCATATTCCTGCCGCCGCCAGCGGTAGCCCGGCTCGGCGATGACCCCCGGTGCAGTGGCGGTGAGAAGCAGGCCCAGGCAGTCGTAGAGAATCGTACGCTGTTGGAGAAGCGCGTTGGCCTCGCCCAGGGGGTGGCCCAGGGGCCATCTGAGAAAAAGCGCCCGGGGCACACCTACGCTGGCCGTCACATCCCGGGCCAGAGAGACGGCAATTGTCGGGATGCCTGCCGCCTCGATTTCCCGTGCTACCAGCCCCACGGACCGGTTGCAGAGTCCTCAGGCCGGGGTGAGAAAGGTGAAGTCCACCCCGTCGGCCCGCAGTTTGGCCGCGATATCGGGGGCTGTTCTCTCCTGTAGGCGGCGCAGATGGGGGCCTTCGATGTGGCCCATCAGCCCGAAATGGCGGCGCGCCACCTGGCCGATGACCCCCTGCCGGGCCAATTCCCGGAAGCGGCCCAGAGGGAAGATCACATTCACATCCCTGTCCGCGCTGGTATGCTTGTAGTAGTCGTGGGTAATCGTCAGATCGGCCAGGGCCACGCCGCCGGGAATCTCGCGCAGAGAGGCGTCCCCGTCCGGGTCGGCCATATCAAAAGGCGGCTGGCTGGTCAAGTGGACGCCGCCGGTGGTGATGAGGGCGACGGTGCATTCAGCCAGGGGTTTCGTCAGCCGGGCAAAGGGGATCGGCCCGTCGGCGCGGCTATGCACCCGGCGCACAAACCGGCCCGCCCACCACTGGGTCACGGCTGGGATGGCGTAGAGGCTGTTTTGCAGACGCTGTAGTAGACTGGCAGAACGTTTGGGATTGCCCATTTTGGCTCGAATCCGCTATGATGACAGGAGGCTGATGACGCGGAAAGGAATGATTGGCGCTGATAAAAGCTGCCGTTTTTCATTCTGCGTGGCGCACGTCACCGCACGCGGAACTGATTCTATACCCGACACGGACATAAACTGACATTTTTTACCTTGCCATTTTGTCACCTTGTCAAGCATATTGTACGGTGAGTGGTGGTCGCTGGCAAACTTTGGCCGGTAGCAGTCTGGTCGATTGTCTGCCTCCCAGTCCCCGATCCCAATCTCTGATCTCTGATCTCCAATCTCCCAAAGGAATTTTTATGGCCCATCACGGCAACTGGTGGATGTTTGTTTCGAGCGATGCGGAGCGCAAATTGCCCCGGCTCTCCTGGCAACTATTGCGGCGGGTCTTCGGCTATGCCCGTGCCTATTGGGGTGCGGTGGGCATCAGTCTGGCGATTATTGGTATCACTTCGCTGATCGAGCTGATTCCTCCCCTGCTCTATCGAGAACTGATCGATACTGTGCTGCCCAATCAGCAGTGGGGACGGCTCAATCTGCTGGCCCTGGGAATGATTTCCATCCCTGTCGTCAGTGGTCTGTTGGGGGTGGTCCAGCGCTATTTCAACTCCCGGGTGGGCGAGGGAATTATCTACGATCTGCGCCAGGAACTGTATACCCACTTGCAGCGGATGTCCCTGCGCTTCTTCACCCATACCAAATCTGGCGACATTATTTCGCGCCTGAACAACGATGTGGTGGGGGCACAGGGGGCAATTGCCAATACAATCCCCAATCTGATCACAAATATCTTCACCCTCACCTCCACCCTGGCTGTGATGCTGACTATCGAGTGGCGGCTGACCCTGCTGGCGGTTGCGGTGCTGCCCCTCTTCATCCTGCCGGCGCGCCGGGTGGGGCGGATTCTGCGGGAGATTCGACGCCGGTCCATGGAGCTGAACGCGGATATGTCCAGCGCCATCAGCGAGACACTGAGTGTGAACGGCAGCCTGCTGGTCAAGACTTTTGGCCGGGGGCGCTATGAAGTAGAGCGCTTTGGCAAGACCAACCGGGAGGTGCGGGAGATCGGCATCCGCCAGGCGATGGTGGGGCGCTGGTTCTTCCTGGGCTTGAGCATCTCCGGCGCGCTGGGAACGGCGCTGATCTATTGGGTGGGCGGTCGTTTTGTGCTGGAGGATGTGATAACTGTCGGTACAATCGTCGCTTTCGCCGCCTATCTGGGCCGATTGTACGGGCCGATCTCCTCCCTGGCCAATGTGCCGGTGGAGTTCGCCCGGGCCCTGGTCAGCTTCGAGCGGGTCTTTGAGTACTTGGATATGCCCGTGGAGATCGCGGACAAAGCGGATGCGGTGGAGTTGAAGGCGGTACAGGGCGACATCCGCTTTGAAAATGTCTCCTTTCGCTACGCCGCGCCCGACCCCCAGCCGCACACATCCTCCAACGGCGCATCCCCCCAATCCCCAATCCCCAATCTCCAATCTCCTGTCTCCTCCCGCTCCCAGGCGCTCCAATCTCTGAACTTTCACATCGCGCCCGGCGAACTGGTGGCGCTGGTCGGTCCCAGCGGCGCGGGCAAGACGACGATCACCTATCTGCTCCCCCGGCTCTACGACCCCACGGAGGGCCGGGTGCTGCTGGACGGCCACGACCTGCGGGATGTGACTCTGGAATCCCTGGCCCGGCAGATTGGGATGGTGACACAGGAGACCTATCTGCTCCACGACACCTTCGCCGCCAATCTGCGCTATGCCAAACAGGACGCATCCCAGGCCCAGATGGAAGCCGCCTGTGGGGCCGCCAACATCCACGACTTTATCGCTGCGCTGCCCAATGGCTATGAGACGCTGGTGGGGGAGCGGGGCTACCGGCTCAGCGGCGGGGAGAAGCAGCGGCTGGCGATTGCCCGTGTCATCCTCAAAGACCCCCGCATCCTCATTCTGGACGAGGCCACCGCCCATCTGGATTCCCAGAGCGAGGCGCTGATCCAGGCCGCGCTGCAACCCCTCTTTGCCGGGCGCACCAGTTTTGTCATCGCCCACCGGCTCTCGACGATTCTGGCCGCGGACAAAATTCTGGTGATAGACGAGGGGCAGGTGGTGGAGCAGGGAACCCACGCCGAGTTGCAGGCCCTGGGCGGGCTGTACGCGGAGTTGTATCGGACCCAGTTCCGGGCCAGTCAGTCCGGGCTGGAGGCGATGCTGGAGCAGGGGTAAGGTTGGCTGCACTTTCTTTGAATTACCGGCGGAGATTCTGGCGGCTGTCACAGTGCAGCCGTAAGCTATGCTTGAGTCCAACTATATGAGGAGAAAAACCAATGACGCAATCCTGTGTCATCAGCAAAGCCGAACTATTGCAGGACATCGACGCGGGCTGGGTCAGCCTGACCGACGCCCTGGCCCAACTGAGCGAAGCCCAACTCACCGGCCCCACAGACGCCCAGGGCTGGACGGGCAAAGATCACATCGTCCACCTGGTCGCCTGGGAGCGCTCGATGCTCTATCTGCTGGCGGGCAAGCCCCGGCACGCCGGCCTGGGTGTGGACGAAGCGCTCTACCGCTCCGGAGATTTCGACGCCATCAACGCTTCGGTTCAATCCCAGCACCAGGACATCTCCCTGGCCGATGCCCTGGCCGAATTCCATCAGGTTGGGGATGATCTGCGGGCCACCCTATAGCAAAGCTCCATAGAAATATGGAGTTATTGCTGGATAGGGTAGATAATAT
>JAHDWH010000193.1 GCA_023384455.1 Caldilineaceae bacterium | reverse complement strand
AAATAGCCATTCGTACGTCGGACTGTTAGTCCGACCAGCGACGTTGCAGGCCCGTCGGACTGACAGTCCGACCTACATTTTCATCCCCTGTGGCGCTACCCGTCGCATGGAGAACTGATCTGAAAATGGAACACGGATGGACACGGCGGTGTCCTGAGCCTGTCGAAGGGAAAGAACGGATTCACACGGCGCTGTCCCTTCGATGAACGCAGGACATCGCCTGAGCCTGGGGTCTCCTGCGTCCATCGAAGGGTCGAAGGGATAAAATCAGCGCAGATCAGAGGTTTCTGCGTAAATCCGCGTCCGCCATCCATTATCCGTAGCGCAGAATCGTGCATGAAGAATCGTCCTATGGAGTATACGGCGGGAAAGGCGATTCGGAAAAGTTTCAAGGGGAATTGCATTGACAGCCTTCCCTGCATCCGCTATAGTCCGATACAAAATTATTGGGTGAGTCATTGGGAAAGGAGAAGGGGGAATGCCTACTGTCCTCTTTATCTGTACAGCCAATCAGTGCCGCTCGCCGATGGCCGAGGTAATTGGCCGGGATTTGTTGACCCGCGCCTACCCCCATCTCTCCTGGCGGATCGGCTCTGCGGGCGTGCGGGCGGTAGATGGCTATCCGGCCACGCCCGCCTCTGCCACGATAGCCGGTCGCCACGGCTTTGACCTGAGCCGCCACAGCAGCCGGGCGTTGACGCCGGCACTGGTCAAAGAGAGCGATCTGCTGGTGACAATGGAGATTGCCCACAAACGGGCCATTCTGCGCAGCTTTCCAGATGCAGGGGATCGGCTCTTTACCCTGGGCGAGCTGGCCGGGGAACGCGGTGATGTGGACGATCCTATCGGGCTGCCCATAGGAGAATATGAGCTTACCTACGGGTTGCTGGAGAGATGGATCGGGCAAGCATTGCCTGGGATTGGCGCGCTGCTTGAAATTGACCCGGGCGGGTGAAATTGGGCTTCGCTCTCACCCCCGACCCCTCTCCCAGCCGCGGCGTTGACCGGTGGGGGTTGTTGGTCGGGCTGGGAGAGGGGAGGGTTTCGATAAAGTAGGGTGACCCAAAACTGATTCAAACAGGAGAAGATCCGTGTCAGACGACACAGATAGCCTGGTATAGGAAATACATGCCGAGTTCGAATCGATGGTGAGCTACGTCCAGGAGAGTCGGACAGCAACGGCGGAACAGATAGAACGGGGGTTGTTCCGACGGCCTACTTACTTGCCTCTTATCGGTCTGAGACGAAGCCTGGCTAGATTTGGTGTTTGAAAACCCCATTCGCATCATTCCGATCTCACAGGGGTGGAGTCCAACCTCCCCGGAGGGGATGGGAGAACATCTGATTCTGGTGTACAATCAACAAATAACATCTGAACAGTCCGCTTTGTGTAGCCTCTGCCACTCCATGCGCCGTGATTTGCTGGGCCGGATTCAACGTATATTTCTGCTCATCAGCATTCTGCTCCTGCTGGTGATTGGCCTGTTGTCGGCTCAATCTGCGGAGTTGCCCTGGGCCAGCGGGCTTAGGGTGGGCAGAGCGCAACCCACGCCGCCACCGCGTCCCCAGGTTGTACTCATCAGCGGGCACAAGGACAGCGACTCCGGCGCGGTCTGCACGGACACCGCCAACAATGTAACCCTGGCCGAGGCGGATGTGACGACGGATGTGGCCCAACGGGTGGTCGCCAGTCTGCGGGGAGCACCCTACGACGTGGAGATCTTCGCCGAGTTTGACGAACGGTTGAACGGGCTGCGCGCAGATGCGCTGGTCAGCCTGCACGCGGATAGCTGTGTGAGCTACAGCGGCTACAAAGCGGCCCATCGGGACAACGATCCTTCCGCCGCAGACAGCCGCTTGCTGGCCTGTCTGGATCAACACTATCCCGGGGCCACCGGGCTGGCCTATCACCCGGATACAATTACCCGGGATATGATAGACTATCACGCCTTCCGCAAGATCGAGCGCTCTACGCCCGCGGTGATTCTGGAGATGGGATTTCTGGGTGGAGATGGCCCGCTGCTCACCGGCGGCGCCGATCGGGTGGCGGCGGGGATTGTGGAGAGTATCCGCTGCTTTCTGGACGAAACAGAGGCGAGCTGACAGCCTGCGTTACACCTTCTCCACCGGCTGCCCTTTGCGCACCCGGAAGTGGTCCAGGTCGTGGGCCACAATCGTATTGGGGAATTCGCTTTGGGCCTCGGCCAGCACGTCCTGGGTGCGGTAGCGGCGGCTGAGATGATGGAGGATAAGCTGTTTGACGCCGGATTTGGCAGCCAGCCGCGCCGCAGATTTGGCGGTGATGTGGCCGTGGGCCTTTGCCATATCGGCTTCTGCGTCCAGATAGGTGGCTTCGATGACCAACAGATCCGCGCCGGCCACCACTTTATGCAGGGGGCCTGTGCGGGCCACATCCCCCACAAAACAGAGCTTGGCCCCCGGCTCTTCCTCGCCCAGCACCTCCTCCGGCTGGATCACCCGGCCATCTGCCAGGGTGATGGCGCGGCCCTCCACCAGTTCCCGGCGGGAGGGACCCTGGGGAACGCCCAGCGCTTCCGCCGCGCGATTGTCAAAGGGGCGGCGGGTGCGCTCCTGGAAGGTGAAGCCAAAGCAGCCCCCGCCCCGATGCACAACCGGAAATGCCGTGAGGGTAAAGTGGCGATCTTCGAAAAGCAGCCCCTCTTCCAGCAGGTTCAAAGAAACCCCGGCGTTGGGGAGATTTCCCTGCCCAAAGACCACATCCATCAGACCGCGCACCCGCTGAATGGCCGGGCCACCGCCGTAGATGTTCAGTTCTTCCAGGGCTTCCCAATGGCCCAGGGTGCTTGCCAATCCGCCCAGCCCCAAAATGTGGTCCAGATGGCCGTGGGTGAGCAGAATTTTGTCCAGACGGCGAAAGCCCAGACCGCTACGCAGAATCTGGCGCTGGGTTCCCTCGCCACAGTCGATGAGAAAGCGGTGTTCGTTGACCATTACCAGCGCAGATGAAAGCCCCCGCTGGGCCGAGGGTGCGCTGGCAGATGTGCCGAAAAAAACGATTTCAAACATAACAGTTCCGCCGAATGAAGAAAAATGGTACTGCTCACCCCCACCCAACCTCCCCCACTGTGGGGGAGGAGTCGATCCAGTTCCCTCCCTGGACTGGGGAGGGGTAGGGTGGGGTAGCTGAACAGGTACGAAAAATGATACAGGAGTAAAGCACCCCTGCTTGACTCTACCAGCCTTTCAGAAATTGCCCAAACCCTGGAAACCGCGTAACGGACAGGCGCGATCCTGCCCACTTGGGCGGCGATCTCACATTGACCCCGTGCTAGGCTATGGTATACTATTGCATATCTGCGTAGCGCTACCGGGCGCTTTGTGCCGGTTCACTTTCAGGACGAATAGCCATGACCCACACAGCCGAGTACATTCCTTCCATCCCTGACGATCTGGCCGAGGCGAAATCCGGTAAGGGTAATCTGAAGTTCATTCTGGGTGGCGTTGTGATGCTGGCCCTGGTTGTGGTTCTGATTGTCTATTCTACTGCTTCTACCGGGGCCTATTATCTGACTGTGGCCGAGACGATGGAACGGGCACCCACCCTGACCGGTCAACGGGTGCGGGTGAGCGGAACCGTTGTAGACGGCAGCGAGGATTGGCGGCCCCAGGAGATGACCCTGCGCTTTGCCGTGGCCGATGAGAGTACCCACGAGCAATTGACAATTGTCTTTTACGGCCCCCGGCCCGATAACTTCCAGCGGGCCGCGTCCGCGATTATCGAGGGCGAACTGATGGCCGATGGTTCGTTTCAGGCCGATACACTGTTGCTCAAATGTCCCAGCCGCTACGAAGAAGAGCCGGAAGAGATTTTTGCCCAGTCGACTCGTTAGCGGTTGTCCCAGTTACGAATGAAGAGTGCAGGCCGGTCGGCGCGTCAACCGACCGGCTTTTCTTTCCCCATCCCAGCTTTCTCTACACGTGAGTACTCTGCTATGCGACCTATCCCTTCCCTGCGTCGTTTCTCTATACTGCTTCTCCTCCTCGTCGGCGCGTTGCTGATCACACCCTCTCTGTTGCGGGCCGCAGAACCGACCGCTCCCCCCCGGCAGGAACCGTCACCGCCCTTTGATCTGGCCCAGGTGCCCGCACCCGATGTCCAACCCAGCGCACGCGCTGGCCGGGGCCTCTTTGCCGAAAACTGTGCGGCCTGTCACGGCGAAACAGGCCGGGGCGATGGGCCTACGGCGGCCAGTCTGCCTGACCCACCCACTGCCTTTGCCGATCCAAACGCGGTGTGGGAACGCAGCCCGGCCGAGCTTTTCCACACCGCCAAATTTGGACGCATCGAGAAGCTGATGCCCCCTTGGAGCAACCAGCTGACCGACGGCCAGATTTGGAATGCCGTGGCCTATGCCTGGGGTCTGCACACAGACCAACTCTCCGTAGAGACGGGCGCACTGCTCTATGGCAGCGTCTGCGCGGCGTGTCACGGCGCGGCTGGGGCGGGGGATGGACCGGACGGGGCAGAGGTTCTTTCCGATTTTACAGATACCCGCTACGCGATGGCAGTCAGTCAGGCGGGCTGGTTGGCTGGCTGGCAATCTGCCCACCCGGAAGAGGGCGCAGAGTATAGCCAGGATCAGCAGCGCAATATCCTGGAATATGTGCGAACTTTTTCCTATACACCTGCCTGGGCCTCGGCCTATCGTCCTGGCGTGGGTGTCATCAGCGGGCAGGTTCTGCAGGGGAGCGCGGATGGCGCAGCGGTGGATGGTATGCAGGTTGTGCTGGAAGGCTTTGTGGACTTTGAACCGGTGGTAGCCTTTACCACAACCACCGGTACAGATGGCAGCTTCTCCTTTGCCCATCTGGGCACGGATCCGACAACTGTCTACTTTGCCTCGGCTTCATTGGAGGGAATCAGCTATAGCAGCCCGATATTGATGTTTGGCGAAGGGCAGGGCAGCCTGGAAACGACAGTGAATGTCTATGCGCCAACCAGCGATGACAGCGCTATCCGCGCCGAGCGCGCCCACTGGATTGTGGATTCTCAGCCCGGCGCGCTGGTCATCGGCCAGATTTACGCCTTTGGCAATACCGGGGATCGGGCTTTCGTGGGCAAGCAGGTGGCCGGGGTCGAGCCGCCGGTAACCGCGGCCATTACTGTGCCGCCCGGCGCGGTGGAAATCTCTTTTGAAAATGGACAGTTGGGTGGTCGTTTCCAACAGGTGGGCCACACCATTTACGATACCGCGCCGATTGTCCCCGGCTCGGCAACCCGCCAGATCGTCGTGCGTTTTGCTTTGCCCTTCGATGGAACATCGGTTGAGTTTGAGCAGTCCCTGCTCTATCCAGCCCAAAGTCTGAATTTGCTGGTTTCCGAACTGCCGGGGATGAGCGTGACCGTAACCGGATTGGCCGAGCTTGGCCCCCAGGATATTCAGGGCGAGGTCTATCAGATGTGGCAGGCGGAAAACGTAGCCCCCACTCAAAAAATAGGCGTGCGCATCACGGGTCTGCTGGCGGCTGGGGATATAGACCCCCGGGGCGAAAGTGGGCAGACATCTGCATCTTCCCCGCGGGTTCCCCAGTTGGCAGCCTGGAACTCCTGGGCGTTGGCGGGCGTTCTTGTGCTTGGGTTGGCAGCAGCCCTGGCGTGGGCCTGGCGAACCCGTATGACCCAGCCCGGCGACGAAAAGGGGCTGATGCGGCGTCAGCGAACGGAGTTGATCCAGCGCATTGCCAAACTGGACGATCTCCACGCCGTGGGCGAGCTGAATGACGCCAACTGGCAACAACAGCGGGCCCGGCTCAAGGCGGAGCTGCTCACAGTCGCCTCGAAATTGACCGAAGCATAACCGGGTCTGCCCGGTTGGTAACTGCTTACCCCCACCCAACCTCCCCCACAGTGGGGGAGGAGTCGCTCCAGTTCCCTCCCTGGAATGGGGAGGGGTAGGGTGGGGTGGCTGAACAGGTACCCCGGTTGATGGCTGCTCACCCCCACCCAACCTCCCCCACTGTGGGGGAGGAGTCGAGCCGGTTCCTTCCCTGAAATGGGGAGGGGGTAGGGCGGGGTGGCTGAACAGATACCCCGGTTGATAGCTGCTCACCCCCACCCAACCTCCCCCACTGTGGGGGAGGAGTCGAGCCGGTTCCTTCCCTGAAATGCGGGGTGGCTGAACAGATACCCCGGTTGTATAAAACGTGTAGATACAAAGGAAAAGAGACGGCTTTGTACTGATCAGGAAGATTGTGGAATCTGTAGGTGCGGTTTGCAACCGCACTTCTCCGGGTGAAAATGCGGTTACAAACCGCACCTACGTTTTATCATCTCGTTGATCAGTACAGAAAAGAGACGGCTTCCTTTGTATCTGCGCGTTTTTGTGGTCCAGGCTCTTTCTCTTTCTGTTCCAACGCGGAGAACCCAATGTCATCCTACGTCATCCACGGCGGTTCGCCCATTCAGGGGACGATTACCCCTAGCGGCAACAAAAATGCGGCTATGCCTATGGCCGAAGCCTGTCTGCTCACCGACGAGCCGGTCATCCTCCACAATATGCCCCAGATCGGCGATGTGGAGACTGTGCTGGAAATCCTCGCCGGCCTGGGCGTGGATGTGCAGCGCACCGGCACGACCGTCACCCTCTGCGCGGCCAACCTGCGCGGGACGGAGCCGGATCCGCGCCTCTTTGCCCAAATCCGCGGCTCTCTGACGCTGATGGGGCCCCTGCTCACCCGGCACGGCCACTTTGCCGTGCCCGCCACGGCCGGGGGCGATGACATCGGGCGGCGGCGCATCGACACCCATCTGCACATATTTGGCCAACTGGGCGTCGAGATGGTCCACAAAGGCCGCTTTGAGATGAAGACAAATGGCCGCCTGACTGGGCAGGACATTCTGCTGGACGAGGCTTCGGTGACGGCCACGGAAAACGGGCTGATGGCCGCCTCCCTGGCCCAGGGCAAGACAATCCTGCGCAACGCGGCCAGCGAACCCCACGTCCAGGACCTTTGCCATCTGCTGGTGCGTATGGGCTGCCCTATCGAAGGCATCGGCAGCAATACCCTCACCATCCACGGCCAGGAGCGGCTGCACGGCGCAGAATATACAGTCGGGCCGGACTTTATGGAGATCGGCAGCTATATCGGGCTGGGCGCGATCACGCCGGGTGAATTGCGTATCAGCGGCATTGTTCCCGAACACCTGCGTATGATGGAGATGGTCTTTGTAGATCGGCTGGGGGTGCGGATGCGCCGGGAGGAGGACAGGGCGAGCGCTACGGGCTGGTCGCTGGTGGTGGCGGACGCGCAGGAGCTACGGGTGCGCACGGACTTTGGCGGTGCGATTCCACGCATCGACGATCAGCCCTGGCCCGCTTTCCCGCCGGATTTGATGAGCATTGCCCTGGTGGTGGCGACACAAGCCAAAGGCACTGTGCTGATCCACGAGAAGATGTACGACGGGCGGCTTTATTTTGTGGACAAACTGGTCTCTATGGGTGCCCAGGTGATCCTCTGCGATCCCCACCGGGCGGTCGTCGTCGGCCCCAGCCAGCTAACCGGCCAGCAGATCACCAGCCCGGACATCCGGGCCGGGATGGCGCTGATTCTGGCCGCGCTGGCCGCGCAGGGCACGACTGTCATCGGCAACATCCAGCAGATCGACCGGGGCTACCAGCGGATCGACGAGAAGTTGCGGGCCATCGGGGCGAAGATCGAACGGGTAGATTGACTTTTCTTTTGGCTCTCCCTATAATCCGGTAATCTGACACGCGCGTGTCAGATTACCGGATTTGTTGTTCTGCCCACCAGAAGGATTCGTTATGCCTGCCATCGATATTGCGAAAATTCAATCCCAAGTCGCCAGCCACAGCGACGACATCATCACTTTCCTGCGCGAAATTTGCGCCATCCCCTCGATGGATTCCCAGATCGGCCCGGTGGGGGAGCGGGTGCAGGCCGAGATGACGAAGCTGGGCTTCGATGCAGTCTGGTTTGATTCGATGGGCAATACAGTCGGGCGCATCGGCAATGGGCCCCGGGTGCTGGTCTACGACAGCCACATCGACACTGTAGGCATCGGCGACCCGGACGAGTGGCAGTGGGACCCCTTCCAGGGCAAAATTGAGGACGGCGTCTTCTACGCCCGGGGCGCCTGCGACGAGAAGGGCAGCACGCCGGGGATGATCTACGGGCTGGCGATTGCCCAGCGCCTCGGCCTGCTGGAGGGCTGGACCGCCTACTATTTTGGCAATATGGAGGAGTGGTGCGACGGCATCGCGCCCCACGCCTTTGTGGAGCACGAGGACATCCGCCCGGATTTTGTCGTCATCGGCGAGCCGACGAAGATGCTCGTCTACCGGGGCCACAAAGGGCGGGTGGAGATGAAAGTGGTTGCCAAAGGCAAGAGCGCCCACGCGGCCAGCAACCATTTGGGCGACAACGCCATCTACAAAGTGCTGCCGGTGATTGAGGGCGTGAGTAAGCTGGAACCGGAACTGGGGGATCACCCCTTCCTGGGCCACGGCAAAATCACTGTGACGGATATGAGCGTCGAGACGCCCAGCATCAACGCCGTGCCCAACGAATGCACGGTCTACATCGACCGCCGGGTCACTTTTGGCGAGGAGGTGGAGGCGGTGATCGAACAGGTGCGCCAGCTTATCCCCGCCGAAAACCGGGCGCGGGGGGATGTGACCGTCGAGATGCTCTTCTACGACGACCCCAGCTACACCGGCTTTGTCTTCCCCGTGGAGAAGTATTTCCCGGCCTGGGCGCTGGAAGAGGGCCATCCCCTGGTGCAAGCGGGCCAGGCAGCGCGCACGCTGACCGGCCTGCCCGCAGCGGATCCGGGCAAGTGGAATTTCAGCACAAACGGCATCTACTGGGCGGGCAAGGCGGGCATCCCCTCCATCGGCTTTGGCCCCGGCGATGAAGTGACCGCGCATACTGTGCTGGACAGCGTGAGTCTGGACGAAGTGGTGAAGGCGACGGAGTTCTACGCGGTGCTTCCGGCGCTGATTAAGGAGTAGAATACGGATGACGGAATTTGCGAATTGTTGACTTTGTTGCCAGGAAAGAAGAAACTGCCAATGACTGCAATTGCCTACTCACAATTTCGGCGACGGATGGATGAATTTGCCGCGCAGGCCGAGGACCAGGCGGTCTTTATTACACGTTCTGATGGAAATGATCTGGTGCTGCTCTCCAAACAAGAGTACGAGTCATTGATGGAAACGGCGCATCTGCTTTCGACAAAGGCCAATGCAAGTCGGCTGCACGCAGCACTCAGTGAGATCGAGGCCGAAATTGCCCGCCGCACCACAGTATGAGTTGTTCTATACATCACAGGCGCAGGCGGATTTGGACTACTGGCAGCGTACAGACCAGAAAATTAGTATGCGGATCGAACGGCTGTTAAATGATATTGCGGCCCATCCATTCTCAGGTCTTGGCAAACCAGAACTGCTCCGCCATCAACTGACTGGCTATTGGTCTCGCCGAATCACCCGCGAACATCGCATTGTCTATAAAGTGGCTGGGAATACAGTCTACGTGGCGCAATGTCGGTTTCATTACTGACAGTATCTGTCGTTCGATTGGGTTTGATATTAAGTAAGGCAAAGACGCAAATGGACGACAAATCCTTATCCCAACCAGGCAAACGGCTCTGGTATGTGTGGGACTACGACATCGACGAGGAGACCTTCCAGGCAATGCTGGATGGAAAGGTGACGCGGGGGCGGCTGGGGCGGGATTGGGCGGCTATACGTCTACTAAACTACGCATCGTATCCAGAAATCGTGCGCCGGATTGGCCTGCCTGTGCTTGTGCAGGATTGGTCCCGTTGGAGAAATAAGTTGCGTATGGTGGAACGCCGACGGGGGATCGATTTCGTAGTCGAGTGGTTGCCACATCACCATCCAGAGGTGTTTCAGGAAAATGAACAATAATTTCTACGAACATTTTCTATATCCTTTGCAGGATGAAGTGCTCGATTTCGTGTCATCCCTGCAAACCGGTTTCTACCTCACAGGAGGAACTGCGGCCTCGCGCGGATACTTGCATCACCGCTACTCGGATGATCTGGACCTTTTCGTCAATTACGATGACCGTTTCACTCTGTGGGCAGAATTGATCGTAGATGAATTGAGCCGCAGACCGACCTGGCAAACGGTCATTCGCCTGCGCGGGGAAAGTTATGTCGGTTTGACAGTGCGTCGGCAAGATGTGGAACTCAGAATCGATCTGGTCAAAGATGTGCCAGCGCGCGTGGGCACAGTCTACCGCCACCCGATCCTCGGCCCCATCGACACCGCGGAGAACATCCTGGCCAACAAAGTCACGGCGGTCATTGACCGGGAGCAGCCCAAAGACCTGGCCGACATTTGGGGTTTCTGCACGAAGATGGGTCTCTCGCTGGAGGACGCCATCACCGGTGCCGACAGCAAAGCCGCGGGCATCTTCCACGCCGATCTGGCCCGGGTTCTCTGCTCCGCCACAGCAGAAGACTGGCGGTTAATCCGCTGGATTGCTGCGCCGGACGAGGAAGTTTTTTTGGCTGACCTTCGCCGTCTTGGCGACGGGCTAATTCTATAGAGGCCCTATGCCCACCCACTCGCCCCTCGCTGTCATCGCTATCGGCGGCAATTCACTGATTGCAGACAACAATCACCCGGAAGTGGCCCACCAGTGGGACGCGGTGCGGCTGACGACCGGCCACATCGCCGGAATGATGGAAAAGGGCTGGCGTGCGGTCATCACCCACGGCAACGGACCCCAGGTGGGGTTCATTCTGCGCCGCAATGAACTGGCGGCCAATGAAGTCCATACGACGCCCCTCAGTCTGATTGTGGCCGACACCCAGGGCGCGATTGGCTATATGCTGCAACAGGCGCTGAACAACGAATTTTTCCAGCGGGACATCCCCAAGCAGACGATTACAATCGTCACCCAAGTGCGGGTAGACGAGAACGACCCGGCTTTTGCCTACCCAACCAAACCCATCGGCGGCTTTCTGGACGAGACGACGGCTCGGGTCTTTGAACGAACGGGCTGGCGAGTGGTGGAGGATGCGGGCCGGGGTTGGCGACGGGTGATTGCCTCGCCTCTGCCTGTGGAGATCGTCGAGTTGAAGGCCATCCGGCAGGCCGTTGAGTTGGGCTGGATTGTCGTGGCCTGTGGCGGCGGCGGGATTCCGGTGGTGCGCAACCACAAGGGCGAGCTGCGCGGCGTCTCGGCAGTGATCGACAAAGACCGGGCCAGCAGTCTGCTCGCCCGCTCATTGGGCGCGGAGTTGTTCCTCGTCAGCACAGGTGTAGAGCAGGTGGCGGTCAATTTTGGCAAGCCCAACCAGCAGAACATTCCGTCGATGACCGTGGCCGAAGCCAGACGCTACCGGGACGAAGGCCACTTTGCACCCGGCAGTATGCGCCCGAAGATCGACGCCTGTATCGAATTTCTGGAAGGCAGTGAGAATCCGGACACCTGGTGTCTGGTCACCAACCCGGAAAATTTGGAGCGGGCACTGGCCGGGGAGACGGGGACGAGGATTGTAAGAACGTAGTGCGTAAGGTAACGAAGCCACGGAGCGAATTACCGCGAATAGGAGGATGACGCGAATGGCTGGTCGCTCCCGCTTGTTCTGGGATACTCCGGATCATCGAAATACACGTCAACTATTCGCGTACTCCTCCCATTCGCGGTAATTTCCGGGGGCTGAGGCCGCAACGAACGCACGCGACGCGGTGTCCCTTCGATGAACTCAGGACATCGCCTGAGCCTGTCGAAGGGTCGATCTTGCGCTGGTACGGAGTAGTGCGTGGTGCGTCAAGTAGTAGTGGCGTTGGCTCCATTTTTCATCGTTATTAACACAGACTTGCAGATGCGTTGTCGTATCCCAAACCAGTTCACGCACAACGCACTACGCACCACGAGATTTCTACTCATTTTCACAGGAGAACCGTTCAATGCAGACAGATTTACGCGGTCGCGATTTTATCAGCGACATGGATTTTAGCAAAGAAGAGATCGAAACGGTGATGGACGTGGCCTTCAAACTCAAGCGCGACCGGGCATTGGGCATCCGCCACCCCCTGCTGGACGACAAAACCCTGGCCCTGCTCTTCTTCTTTACCAGCACCCGCACCCGCTCCAGCTTTGAGGTGGGGATGGCCCAGATGGGCGGCCACGCGGCTTTCATCGACAGCACGACGACGCAGATCAGCCACGGCGACACAGCCAAAGAGATCGGCGAAATCTACGGACGCTACTACGACGGCATCGCCATCCGCCAGTGCGATTGGGATTTTGGCAACAAATATATCAACGACGTGGCCGCGGCCAGCCGTGTGCCGGTGCTGAATATGCAGTGCGACGTCTACCACCCTTTCCAGATTCTGGCCGACCTGATGACGATTATCGAAAAGGTGGGCGACCCCCGGGGCAAGACGATTAACGTCAGTTGGGCCTACGCCAGCAGCTACCAGAAGCCAATTTCTGTGCCCCAGAGCCTGATTTTGCAGATGACCCGCTTTGGGATGAATGTGCGCCTGACCCATCCGCCAGAGTACAAGCTGATGCCGGATATTGTGCAGCAGGCCCAGGATAATGTGCGCAGGCACGGCGGCAGCTTCGAGCAACTGGACGAGTTCGACGCCGGTTTTGTGGACGCGGATATTGTCTACCCCAAGAGTTGGGGCGCGCTGCTCACCACCAGCGACAACGCCGAGAGCGCAGCCATCGGCGCCCAGTACAAGGACTGGATCACCGACGAGCGGCGTATGGGATTGGCCAAGGAGAACGCGATTTATATGCACTGCCTGCCCGCCGACCGCAACATCGAAGTCACCGACGGGGTGATCGACGGCCCCAACTCTGTCGTCTACGACGAGGCGGAGAACCGGCTGCACGCGCAGAAGGCTGTGATGGCGTTGACGATGCGGTAGGGAAGTATTGCGTGTTGCGTATTGCGTAAGGTGGCGCAGCCACGATTTGCGTGGGGAAACGTGAAGACGTGAAACGTGAGATCAGGTGACGAC
>JAHDWH010000192.1 GCA_023384455.1 Caldilineaceae bacterium | reverse complement strand
TACGCAATAGGTGTCTGCCCTCACCCCCGGCCCCTCTCCCAGCCGGGGCGATAACGGGTGTGGTTTGTGGGTCGGGCTGGGAGAGGGGAGTCTGTCGATGGAGTTTGACGCGCGTTTTGCTCTGGCGGCGTCGGTGGGCAGCCAACACCGAAGCCCACCAAACGTCCCCTACCCCCTCCTCTCCCAGCGCAGCCAACGCCCCAGACGAAGCCGCGCCACTGCTGGGAGAGGAGGGGGCGTCCCCCAAACAACCGACCTTCCCGTCAACTGGTAGGGGGTGGTGAGGGCGTTCCGGCTTTCCCTCACCCCCGGCCCCACTCCCAGCCGGGGCGAATGGGGGGCGGAGGGAGTTGGCGGGGCTGGGAGAGGGGAGAGTGTCGATGGCGATTGGGGCGGGTTTGGGTGGGGCGGGGTCGATGGCGGAATGGAATACTCCGTACGCCCGCAAGATCGAACGGACAAGCGTTAGTTCTTCGCCCTGACCGTAAAACGTAAAACGTAAGAGTAGCGTCACCCGATCTTACGTTTTACGCTTTACGATTCGGACCGCACTTTGTGGCTTGTCCACCTTATGCAATACGCAATAGATGTCTGCCCTCACCCCCGCCCACCACTCACCCCCCCACCCCCTCCTCTCCCAGCGCAGCCAACGCCACAAGCGAACCCACGCCACCCCTGGGAGAGCCGTGTCCCTTCGATGAACTCAGGACATCGCCTGAGCGTGTCGAAGGAGAGGGGGCGACCCTCCAACAACCGACCTTCCCGCCAATACCTAGGGGGTGGTGAGGGAAGATAGCCAATTGCACTGACTTGCGTATCCCTTCGGGCGAGGATACAATCCAGCATACCGTAAGTCATTCACTTACGACACCCACGGAGGAGTCCTATGCCCGATCCCGCCCTGCTGGACCGTTTTCTTTCTGCCCCGGACGAAGAAGCGATGGAAGTCATCGCCGAAGAACCGGGTGTACTCCTTTCTGACGAGGCTCTGGCCGAACTGGACCGGCGCATCGCGGCCCGGCCGGGAGAGGCCGTTGTCGCAGCTTTGCAGGAACGCCGGGAACTGCTCGTCACCCTGCGCGGGATGCAGCAGCAATTCGCAGCCGCCGCCGCGGAGATGGAGAAACTGTCCGAGACCGAACGGGCCTTTCTCACCTTTGCCGCTATCCCCAACAGCCTGGGCGTGGCCGCGCTGGTGGCGGAGAACGACGACGAAAGTCTGGACAAACTGGCCGCCACTGCCCAGGCAAAGCTGGCCGGGTTGGACGCAGAGAGCGACGAAGCCCGTTCCATCCGCACCCGGCTGGACGACCTGACGGAAACCCGTGGCGCAGGCCGGGAGGCAGCCCAGACCCGGCTGGAAGAGGCCCAGGCCGCGGCCAGTCGCATGGGCGACAGCCTCATCGAATGGATTCAGACGCCAGACTGGAGCGGGTCCGCAGCCTATCTTAGCCAGCACCGCGCCGACCTGCTGGCCGACGACGCCCACGACGCCCTGCTGCTTTTGCAACTGACCAATCCCAACGCCGAACAGATACCCCTGCATATCCAACTCCGCCGCCGTTGCCGGGAGCAGGGCATTCCCGCCGCCTATGCCCAACTGCGCCAGGAGTTAAATCTGCAAAGACAAATGGAAACCCCGCTGGGGCAGTCTGTCATCGCCTTCGTTCAGGCCGACGACGACGACGCGGCCCGACTGCTGGAGACGCCGGGCACACCGCTGCTGAGTGTGGACGCCCGCCAACTGCTGGAAGAACTGTTGGATGCTGGGCAAGCCAGCGCCGATACACGGGCTGTGGAACGCCTCTCTGCCCGTCTGACCCAATGGAAGAGCGTCTCGCGGCAGCGCACCGGCGGCTCCCTGCGCCGGGCCGCCCCCATCGACGAATGGCAGCCCCAGCCCCAGGGCGATTGGCTGGAACGGACCGAACAGCGGGCGGTTGTTCCCGAACGGGGGCAGCACTTCACTGTTGTCAGCGCGGTCAACAGCGCCATCGGGCCAGACGCAACTGTCTTCAACGTCGTCAATGTGGGGGAGATTCCCCTGGCCTGGCACACGCCGCGGCAGACCCGGCCAGACCTGGCCCGGGACGCAGTGGGGCGAGAGGCTGAACTGGCCGAACTGCACCGCCGCCTGACTGGACAGCAGGCCGCCGCGCTGGTGGGCAAAGGCGCGGCCCCCGGCTCCGGCGACCGGGCCGCGCTGCGGGGTATGGCCGGCATCGGCAAAACCGTCCTGGCCGCGATGTATGCCACCCGCCACGCGGCCGACTACCCCGGCGGCGTCATCTGGCTGACCGTTGGCCCTGCCAGACGCAAACCAGAGGATCTGGCCGGCGAATGGCAGAGCTTGGCCAGCCACGCCTACGCCGACCCCATCCAGGCCCAGAAGGTACTGGAGAACTGTCTGCTCAGCCCGGAAGCGGTGCAGGGGTTGCTGGCCGGCCACGGCCGGTTGCTGATCGTCTGCGACGACGTCTGGAGCGAGGAGGTGGCCGCAGAATTGGCCGGGGCCGCGCCCCCAGAGGCAGCCCTTCTTCTCACCAGCCGGGACTACGACGTGGCCTATGCCCTGGCCCACAACCCAGACGCCATCCAACAGCTTGACCTGCTCAACCAGACCGATGCCCGGCTGCTCTTGCAGAGCCGTGCGCCCGGTCTGCCGGATGATCTGGCCGACCGGATGGCAAAGGGATTGGGCTATCACGCCCAGGCCCTCAATCTGGCCGGGGCCGCGCTCCAGCGCCGGGGCACTCACCGCTTTGCCCAGACTGCCCAGGAGATTTTGCGCCGGGTGACCGGGGGCCGGGGTTTTGGGGATCTGCCCCGTATGGACAAGGCCGAACGGGTGAGCGAAGTGGAGATCGCCCTGGGCTATAGCTATGAACTCCTGGGGGAAGGCGACCGGGGCACAACCCACCAGAGCTGGCTGCGTAGCCTGGGTGTCTTTGCCCAGGAAGCGGATTTCGACAGCCACGCCGCGGCCAGCCTCTGGCAGATCGACGTGGCCCAGGCCGAGGAATTCCTGCTTGCCCTGGACGGGCTGGCGCTGCTCCAGGAGATTGGCCCAGACCCCACGCCCCCAAACCCCGGCTTCTCCCCGACCAGCCGCTGGCAACAGCACGCCATCCTGCGCGCCTATGCCCTCAGCCTGCAGGACGAGGAGGAGCGGCTGCGCTACCCCCAGCGCCACGCCGACCACTACCTGGCCCTGGCCCGAACCTGCTACCAGGCCCAACCCAGACGGGGCGACCGTATCGACCGGGAGTTCCAGCAGATCGAACACACTTTCGGCTGGTGTCAGACCCATAGCCCCAGCCGTACTCTACAACTGGTCGCTCTGTTAGATGATTTTATGCGCAACCGGGGCAAGGCAACCCAACTGGACGGATGGCTGCGCTCTGCCCTTGCCGCATCCGACGCGACGGGGGCTCGGCTGGGCAAAGCCAACACCCTGAAGAGTCTGGGGGATTTGGAGAGCCGACTGGGGAATATCGAGGCGGCCCGGGGCCACTACGACGCGGCGCTGCCCCTGTACGAAGCGGAGCAGGCTCGGCTGGGGAAAGCCAACACCCTTCAGAGTCTGGGGGATTTGGAGAGACGACTGGGGAATATCGAGGCGGCCCGGGGCCACTACGACGCGGCGCTGCCCCTGTACGAAGCGGAGCAGGCTCGGCTGGGGAAAGCCAACACCCTTCAGAGTCTGGGGGATTTGGAGAGACGACTGGGGAATATCGAGGCGGCCCGGGGCCACTACGACGCGGCGCTAACTCTCTACAGATTTGTGGGCGATCCGGTGGGAGAGATGAATGTCTACATCGGATTGGCGCGGATGTCGGCCGCAGTGGGTGAGAGGGAAAATGCGCTTTCCCATTTTGATCGGGTCTTCGTCATCGCAGATCGGATTGGATTTGGTGATCATCCGGTGACGCGTGATTTGCGATCTGAATACAATCGCCTGAAACTTGCCCACGATGGAGCATCAGTCCCTCTCGTTCCATTGCCAGATAGGGAGATTGAACCACTCGCAGCCGCCCTCTCCGCCCTTCTCCAGGCCGACAGCAACGAATCCCTGGCCCAGGCATTGGCCGATCACCCCGTTTTGCGCGAGGCCGAAGCCCTCTTTGCCCTGGCCGGGCTGCTCAACCAGGCATTGCAGGCCCAGGATAGTGAGACTGTCGCCCGGCTGGTCCTGCTGGCCGGGATCCTTTTCCAGGTCTACAACAGCGCCCACGCCGAATCCATCGACCCCCAACCCCACGCCGGGCTTATCGATCTGGGCGAGCAGATTCTGCCCCTGGCCCAACCGATCGACGGCGACCTGGCCGGGAGTCTCCAGGAACGTCTGGGCTGGCTCTGCAACAGCCTGGGCAATCACTACGCCGACGGCGAAGGCAAAGACCTCTCCGCAGCCATCGCCGCCTACAGCCGGGGGCTGGCCTTTGCGCCGCAGACGCCTATCCTCCTGCGCAACCGGGCCGGCGTCCACATCGAAGTCGGCCATCGGGCCGCAGCCCAGGCCGACATCGACGCCGCGGCTGCCATCGAACCCGACGCGCCCCGGCTGGCGGAGTTGCGGGGGGAATTGGCGAAGAAGCGGGGGGAGGATGACCGCGAATAGGAGGAAAACGCGAATGGTTGGCGGTCAAGTGATGATCCGGGGCGTCCCTGATCGTCGCCAGCGAACCAACTATTCGCGCTTTCCCAGCATTCGCGGTCACGGGTCTACCCGCCACAATGAATCCACCGGAGAGAGAGCCCAATGACGACTTCCCCGTTCGACAAATCCGAACCCCGGGGCGACAGCTATCAGGTGGGCGTCGCTATCAACTCGTCCGTAGGCCATCAGCCCCTGGCTGTCAACGTCAGCGGCGGTAACGTCGAACAGACCGCCCTGGCCCTGGCCCGTCTGCTGGCCGAACAGCGCCACAGGCTGCCGCCGGAGCAGGTGGCCGGGCTGGAAGCTCAACTGCGCCAGCTACAGGCCCAAATGGGCCAGGGCTTTGCCGATCTGCGCGCCGGCCAGGGCGCGCTCTCGGCCCAGGTGGAGTCTGCCATTGGGAGCCTACAGGCTTCCCTGCTGGCCCGCCTGGACGGGCAGGAGGCCCGCTTGACCGGGGAGATTCTGGCTGTGCTGGAAAGCGGTGGGGTGGCCGCCGATGAGTTGGATCGCCAACTGACGGCCATCGAAGCTATTCTCGGCCAGCTACAGATCGCCGAACCGTCAGCCCAGGCCGCACTGGGCCAGGCCCAGGCGGTGCTCGCCGCGCCAGGGCTGGACGTGCGCAGCAAATTGAAGGTGACGATTCCCCTGATTCCCTTCCTGCTGGACTACGAGGGCGAATTGGAGTTGGGCCAGCAGATGAATGTGGAGGAAGCGCTGGCCGCGCTCTGGCGGGCGCTGCTGGGGTGGGTGCGCGCGACCCCCTCCTAACCTCCCCTTCGACAGGCTCAGGACACCGCCCCGCTGCGGGGGAGGGACTGATTGGTGGGCGGGGATTGTGGGGTGTACAACCGGAAAATAGACGAGTGATCGGCTCCTCCCCCAGAATGGGGGAGGCTGGGAGGGGGTCTGTTGGCGGCGCCGGGAAAGGAGGGGGGCGATTGGTGCAGGTGGCGAACAACTCGTGCCCATCGCTCCGCGCCGGATACGGGGGCTGCCGTTTCCCGGAATCAGCCGTTTTCGCCCCCTGTCTGTAGAATCCCATAACCGACGGGCCATTATCGGATAGCCGGTTCCACCACATCCCACACCGATTGGGGATGGCGGGCCGCTACTTGCAGCAGCACCCGGGCCGCGCCGCGAGGGGTGCGCCGTCCTTGCTCCCAATTTTGCAGGGTTTTGATACTCACGCCCAGCAGCGCGGCGAATTCGCTTTGGGAAAGTCGGTAGCCTTCCCGAATCTGCTTTACATCGGGCGTTGGGATCACAAACCGGCGCGCCGGGGCTTTTTCACCGCGCAGGATTGCGCCGCCCTCCCGCACACTTTCCAGCAATTCTTCAAAAAGTTCGTCGTTCATGGATATTCCGTCTCCACAATCTGGCGCAACGTTTTCAGTTGAGCCTGCGTCAAATCGTCTTGTACATTCTTGGGATAGATGAGCAAGAGAAGTATCTGCTCCGGCCTGACCGCCCAGTAGTAAATCACACGTGTCCCACCCCGTTTGCCTCTCCCTTGCGCCGACCAGCGCATTTTGCGCAGGCCACTACTGCCAGGAATGAGCGCACCCGCTTCCGGGCGACTCACCAGTTCCGATTGCAGGTGTCGATATTCGTCGTCTGAAAGTAGTTTCTGCACCTGTCTGGTAAAGATGGAGGTTTCAATAATAACCACTGATTCGGCCTCTCTATACCAATCCCTGCGAATGAATGGTTGAATTGTACGCCATTGGGGGATGGATGTCAATTCGGTTGTTGGAGGGGCGGGTGCGCGATACCCCCACCTAACCTCCCCTTCGACAGGCTCAGGACACCGCCCCGCTGCGGGGGAGGGACTGTTGTGTCGGATGTCTCGTTCCCACGCTCTGCGTGGGAACGTCGGGTGGACGCTCCTGCGTCCTGTGGCTGGCGGCGCGGGTGGTGACGGGGACGCAGAGCGTCCGGGGAGTGTGCCCACGCTCCGCGTGGGCACGAGAATCATCCCATCATCCCATCACCTTCCCCCCCATACTTCGGTATCCGCCCTAGCATCACCCGGTCCCGCAGGCGATCCGGCAGCCGTTCGAGCCACATCCGCACTTTGGCGTCTTGGCCGACGACGTAGCGGGTGCGCGGCGTGGGCGCGGTCAGCGCGTGGAAGACGGCCTCGGCCACCGCTTCCGGGGGGATGCCTTTGGCGTCGTTTTTTGGCAGGCTTTTGAACAGCGCCTCCACCAATGGCCCGTAGAGTTCCAGCGCTTTGGGCGGATAGGTGGGAACCACATCTTTGGCAAAATCCAGCGCCTTGCCCCAAATCGGCGTGGCAATTGTGCCCGGCTGAATCGAGGAGACTTGAATCCCCCAGGGGTGCAGTTCCAGGCGCAGGGAGTCGGTGATGGCTTCCAGTGCGTGTTTGGAGGCCGCGTAGAGGCCCAGCAGAGGGGTGGCGCTGCGCCCGGCGATGGAACTCATCATCACAATCCGCCCCCGTGCCGGGCGCAGCAGGGGAATCAGCGGTTGGGTGACCGCCAGTTGGCCGGTCACATTTACCTCCAACACCCGGCGCAGTTCGTCCAAATCGACGAACTCCAGCACACCGCCGGTGGCAATCCCCGCGTTGTTGACCAGCCCGTGCAGCCCCCCGTCGCCCACCGCGGCACTCACCTGCGCCGCCATTGCGGCAATCGAAGCGGCGTCGGTCACATCCACCAGCACCGGCGTCAACCGTTCCGACGCCTCGGCCCGCAAGACCGCACCGTCCGCCTCTTTGCGCACCCCGGCAAAGACCCGCCACCCCGCCCGGTCCATCCACAGCGCACAGGCTTTGCCGATACCGGTGGAGGCGCCGGTGATGACTACTGATTTTTGAGTCACGTATCTTCCCCTTCCAGTGGTTTGTTTGGGAAGAAACGTGAAACGTGAAACGTGAGTTCGGGTCGTGTGATCTCACGTTTCACGTTTCACGTTTCCAGTACGAGAATTGTTGCATCCTGCCCATCAGCTTGTCGTCACGACCACCTTCCCCCGACTCCGCCTCTCCATCAACGACCGCATCGCCTCCCCGGTTTTGGCCAGGGGAAAGGTGGCGGAGATGTGGGGTTTCAGCTTGCCCGGGGTCTGCCAGGCGAAAAGCGGGGCCAGGGAATCGGTGAGGACCTGGGGGTTGCGCTTGGCATAGACCCCCCAATAGAGACCGACCGCCAAGACATTCTTCACCAGCAGCAGCCCACAGGTGCGGATACCCACCATCACCTGGCCCGGTCCCGCGCTGGGATCGGGCAGATCGGCGACGGCCAGTCCATCCGGGCCGGTGAGTTCTGTGCATAGAATCGCCTTCAAAGGGCTTCTCCTTCCGCGGCTGCTTTGCCGCCCTGTCCGTCCAACTGTTGCAAGTGGCGGTAAATTTCCGCCAGCGCCTTATCCTGGGCAGCCAAATGGTCCATCATCGCCCGAATCTCTTCCTCCGCCTTCTGGTTGATCAGATAGTCGTTGTGGGCTTCCAGCCGGTCTCGGACCGCCTGACGATTCTGGCTCATCATAATCATCGGCGCAGTGTAGGCGGCCTGGGTGGAGAGCAGCAGATTCATCAGAATAAAGGGGTAGGGGTCCCACTGCTGGACGTAGGCAGTGATGTTCAGGATAATCCAAATGAGCAGAAGCGCGGACTGGATGATAATAAAGCGCCAGGAACCGACCGCGCCGGCGATGGCATCCGCGGCTCGCTGGCCGAAGGTGAGTTGCTCCTCCTCCAGTTTGTTGACGCTGACCACCGGTGGATGGTTGTGGGTGAAAGGTTTGGGGAAATGCAGGGGTTGAGCCATAGGGTTTCCCTTACTACTGGGTGGATGAAAGACGGCAGACGACGGACGGCGCACGGATTTCTTAATTCCGCTCCCCATTCTGCATTCCTTAAATTCCCATCCCGCCCGTCACTTCCAGGACGTGGCCGGTGATGTACTGGGCCAATGGCGAGGCCAGCAGCACAATGCCGCCCGCGGCTTCCTCAGCTGTGGCGGCCCGGCCCAGGGGGATGCGCTGCTCGATGTTGGCGTCCAGCAGGGCCCGCACTTTTTGGGGGATGCCCAGGACAATCTCGTGGCCGTCGATGTCGATGGCCTCTTCCTGGACTTCTTTGGTGCGGGTCAGCCGGGTGTCGATGTAGCCAAAAGCCACCGCATTGCAGCGGATGCCCAGATAGCCCCACTCTTTGGCGACGGTCTTCGTCAGCCCCACAATGCCCATTTTGCCCGTGGCGTAGTTGCCCTGGCCGATGTTGCCGTGCAGCCCGCTGGTGGAGGAAACGTTGACCACACAGCGGTTGCTGAAGGGCTGGCCCGCCTCCTTCTCAGCCTGGGCCGCCTCGCGCAGATACGGCGCCACGGCCCGGATCATCCGAAAGGGCGCGCTGGCGTGGACCTCCAAAATGGCCTGCCACTGCTCGTCGGTCATTTTGTGGATCATCCCGTCCCAGGTGTAGCCGGCGTTGTTGACGAGGATGTGAATCGCCCCGAAGGTATCCGCGGCGGCCTGCATCAGTTTGTCGGGAAAGGCCGGATCGGTGACGCTGCCGGGCACGGCAATGGCCTGGCCGCCCGCTTGTGTAATGGCATTTGCCGTCTCCTCTGCGGGTTCGGCGTTCAGGTCATTGACCACCACCGCCGCGCCCCGCTCCGCAAAAAGCCGGGCCGCGGCCGCGCCAATCCCGCGACCAGCGCCGGTGATGATGACAGTTTGGTTCGTGAACATTTTCTCTCCTTTGCGTAGTGCGTATTCCGTATTCCGTAGGTAGTGGCGATTGAGGCGTTGCCAGACCAGCGCCGGTTGAGCGGTGTCCCTTCGATGAACTCAGGACATCGCCTGAGCCTGTCGAAACCTTTAGGTTGAGCTTGTCGAAACCTTTAGGTTGACGAAGAATCGCCTTCTCACCCGTTCGCGCCGGTTGAGTAGCCCGGAGTCTTCGGAGGGCGTATCGAAACCAGCGCTCACTGATCTAACCGGCGCGTCACGCCACTGCTTCGCAATTCGCAATTCGCAATTCGCACCTAAAAATACATCCGCGAAACCGTCTCTGCCACACAGGCCGGTTTCGTCGCGCCGTCGATTTCGATGGTCACTTTGCTCACCAGTTGCAGCCCATCGCCCGCCACTTCTTCCACACTCACCAGCTCCGTGCGGGCGCGCACCCGGCTGCCCGCCACCACCGGATGGGGAAAGCGCACCCGGTTCAGCCCGTAATTCACCGACAATTTAATGCCGGGATAGGGCGGCTTCTCCGCGTTCACCCGGCCCGCCAGGTGGGGCAGAAGGGAGAGGGTGAGATAGCCGTGGGCCACCGGCCCGCCAAAGGGCGACTCCCGCTCGGCCCGCTCCGGGTCGATGTGAATCCACTGGTTGTCCAGCGTCGCCGCGGCAAAGGCGTTGATACGCGCCTGATCAATCGTCAGCCACTCGCCCACGTGGGTTTCTGTGCCGACTTTGGACTGGAGATCGGCGAGAGCAAGCTGATAGGACATTTTATCCTCCGTAGGTAGTTGATTGGTTGATTGGTTGATTAGCTGATTGGCGACTCACAAGCGAACCAGTCAACCAATCAACCAATCAACCAATGAACTAATCAACCAATCAACCCGCGTTTACGCCGTCAACCCGCCATCCACATTCAGCGCCTGCCCGGTGACAAAACCCGCTCCTTCCGAGCAGAGCCAGAGAATGGCGTCGGCGACCTCTTCCGGTTCGCCAAAGCGCCGGGCCGGGATATTCTGCACCAGTCGTTCGGCTAGCTGGTCATTGCCTTCAATCATCCCCTGAAAAAGCGGCGTGCGGGTGAAGACCGGGCAGACCGCATTGACCCGGATTTTCTGCCGGGCGTACTCCTGGGCTGCGGTGCGGGTGAGGCCGATGACCCCGTGCTTACTGGCAGTGTAGGCCGGCGCATTCGCCAGGGCACGCTGGCCTGCAATCGACGCCACATTCACAATCGCGCCCCCGTTTTGGGCCAGCATCTGACGCAACTCCTGCTGCATACAGTAGAAGACGCCGCTCAGATTGACCGCAATTACTCGCGCCCAGTCGTCCAAGGGATAGTCGACGGTGCGCGCCCACGCGCCGCCGATGCCCGCGTTGTTGACGGCGACGTCCAACCGCCCAAAATGGCGCACGCTTTCCGCCACCAGCGCGGCCACTTCATCCGGCTGGGAAACATCCGCGCCGATGAACAGCGCTTCGCCCCCCGCCTCGCTGACCAGCCCAACTGTCTCCTGCCCGCCCGTCTCAACCACATCCGACACCACAACCGATGCGCCCGCCGCGGCAAAAGCCAGCGCGGTCGCCCGCCCAATGCCAGAACCCGCGCCGGTGATGAGGGCGATTTTGCCGGTAAATGGTTGGTTGCTCAAGTCGATGTCTCCTTTGGATTGGGATGATGAGATGAAGGGTAACTACACCGGCTTTCGGTGCGACGCACTCGCCGCAGCTATTTTGCGGGTGCGACCTCTCCTGGCGAGTGCGTCGCACCTGAGCAATACCACTCCATCAGCCCATCATCTCATCATCCCTTCTCAGCACTGCCCGCACAGGCGCGCCGTCGTTGTCCGTCTTCAACGGCAGGGCGATCAGTTCGTATTCCCCCGGCTCCACATCCCGCAATTGCAGAATCTCCAGAATCGAGATATTGCCCATGCGCAGGGTTTTGTGGGCAGTGAGGGTTTTGCTCTCTTGGGGGTCTACCGACGGCGCATCTGTGCCGAAAAGCCGCAGGCCGATGTCCACCAGCAGTTGGGCTGTTTCGGGTGCGAGATAGACAAACTGCTCATCCCAGCGGTCGTCGGGCACAGCGCTGGCTTTGCTTTTGACCAGCAGACGACGCACCCGCGTCAGGTCAACCGCCGCCAAATGTTCCGGCAGAATCGCACCACCGTCGGGCAGGGATTCCCGCAGATCGATGACCGTCGCCGGGCCGAGGTAGGCGTCCAACGACATTTCGGCCAGCCGCTCGCCCTTTGGGTCGTAGTGGAAATGGGCGTCGGCGTGGGTTCCACAGTGGCCGCTGAAAGTGATTGTCGAGAGGTTGACCGAACCCCCCGCGTCCATTCGCAGCAGATATTCGGTGGAATAGGGCGTGTCGCCGGGCCAGACAGCCAGGGCGGGGGTGATGGGTCGGGTGATGTCGAAAAGCTGAGAGGTCATTGGGTGTTGTGCCTTCAGGTGACGGTTGTCTTGCGAAGCGTGAAACGTGAAACGTGAGTTTACGTCGGGCGATCTCACGTTTCACGTTTCCGGCTTCACGTTTCCGGCTTCACGTTTCCGCTACAAAGAATTGCTGGAATTCTGCTGTCTACTCTCCAATCCCTTCTGCAATTCTCTGCATCTGTTCCAAAAAGTCCTCTGCCTCCATCTCCGCGGCCAGGAGGGTGAGTATTGACCGGTTGAAGCTTTCCAGAAAGCGGCCGTAGCCCGGCGGGAACTGCCAGACCCGCGCCTCGTCCAGACCGGTGAGGAAAGGGGCCAGGGCGGGGAAAGCGGCCAGCCATTCGTCCCGCAGGCTGAGACGGGTGGGCATCCACGCGCCGTCGGAGGGCCACGCCCGCTGTACCTCCGGTGAGGTCAGCCAGGCGGCCAGGGCGAAGGCGTCGTCCGGGTTGACGCTGCCGGCCGAGACTGCGTAGCAACTGCTGAAGGCGACTGTGCCCCGCCCGCCGGGTCCGCTGGGCATAGGGGCGACGCCGTAGGCAAAGTCGGGGAACTCCGCGGCCAGATAGGGCACAATCCAATTGCCCTCAAACGCCATCCCCCCTTTGCCCTTGCCCAGCACCTCCCCGGCCCAACTGCTGTTGGACTCGGCGGGCTGGCCCGCGAAGTTGTCCCGAAAGGTCGTCAGCGGAAAGTCGATGGCCGCGGCCCCGGCCAGGCTGTCGATGACCACCCGCCCGGTTGCATCCACCACCCCGCCCCCGGCCTGGTAGAGAAAGGGCAGCCAGCGGGAGAGGTCTGGCGAGAGAATCAGCCCAAAGCTGCCGGTGTTCAGGTCGGTGACGACTTCGGCGGCTGTGCGCATTTCGGCCCAGGAGCGGGGCGGAGACAACTCGGCTTTGGCAAACTGGGCCTGATTGTAGACCAGTGCCAGGCTGCGCACTTCTCTGGGCAAGCAGTAGCGTTCGCCCTTCCACACAAAAGCGTCGACCAGCAGCGGATAGAAATCCTCTGCCGGGCCGAGCCGTTCGCCTGCGGGCAGAAGCAACCCCGCCGCTGCCAAATCCGGGAAGGCGAAGCTGTCCACCACCACCAAATCCGGTGGACTGTCGCTTTCCAACGCCGCCCGCAGAGCAGCGCCGTAGACCGCCTCCACCCGCATATCCACCAGCAGGTCCAGCCGCTCCCGGTCATACCGGCGGATGCGCTCGACGATTGGCTCGTCCGGCAGCAGTGCGGTGACTGTACGGTAGGGGGGCGTGGGTGTGGGTTGTGGCCCCAAAAAGGGCAGATCGGGCAGAGCAGCCGCGCAGCCTGTCAGCACAAAAAGGAGCAGACAGAGCGCAAAGGCAGGACCTTTATAACCGGGGGCGGGCGGCCCTGCTCTGAAAATTGGCCGCGGATGACGCTGAAAGGACGGATTGAC
>JAHDWH010000191.1 GCA_023384455.1 Caldilineaceae bacterium | reverse complement strand
GGGAACTGGATCGACTCCTCCCCCACAGTGGGGGAGGTTGGGTGGGGGTGCGCAGTTACTTATGGATTTGTGGACGTATGGACGTATAGACGTATAATCGTAGTGATTGCCGTCTGTTTTCCCCCCTGTTTCCTATCACTATTCACTGAGGATATGTCAATGGCTACGGCTGGCTCTTTTGCCCCCCTCCATTTCCAAACGCTTCCTGAGGTCGAAATGCAGGACCGGGCAGCCGCATTCTACCAGCAGCTACGCGCCCGCCGCTCCGTGCGTGACTTCTCCGACCGGGCCGTGCCGATGGATGTGATCGAAAACTGTCTGCGTGCCGCGGGCACAGCGCCCAGTGGGGCCAATAGGCAGCCCTGGCACTTTGCGGTGGTGACAGACCCGACGGTGAAGCAGCGCATCCGGGAGGCCGCCGAGGAGGAGGAGCGGGCCTTCTACAGCCAGCGGGCATCGGAGGAGTGGCTCAACGATTTGGCGCCCCTGGGCACCGACGCCAACAAACCCTTTCTGGAGATCGCGCCCTGTCTCATCGCCATCTTTTCCCAGAGCTATCGGCTGGATGAGGAGGGGAAGAAGCATCTCCACTACTACGTCAACGAATCCGTAGGTATTGCCACAGGTTTTCTCATCGCGGCCCTGCACAACGCGGGGCTGGCCTGCCTCACCCACACCCCCAGCCCTATGCGCTTCCTCACCGAAATCCTGCACCGCCCCAGCCACGAGCGTCCCTTCCTGCTGTTGGTGGTCGGCTACCCCGCGGACGGCGCCCAGGTTCCAGTCATCACGAAGAAGCCACTGTCTGATATTGCAACGTTTATCTGATACAAGCCCCAACCCACCCCAGGAGCTTCGATGTCCACCCTATCTGCAAAAATTTTCATCGATACCCACCGCACCATCGCCGACATCTCCCCCCTGCTCTTTGGCGGCTTTGTCGAGCACATGGGCCGCTGTGTCTACGAAGGCATTTACGATCCCGATTCCCCTCTCTCCGACAGCAACGGTTTGCGCACGGATGTGATGGACGCCCTGCGCGAGCAGAGTTACACCGTCATGCGCTACCCCGGCGGCAACTTTCTCAGCGGCTACAACTGGCTGGACGGGGTTGGCCCCAAAGCCGACCGTCCCCGCCGTCGCGAATTGGCTTGGCAGTCAATTGAGACCAATCAGTTCGGCACCAACGAATTCATCGACTTCTGCCGGGCCATCAACACCGCGCCGATGCTGGGTGTAAATATGGGCACGGGCACGATTGAAAGTGCGGGCAATCTGGTGGAGTATTGTAACGCCCCCACCGGCACCTACTGGGCCGACCTGCGCGCCAGCCACGGCTACCGGGACCCCCACGGGGTCGAGTACTGGTGTGTGGGCAACGAAATGGACGGTCCCTGGCAGATCGGCCATTTGGAAGCCGAAGCCTATGGCCTGAAGGCGTTGGAAGCGGCCAAAATGATGAAGTGGCAGGACCCCTCCATCAAAACCGTTCTCTGCGGCTCGTCCAACGACCGGATGCCCACCTATCCCGAATGGGATCGCACCGCGCTGGAGATCGCCTGGGAGAAGGTGGATTACCACTCCATCCACTACTACGCCCAGAATCACGAAAACGACACGGCCAGCTATCTGGCCCTGCCCATCGATCTGGAAAATTATGTGGATACCGTCGCCGCCACTCTGCGCTACGCCAAAGCCAAACGGCGCAGCCAGCACGACGTATACCTCTCCTGGGACGAATGGCAGGTCTGGTACAAAGACCGGTCGGGGCGGGGCAACTGGAGCGAAGCGCCCCATCTGAGCGAGGAAATTTACAATTTGGAAGACGCCCTGCTGGTGGCCCAGTGGCTAAATGTCTTCCTGCGCAAGTCGGATGTGCTGAAGGTGGCCTGTGTGGCCCAGGTGGTCAATATCATCTCCTGGCTGCACACCCGCAAGGATGGGCTGCTCAAACAGGTCTCCTTCTATCCCTTCCAACTGATGAGCAATCTGGCAAAGGGCAAGGCGCTGGACCTGCTGGTTCAGTCCCCCCGCCACGAAACCGCCCGCTACGGCGACGTACACCACCTGGACGTCTCCGCCAGCTACGACGAAGCCAGCGGCAGCCAGGCCCTTTTCGTCGTCAACCGCAGCCAGACCGACGCGGTCCAGACCGAACTGGTCTGGCAGGGCGGCGCACCGGCACAGGTAACGGAAACCTGGCAGCTTTCCGGTACAGACCCCAAAGCCGCCAATAGCTGGGAGCAGCCCAATCTGCTCACGGCTAAAAAAGTGGTGAACCCATCTATTCAGGACGGAAAAATCGCCCTCAGCCTGCCGCCTCTCTCCTTCACGGCCATCAGTCTGGCATAATCGTAGGGGTTTGGATGACAGGTTTCGATACGGCTGAAAACAGCCCCAGCCTATTCAACCGGGGCTAGTCATACGGAGTTAATTATGCGTACTGTCGGCTCCCAGTCGATGATCGACGAATTGAAATTTGTGGTGATGAAGCGTCCCCAGGATTCCCACAGGAATCAGGCGGCGATTGACAGCCAGTGGCAGGGGTTGGCCTATCTGTACCGGACGGAGTATGACCGGGTGTGCCGGGAATTCGATGCCCTATTGGGATTGGTGGAGGGGTCCGGCGCGGAGATCGGCTTTTTGCCCGGCCACCCGGGGACGGGGCTGGATTCCATTTACACCCACGACCCGCTGGTGGTGAGCAACCGGGGCGCGATTTTGTGTACAATGGGCAAGGCGGCACGCGCAGGCGAGCCGGACGCTTTCGCCGCCTATTTGCAGGCCGCGGGTGTGCCGACTGTCGGGCGCATCGAGCCGCCGGGAACAGTGGAGGGGGGCGATGTCTGCTGGCTGGACGAGCGGACCGTTGCCGTGGGCCAGGGCTATCGGACTAACGGGGAGGGCATCCGCCAGTTGACCGCACTTCTGGGCGATGACGTGGACGAAGTAATTTCCGTCCCCCTGCCCCACTGGACCGGGCCGGTGGACTGTCTGCATCTGCTCTCGTTCATCAGCCCGGTGGACGAGAAGACGGCGGTCGTCTACTCGCGGATGATGCCCGTGCCCTTTCGTCAACTGCTGCTGGAACGGGGCTGGCGGCTGATCGAAGTGCCGGATGAGGAGTACGACTCCTTCGCCTGCAATGTGCTGGCCCTGTCGCCGGGGGAGTGTGTGATGATCGAGGGCAATCCCGTTACCCAAAGCAGGCTGAAAGAGGCGGGGGTGCGGGTGCGCACCTTCCCCGGCCAGCATCTCTGCATCGCCGGGGGTGGCGGGCCGACCTGCTTGACAAGACCGATCCTCAGAGAGACGCTATGAAATCTGGTATTCTGCCTTCACTCGGTCCACTTTGAGAAGAGGTCGTAGGTTCGAACATAGACTAGCGCAGAAGGCGGCTCCCTAATTTCCGGGATGGGAAAAAGCTTGGGAAGGTGGAGGTTGCGTCAATTTTATCTCAGGAGAAGGATAGGCAACCGATGATCGACTTCCAACAGTTTCATATCCGGCGGATGCGCGCAGATGATCCTTCTACGCTTGCGGAGGCGTTCGCGCATATGAGCAAAACGCAAGCGCAATACGAGGAATATTGGAAAGAAAACGTGGATGGTAAACGAGTCACGCTTGTCGCAGTTCTTGGCGAAAGGGTAGTTGGTTACACAAATGTGATATGGGAACCAGACTATGAGCCGTTCAAACAGCAGGGAATCCCAGAGATTAACGACATGAACACCGTGTCGCACTTGCGCAGGAACGGAATCGGGACGCGGATGATTCAAGCAGCGGAAGAGCTTATCGGCAAAACGAGACGGCGGGTGGTTGGCATCGGTGTTGGAGTTACGCCTGATTACGCTATAGCCCAGAGCCTATATCCAAATCTAGGATATGTTGCAGACGGGACGGGAGTCCACCCAGATCAATGGGGTGGTTGCATGTACTTCACCAAAAGGCTAGCTGAGTAAGAAACCGAACCAGCGGGAGCAGGCTACGCTCGGTAGCGCACCTGACCAGCGTTATTGAACAGGAGAGGATATAGGCCAATGACAACAGCAGAAAACCAATCCCAGGCAGACCAGATACGCTCTCTGAAACGGCGACGGGAGCAACGCTTCAGCCTGGGCGTCAACCTCTCCTACGGAGTGTTGTTTCTCCTGCTCATCTACGCCTTCAGCGGGATAAAATTCAACCTCTTTGGGCTGCAATTTTCCACCATCAGCCTGGACACGGCCTTTATCGCCGAAAACTGGTATTTCATCTTCAACGGCATCTGGCTGACGATTCTGCTCTCTGTCCTGTCGATTGCCCTGGCAACGGTCCTCTCTCTGCTGGGCGCGCTGGGACGGCTCTCCAAATATCCCCCGGCCTATGCCCTGGCTACTTTCTATATTTCCCTGATCCGGGGCACGCCCCTGCTCCTGCAAATCATCTTTTTCTTCCTGGCCCTGCCCCAGTTGGGCATCCGCCTGACCGGGCTGTGGGCGGGGGTGTTGGCGTTGGGGCTGAACTACGGCGCTTACAACACAGAAATTATGCGGGCGGGCATCCAAGCCGTGGACATCGGCCAACGGGAGGCGGCCCTGGCGATTGGGATGACACAAGGCCAAATTATGCGGCGCATTGTTCTGCCCCAGGCGTTGCGGCTGGTCATCCCCCCCATCGGTAATCAGTTTATCGCGATGCTCAAAGATACGTCGCTGATCTCCGTGACCGGTTTTGTGTGGGAGATACTCTGGCGGGCACAAAAACAGGGGCGCGCGAGTTTCCGCAGCCTGGAAGCTCTGCTCATTGCCGCAGTATTTTACTGGATTATTACGATACTATTCTCCATTGTACAGGCCAACATCGAAGAACGACTCGCCCGGGGGGTGCGCTCCGCATGACAGCTATCGTAGAAGTCAACGGACTGAACAAATACTTCGACGCTCTCCACGTGCTCAAAGACATCTCCTTCGAGGTGGCCCCGGCAGAAGTCATCTGCATCATCGGTCCCAGCGGATCGGGCAAGAGTACGCTGCTGCGCTGCATCAACTTCCTGGAGCAGCCCGACATCGGGACAATAACCGTCAACGGTGTGCAGGTGGAGGCCGTGGGTTCCGGGCGGGCCTACAAACAGAAGATTCACGATCTGCGTCTGGAGACCGGGATGGTCTTCCAGTCCTTCAATCTCTTTCCCCATATGACCGCCCTGGGCAACGTCATCGAAGGGCCGGTCACGGTCAAGGGGATGTCGGTGGCCGAGGCCACGGATATCGGCGCACATTTTCTGGAAAAAGTGGGGCTGGGCTACAAACAGGACGCCTATCCCTCCCGGCTCTCCGGCGGCCAGCAGCAGCGGGTGGCGATTGCCCGGGCCCTGGCTATGCAGCCAAAGGTGATGCTCTTTGACGAGCCGACCTCTGCCCTGGACCCGGAGCTGATCGGCGAAGTGTTGGGGGTGATGCAGCAGTTGGTGGAGGAGGGGATGACGATGCTGACCGTCACCCACGAGATGGGTTTTGCCCGGCGCTTTGCCCATCGCATCCTCTTTATGAACGACGGACGCATCATCGAAAGTGGCCCACCGGACCAGCTATTCGATAATCCCCAGGACGAACGGACGAAAATCTTTCGGGGGGCAATCAGGCGGCTGGGGGAGTGATATGTGAAACGTGAGACGTGAGATCGCCCTCCGATCTCACGTCTCACGTTTCATTCATCCTTTGACGATATCCCTTCCTGTCGTCACCCCTTCTCTTCGATCATCACACCCGCTGCCACCATCGCCACCATCGGATGATCCGTTATCGTCATCGGCAGATCCACCCGACCCCGGCGGCGGCTGGATTCGTAGGAGGCGAAGATCACTTCCGTGGCTTGCAGGGCCCGGCGACCGGCCAGTTCTGGCTCCCGCCCGGTTTTGAGCGCGTCGATCAGCTCCAGCACGCCCCGCTTCACATTCTGGTCGCCGTGGATGCCCTCGCCGCCGGTCTCAATCGTCGTCCACCCGCTCTGGCCTTTGCCCCATATCCGCAGGGGAATCTCCTGGCTGTAGCCCACTTCGATCATCCCTTCGCTGCCCAGCAGCCGGTTGACCATCTGCTTGCCCGCGCCCTGGCCGGTGATGAGCATTCCCTGCACGCCGTTGGCAAAGTGGATGTGGCTGAGGCCGTGGCCTTCGATCAGCGCGCCAAAGACCCGGTGGCTGCCCCGGATGTCGAACTGGCCGATGACCCACTCGGCGGGGGTTTCGTCGTTGTAGAAAAAGAGCATATCGAACCAGTGGGTGCCCCAGTCGTAGAGGTTGGGGCAATAGCTCTGCATCTGCTGCAATTCGCCGATGGCCCCTTCCCGCAACAGTTGGCGGGCCTTTTGAAAGGGTGTGCCGAAGCGCCGCTGGTGGTTGAAGGTGAGCTGCACGCCCTTCTCCTGGCAGACCCGCACCATCTCCACACATTCGCCGTAGGCAATCCCCATGGGCTTCTCGCAGTGGATAGCCTTCACCCCGGCCCGCGCGCAGTCCAGTACCATCGGCGCGTGGAGATGGGGCCAGGTGCTGATGCTCACAATGTCCAACTTCGCCTTCGCCAACATTTCGTGATAATCGGTGTAAATTTCATCGCCGCCGTTGCGCGCCTGAAAGGCCCGGGCATTCTCCTCCACAATGTCGGCCAGGGCCACAATTTTGGCGTCGGGCGACGCGTTATAACCGTCGGCGTGGGCGTTGGACATTCCAAAGCCCGACGCTCCCTCGCTTTTCCAGGGGCGGCCACAGCCGATAAATCCTACGCGATAGGGGGTCACGATATTTCTCCTTGTGGTTGGTTTGCGGATATGATAGACTCGCAGTGTGAAACGGGAGGTACTACAACGGATGTTGAACAGATAAAAAACGCCAGCCGTGCCCTACGAGCCGCCCGTGAACCGCAGTTATCCGAACATTTCCAGTCGCTTATGCGCGGTGGCGATCAGACTACTCGAAACTAAACAGAAGGTACAAATGAAGCTAACCATAACAGTAGACCGCGATGAGGATGGCGTCTGGGTTGTTGAATGCCCATCGATCCCTGGCTGTGTCAGCCAGGGATCGACACGGGAAGAAGCAGTGAAAAACATCAAAGAAGCGTTTCAACTGTGTCTGGAAGTGCGTGCTGAGTTAGGTTATCCGCTGACCGTAGAAACCCGACAGGTGGAGGTCTTTGCCTGATGCCAAACGCAGCCTACAACCCCAATCCCCGCAAATAGGCCCGGCTCACCTGTGCGCTCTCCAGGGGCGACGCGAGTTGGGTTACATCCGTCTCTACAATAATCCAGCCATCAAAGCCCGCATCGGCCAGAATCTGGAAGACCGCGGGGAAGTCGATGACCCCGTGCCCCACCTCCGCCCAGATGCCGTGCTCCGAGAAAGTGCGGTAGTCCCACTGCTTCGCCACGCCTTCCAATCGCACAGCCTCGTCGATGTCTTTGACGTGCGCGGTTTTGATGCGGCTGGCGTAGCGGCGGAAGAAGTCCACCACATCGGCGCCGGCCCAGGCCAGATGACCCGTGTCCGGCCCCAGAAAGACCACCTCCGGGTCCGTGGCGGCCAGCAGCCGATCCATCTCCTCGCCGGTCTCAATGACGCTGCCCACATGGTTGTGAAAACAACTCTTGACACCCTCTTCCAACATAACCTGCCCCACCCGATTGAGGGTGGCGGCGAACTGTGCGAAGTCAGCGTCGCTCAGCCCGTCTGCTGCGGTGACGTGGCCGGAAGCCGCGGACCGGGTGCGCCCGGAGGCCATCACATCCCGGTCAAAGCCACCGGTCGCTACATACGTTTCGGTCAATCCCAGTTCCGCAGTGACAGCCGCATAGTGGCGCGCCCGCTCCAAAATGGCCGCCTCCTCGTCGGCCTTCCAAAAATCCGCGGCAAAGTAGCCGGGCGCGGGGCGCAGCCCGTAACTTTCGTAGAGGGCGAGGGTCTCCTGGGCCGTGCGTTCCCGGCTGGGGCCGGCAGGCGCGCCGGCGTAGCCAGCCGCGGCGATGTCGGCCAGGGCTGCCTTCTCATCCAAGCCGCGCCAGGTGATCTGGCCGCAGCCGATGGGTATATTCTTAAGCATTGCATTCTCCTTGGGGTGGGGGTTGGTAACTGTCAAGAAACAACGTAAGGATTTCGCAGACGCGATTCCGGGAATCGGCCACAACATCTCTTGGCTTCCCCGCCATCGTCTGGCCGATTCCCGGACTCAAACCGGCGTCTTATTTCTTGACGTTTACTTAGCGGGCCGATTGGGCAGCTATCACCTGTTGGCGTATCTGCTCCACATCGTCGGCAAAGGGAAGAAAGAAGGCGTCGTCGTCGGTGGAGAGGGGGCCGTCGCCGGTGTAGGCGTGCAGGGTGGCCGTCTCCATTGCCAGATAGGCCCGCACAAATGAGGCCCGTTCCAAATCGCGCAGGGCGATGGGATTCTGCTCCACCATCCGCATCATCCGGGCCAGGTCAGCCTCGCTAATCGGCTGGGGCGTGGCGACCAGAAGGGTATGGCTACCCCCAGTATACCAGAGAGTGGCGTTGGGGAAGACAACGGCAAAGGTGCGCAGAATTATTTTGTAGTCGGATTCCAGCAGACTGTGGAAGGGCATCCACTGGACAAAAACCCCGTCAGGGGTCATCCGGTCGGCCACGCTTTCGTAAAATTCACGGGTGAAGAGCGCCCAACTACTGGTATTGGAGGGGTGGGTGGCGTCGGTGGTAATGATGTCGTAGCGGTGGGGAGTTTGCAGCAGAAAGTTGCGCCCGTCCTCCACGTGGAGTTGCAGACGGGGGCTGCGCAGGACGTTGTAATTCTCCTCCCAATAGAGTTCGGCAGCTTTGATCTGCTCGGCGGAGAGGTCTACGGCGTCGATGGCGGGGATGGCGTGGGTGTCCAGAGAGCCGGTGGCGATGCCGTTGCCAAAGCTGAGCATCAGCGCCCGCTGGGCGTCGGGTTTCAGCAGCGCGGGCAGATGGCCCAACATCCGAAAGGCGCGCATACTGATTTCGTCCGTGGGCACTTCGATGCGCCCATTGACGAAGGAGACTTTGAAATTGTTCTCCGGGACTTCAAAGACGGCGACGGTGGACCCCACCCCTTCCCCGTAATAAATCATATGCTCGGAGGGTCCCTGGCGAAAGCCCAGATAGAGGGAGGAGGGGCGGGCAAGGATCAGCAGCAGGGCAACCAGACCGCTGGCCGCGGGAATCAGCCACCAATTGCGCCGACCCATCCCGGCCAGCCAAAACGCCCCGCCGCCGATGAGCAGATTGACCAGCCCCAGAGCGATCAGCGTTGCCTGCAAACCGAGCCAGGGAATCAGCCAGAAGCCGACGGCCAGGGAGCCGAGAATCGCGCCGCCCGTATTCCAGGCGCTGATACGCCCGACCTGACGACCCACTGCGCCGGCTTCCTCGCCGGTGTAGAGGCTGACCACGACGGGAAAGAGCAAGCCGAGCAGTGTTGTGGGCAGAATCAGCGCCAGAAAGCCGAGCAGATATTCGTACAGAATCAGATTGTTGACGGAGTAGACGCCGAAGACATCCTCCAGAGCAAAATCGGAGAAGCGGCTGAAGATGAAGAGGGTGGTCAGCCCGGCCAGCCCCAGGGCCATTTGCAGCCCGGCGAAATCGGCCAGCCGGGCCCGTCTGCGCCGCATCCACCCCGCGCCGATCCAGCCGCCCAGGGTCAACCCCAACAGGTAGGTCGAAAGCATAATCGAGAAGGAAAAGACCGCGTCCAGGGTAAAGACGGCCAGAATGCGCGCCCAGACCACCTCATACCCCAACGCCACGAAACCGGAGAGGGTGTAGGCGGCGAGGAGGAGGGATTGGGGATTGGAGATTGGGGACTGGGGATTGGGGACTGGGGACTTGCGACCTGCCACTTGCGACTTGCCACCTTCCACTTGCCACCTGGGACTGACCCACCACGCGCCAGCCGCGGCCAGGAGATTGATACCCACGGCCACAAAGACCGTCTGCTGGGTGCCCAGAATGCGCAGGAGGAATAGCCCGGCCAGCCCGCAGCCGATGGCCGCGCCCAGGGTCTCGGCGGCGTAGAGTTGGCCCACGGCGCTCCCCACCCCACCGGCACGGCGGGCGACAGCCCGGGCCATCACCGGCAGGGTGGCGCCCATCAAAAAGGTGGGCGGGATGAGCAGCAGGGCAGAAAAGAGGCTACGCACAACCATCAGCAGCCAGGAATCCGCGGGTAGCGAGCGGGCAATCGAGGCGTAGAGAGGCATCAGACCGGGCAGGGCAAAGGGAATCAGCGCGCCGGAAAGGGCAATGCCGATTTGCAAAACAGCATAGACGGATAGCCCATAGCCGGGTCGATCCGCCCGCCGCGCCATCCACGCGCTGCCCAAAGCCGTCCCCCCCATAAACGCGGCCAACACAACGCTGTAGGCGTAGACGCTGACCCCGAAAACGAGGGTGGCCTGGCGTACCCAACTGACCTGATAAATGAGAGCGCTGAGGCCGGAGAGGAAAAAGAGGAGGAGGATGGGTAGACGGCGCATTGTCAGGAATCAGTAGTGGATTGGTGTCTTCTCGCGAAAGCGGCATAGGCCGAAAAGAAGTTCGACTTTTTCCGAAAAGTCGAACTTCTTCGCCTCGCGCTAGAGAAGAAAGTGAATTGACAGCAAAAGGTCGGGCGGAGCACCCGCGGCCGCGGCCTGGGTACTCCGCCCGACTTTACTTCAGCGAGGATTCAACGACTTACTGGAATTCCCACTTTTCTTCTTCGGCAATGCGCAGCAGCGTGGCGTTCACGGCTTCTTCTACCCGGGGCAGAATGTCCGCGGCCCGGGCAGCCGGGTCATTCCACAGCTCGGCCAGAATGTTATCCCACGTCCCATTCAGTTCGTCGAAACGGACGATCAGATGGTTGGACGATTCCAGGCCGTGCTTGAAGGAGCCTTGATAGACTTCCTTGACGGCCTCGGGGGACATACAGCCGAACTGCTGATACCACTCTTCCAACAGCTTGCCCTGGGTGGGCGGTGTGTTGGTGGCCTGCATATAGGAGCGGGCCTGATCCTCGGACATCAGGAATTTGATGAAAGTCCAGGCATCTTCCAGTTCCTGGCCTTCCAAACCCCGGGTGATGACCCACGGGTCGGTGAAGATCACAGAGCGTTTGGGCGCGCCAGCCACGCCATAGGGCAGGGGTGCGACGCCCCAGCAGAAACCGCCTTCCACGTCCGGGGTTACGCTGGAGTAGACCCACCAGCCCCAGCCGCCGGTTGTGCGCATGGCAACGCGGCCACTCTCAAAGATACCGCCGAGAGCGCTCAAACCTTCCGACGCGGCGGCATCCGGGGCCACTTTGTGCAGATAGGTCAGGTCGTGGCGGCTCTGATAGGCATTGATGGCGTTGTCGCTGGTGAAGTCAACCGATTGGGCAAAGCCGGTGTCGAACGAGCCTTCGGGCCAGGGATTGGCGTCGAAGAGCCAGGCAAGCGCCTCTCGGGGCCAGATACCCTCATCCCAGCCGTAGACGGCTTCCGTGGGATTTTCCACATTGGATGTGAGCTGCTTGGCAATTTCCAGAGCCGCGTCCCAAGTCCAGCTCTCGTCGTCCCAGTCCGTGGGGGGATAGGCGATGCCAGCCGCGTCAAACATATCCATATTGTAGAAGAGATAGCTGCCGGTGGTCAGGAACGGAATACCCCACTGCTTGCCTTCGTTGTTGTAGATAGCGAGCACTTCGGGAATGAAGACACTCATATCCACACCGTCGCGCTCGATGAGCGGGGTGAGGTCGGTGAGCAGACCGCGGAAGCGGTCGCTGGCGAAGCCGTCGCCACCCCAGTTGGTGGACCAGACGTGCAGGGGTTCACCCGCCGCGATCATCGCCTCGCGCTTGACGGCGATGTTGTCCTGCTCGACGATCAGGTGATTGATTTTGATCTCTGGATGTGCCTCGGCAAAGGCCGGGATCACCACATTCTGCTCCCAGTTGACTTCGGTGGGCGTCGTGCGCGTCATCCAGACAATCTCCCGCTGGGCGGGTGCGGCTGCCTCACCGCCCCCGGCTGCCTGGCTGCCCGCCGCTTCCCCGCCGCTGGGCGCGGGGGCCGGGCAGGCCGCCAGGACCAGCAGGGCAGCCAACAGCACTGCAACAATCAAAAAGCGATTTTGTCGTACCATTTCTTCCTCCTTTAGGAATCCGAACCAAAATGGACTGCAACAGATCAAAACGGTTTGGGAAAACCGGGGATCTCAAAAGGGGTGAGGGGAGAAGACACATACAGAGTGGCACAAAAGATGATGAGATAATGGGATGACGAACGAAAGTGCCATCATCCCATTATCTCATCATCTTCTTCTACCCTTTCACACCGCTGATCACAATGCCCTGAATAAAGTAGCGTTGGGCGATAAAGAAAACGATGATACAGGGCGCAATTACAGTCAACGAAGCAGCCATATACCAGTGCCAGGGAGTGCCGCCAAAGGGGGCGCGAAACATCGAGAGTCCCAACGAGACCGTATATTTGCTGTTATCGTTGAGATAGATCAGCGGCCCCTGGAAGGTATTCCAATGGAAAATGAAGGACATAATCGCCACCGCGCCCAGAGCAGGTTTGGAGAGGGGCAGAATAATGCGCGACCAGATGTCCAGATAGGACGCGCCTTCCATAATCGCGGCTTCGTCATACTCTCTGGGCAACCCCATATAAAATTGGCGCAGCAGAAAGATCAGATAGGCGCTGCCAAACCAGGCCGGAATAATCAGCGGTTTGAAGGAGTTGAGCCACTTCAATTTGGAAAAGAGGATGTACTGGGGAATCAGCGTCACTTCGCCGGGAATCATCAGCGTAGCCAGCACAAAGACGAAGAGAAAGTTGCGTCCTGGCGCACGCAGGCGGGCAAAGCCAAAGGCGATGAAAGAGTTGGATAGCACTTCGGCCAACACAACCATTCCTGCAAAGTAGAGGGTATTGGCGAAGTATTGGGCAAAGGGATTGAAAGTCAGGGCGTCGTAATAGTTATTCCACTGAATTTCAACCGGAATCCAGTTGGGCGGCATCTTTAGCGCTTCGATCTGGCCTTTGAGCGATGTGGAGAGCATCCAGAAGATTGGGAAAAGCAACACGACCAAAAGCAGCAGGGCCACCGCCGTGACAACAACGACGGTGAAGCGTTCCTGGGACTGCTTCGATGTGAGAAAACCGCTCCGTTCGCGACGACCTGTCGCGCTCCCGGCAAAATTTTGGGGTAGAGTTTGTCCGGCCATTCGTAACTCCTATCCTTCCAAACAAAGCTGTATAAAACTGATGGGGGCAATCCATGGTAGGACTGCACGATAGCGTGATAGATGGACAAGCGAGGGGAAGCGAAGCAT
>JAHDWH010000190.1 GCA_023384455.1 Caldilineaceae bacterium | reverse complement strand
TTGGTGCGTTTGGTACCCCAACTTCTCGGGGTTAATGTGGGTTTAAAAACCGCACCTACGTTTTATCATCTTGTTGATCAGTACACGGAATCCGGTTTTGGCTGACGGCAAAGTCAGCCATCCAATTCGGCCAGCGTCGATCGGGCCTCGGCCAGGGCAGATTCCAGGGCTGCGATCCGTTGCTCCAGCGCGGCCCGCTCTTGGGCTACCTCCACCACAGACGCCGGATCACCCACAGTCAGCCGATTATCTGTACGAATAGCCAGCAGATGCAGCGCCCAGAAGACCCCACCCATACCGCTGCGGGCCAGGGCATCAAAGATGGGTGCGCCCCCGCTCCATTCCCCCAACAGGCCCAGAATCAGCCGATAGATGACCGATCCCAAATCGAAGAGGATGAGCAGCGCTCCCACCAGGGCCACCCCGTATAGATAGGCACGACGGGGACCGGAACGTCGCTCGGCCTGGGCCGTTACCCCCTCCCCCTCCGCGGCCCCCTGCACTTTGCGCCAGTGGATCACCCAGACCGGCGCGCCCACAGCCAGCAGGCTCAGCCCGTTGGCCGCCTGATTGGCCCGAAACTCATCCAGGGCCCAGCCACCCTCAAAGAGCGAATCCAGCAGCAGGCGCAGCAGGTCTACCAGACCAATCCAGAGCAGGACCAACCCGATGGCCGCCACCAGATAGAAGTAGAGACGGCGAATATTGGCACTCTCCGGGCTGTCGCCGTAGCGGGCAGCCTCGGCCTGCACCTGTCCCCAATGCCAACGCCAGGCGATAACACCCAGCACAATCAGGGAAATCGGCGCGGAGAGATCGGCCAGGGGCGCGCCGGAGGGGTAGCCAAAGAGACGGCGCAGGATATCGCTGAGAAGCATAGCCCCGGGTGTCACAGCCACGCCAGCGCTGATGAGGGTGGCGGCGTAGAGATAGAAGCGGCGCAGGGCAGTGGCCGCCTCAGCGCTGCGCGCCGCGATCAGCCCATCCCATACCCGCCAGTTGATCCGCCAGACCAACAGACCCACCAGCAGGGCCGCCAGCCCACTGGCAGCCAACTGCCCCAGCAGAGAGCCGACAGTGAGTTGCTCGGCGCTCAACTGCTCCAGCCCCAGACGCAGGGGAGTCTGCAACAGCGTGGCCCCGCCAAAGAGAGCTGCGCTGAAACCACTCAGGCCAGCCACTGTCTGAAAGAGGCGTCGAATCGTGCCCGCCCAGCCCGTCTCGCGGCCGGCATCCCCATCGGCCCGTAGCTGTTGCAGCAGAAACCAGGCCAGCCCACCGCTGACAATCACCATCACAAATCGGTAGAGCCAGTGACCGGGCACAGAGGTCAGATTGAGCGCGGTGCGCTCTACGCCCAGCAAAAGGGCGCTGGCCTGATAGAGCCATTGGTAGAGATATATCCCCGCGGTGGCCGTGGCAAAGTACACGAGAAAGTAGAGAGCCAGCTTGCGAATAGCCGACACCCGCTCCGCGTCCAGGGTAAGCGTCCGCCGCACCAGATGCCAGTGGACCAGAAAGAGAGGGGTCGCCACCAACAGTGCGCCCACATTGCGGGCGATGGCATCGCGCAGAAAGCTGCTCCCCCCCACGCCCAGCCCCTTTGCGCCAAAGGCTACGTCTGTCAGCACCCGGGTCAGATCGTCAAAGGAGGCCAGCATCACCCACAGGCTGGCTACAATCACTGCATAGAGATAGAGACGCCGGATCAGTGCCAGCCGGTTCGTCTGTCCTGTGTCAATCGCTGGATTCGCATTCATAGAGCTACTCCTGACCAAAAAATCAGTAGACGGCAGACAGCGGACCGCCTCCCCCCTGTGTCGTCTCTGTTGCTGTCTGCGGTCTGCGGTCCATCTTCAGTAGACCGCGGCGCTCAGTGGATGGGAGGAAAAATCCGCTTCTATCCGCTCAATCCGCCCGAATCCGCGTTCCATTCTTCCTGTTCAATAGAAGTAGAAGTTCTCCGAATCGATCTTCCAGCCCGACTCTTCCTTTACCAGCGTGAGGAGCTGACGGTTGGTCCAGACATTGCCCTGGTTGAAGATACCACCGGGGCTATAATTATCAATAGCAACCGTAACTGTAGCCCGATTCTCGCTTGGCTGGTCCACACTCTCAATCCGCATTCGACGGCTGTTGGTGTCGGGATAGTAGTCCAGATTGGGCCAGCGCTGATCCCGGTCAAAGGTATCCTGTACCCGCTTGGAAAAATAGCCTTTCATACGCTCGGTGTCCCGGCGCAGAAAGGCGATAAAGGCGTCGTGGACCACCCCTTCCGGGGTGTCCTGCTCCAAATAGACTTCCTCCGCGGTTGTGCCCTGGCTCGGCCCCAGGGTGGCAAAGCCGACCGCGGCCACAAGCAGCAACCCCACGGCGCTGATGACAATCCAGGAAAAGCGATCCATAAGTAACACTCCTCGAAACCAATATGCCTGTACTTGAGGAGTGAAACGTGAGAAATGCCAGTACTCTCTCATTTCACGTTTCACGTTTCGCCAGGACGAAAAACAAACTGGAATGCCCAACCTCACTCCCCTGCCGTAAACCCCGTCAACTCAAACAGCCCCTTCGAGCGGGCGTCGATGAGTTTCACCACCGGATGGGGTGGGTCTACGCCGATCCAGGCTTGGGTGGTGCGGTCCGGGGTGCTGAACTCGACCAGCCAGGTGTCGTACTCGCCTGCGGGGACTGTGACCCGCTCCCGCTTGCGCACCTCCACCGTCACCGTTTCCACAGTGCCGACGATGGGCATAAAGCTGTTGATGCGGGTGGCGTAGCCTTCGGTCAGGGGCAGGGAACGGGCGAGGGTCAGCAGCGTGCGCTCGTCCCGGATGTCGCTGGGCACGCTGACCCGCTGATAGGTGGTGGCCCCGGCCCGGTCGGTTAGGGCAATGTCCACCTGGGCCCGGTCAACCGTTGCCTCCACCTTCTGGGTGCCGGCGTCGTCCGTGCGGGTGAGGTAGCTTTTGACCGGCCCATAGCCCTTGCCCGTCATCAGAATCGTCGCCACCTCAAACTGCCCGGCGCTGATCTCCCGGCGCAGAGTCCAGCCGTCGGGATTTTCCTCGTCGCCCACAATCAGACTGACCATCGCCGTACCCGCCAGCTTGCCCGTGCGGTCTGTCACCCGATAGTGGCTGTTCTCCCCGCTGCGCCAGGCTGGCCCGCCAAAGATGAGGGGCTGGGGGTCCGCGCCACCACAGGCAGCCAGCAGCAGCACTGCTAAGACGACTACGCCCGACCAACTGTTCCAAATCTGTCTCACCGGAAACCTGCCTTCGTTATAACCGCAAAGGTAACTGTTCGGCCACCCCACCCTACCCCTCCCATTCTAGCAGCTTGCCGGAGTAGCAGAGAATAGAACGCGGATTGAGCGGAAAGTATGGAAAAAGCCGGCTTTTTCTCAATTCTATACCCGACACGGGCATAAACTGACATTCTGTCACCTTGTCACCCGGTCATTTTGTCACCTGGTCAAGTATATCCGCGGAAATCAGCCCTTTCTCCTGCATCCACTTGACCGCGGAGGCGGCCAGGGCTGCCGCGCCGATTGCCAGGGCGCTCTCGTCCATGCGAAAGGTGGAGGTGTGGACATAATAGCGTTTGGGCCAGGCCGGGTTATGCGTGCCCAGACGCAGGAAGCTGCCCGGCGCGGCCTGGGCCATATAACTGAAATCCTCCGCGCCCATCACCGGCGAAGCTGTCTGCGCATTCTCCGCACCCAAAAACTCCCCCACCGCGGCCAGGGAGACCGCTACCGCCTCCGGGTCCAGCACAGTGGGCGGATAGCCCCATTTGATCTTCAGATCAAAGCTGCCGCCCAACGCCTCGGCCACCCCACAGGCCCGGCGCAATTCGTCGTGCAGCAGTTGGCGGGTGGCCGGGGTAAAGGAGCGGATCGTCCCGTTCAGATAGACCGTATCCGGGATGACATTATTAACTGTCCCCCCGTGAATCTGACCGACGGTAATCACGCCCGACTCCAGCGGGTCCAGGCGGCGGCTGACCACCTGCTGGATGGCCTGGATGAGGTGGGCGGCCAGCACAATCGGATCGTTGGCGGCCTGGGGGCGGGCCGCGTGGCCGCCACTGCCCCGCACAGTCAGTTCAAACTCGTCCGCGGCAGCCATCAACGGGCCGGACCGGGTAGCCACAACCCCCACATCTTTGGTCGGGTCTACGTGAATGCCGAAGACCGCGTCCAGCCCCTCCAGCACTCCCTCCTCCACCATCCGCAGCCCGCCGGACTTGCCCTCGCTGTCCGACGCCTCTTCGCTGGGCTGAAAGAGCAGCCGCACCCGACCGGGCAGCCGCCCCTCATCCGCCAGCCCTTTGAGCAGCGTAGCCGCGCCCAGAAGCATCGCCGTATGGGCGTCGTGGCCGCAGGCGTGCATAATCCCAGGCCGCCCGCTGTCGAATTCTGAGCCGTTCTCCTCGGTGATGGGCAGCGCGTCCATATCGGCGCGCAGACCCACCGTCGGCCCCTCTCCACCCTGAATATGGCCGACAACACCCGTCTTTGCGACTTCGGTTTCGGTCTGAATGCCCAGACTGATCATCTCGGCATTGACCAGACCGGACGTGCGGTGTTCGGTAAAACTCAGCTCCGGGTGGCGATGAATCTCCCGCCGCCAGGCCTGAATTTTGGGTTGGATGGACTTGGCCCGTTCGTAGAGTTCGGCGCTGAGAGAGATGTTGGACATGGCGTACTCCTTTGGCTTGTGAGGTGGCGGGAGGATGAGATGATGAGCAGGACCTCGTCCCACGCCGATTTATTGCTGGGCAGCCGGTTGAGTTTACGCTATCTCATCATCACACCATCCCATTATACCCCAAAAGGAGCACCAATGGCTGATTCTGACCTCACCGCCTATCTCGCATCGTACCTGTTCAGCCACCCCACCCTACCCCTCCCCATTCCAGGGAGGGAAGTGGATCGACGCCTCCCCCAAAATGGGGGAGGTTGGGAGGGGGTGAGCAGTTACCTCGCATCCAACCGCCAGCGCCATCTGGACGAGGTGTGTACCTGGCTGCGCATTCCCAGCGTCAGCACCCAGCCCCAGCACAGGGGCGATGTAGCCCAGGCCGCGGCTTGGCTGGCCAAAAAGCTGGCCGGGGCTGGTTTGGAAAATGTGGAAGTCATCCCCACGGACGGGTCATCGCTGGTCTATGAGGGTTGGCTGCACGCGGGGGACGCAGCGGCTACAGTTGCCCAACTTCTACCGGGACATCGAGGCCAGTCTGATTTCTATGCAGGAGGTGCGCCTGTAACGCAAGCTGTTAGCTTGCGCAGAAGACAAGCTAACAGCTTGTGTTACAGGCAGGCTATTCCTCTTCAACGGCGATGGCGCGCACGGGCGAGCCATCACCGCCGTCGATCTTCAGGGGCAGGGCGATAAACTCCACCGTCGTCCGGCGCAATTCCCGCAAATTGGTCAGACTTTCCACAATGACGATATTACCGCCCAGAATCGTCTGGTGAACTTCGGTCAATTCGGCTCTGTTCTCCGGGCGCAGGGAGGCCACGGAAGGGGTCTCCACGCCCACCAGGGCTACCTGACGTTCGACCAGCCAGCGGGCCAGGGCCGCGGAGATGCGGGGCATATCGGGCCGATAGTCGGGCAGATCCGCGTGGAGCGACCAATCCGTGCGCAGGAGCAGACGGCAGCCGGGTGTGATTTTGGCGGCGTGGGGGAGCAGATCCTCCACCGTGTGCAGGCCGTGGGCCTCCACCGAAGAGAGGTCGATCACCTGGGCCGGGCCGACCAATTGGGCCAGGGGCCAGCGGTCGATGGTACTGCCCCCTTCCAGAAAGTGGAGAGGGGCGTCCATATGCGTGCCGGAATGGCTGTAAAGATGCAGATTTGTCGTGTTGTAGCCGTCGGGCACAAGGCGGGTGTGGGGTTCGATGGCAACCCCGCGCATCCCGGAACGGACGGTCAGTGTTAGATCGACAAAGCGTTTCGTCACTGGATTTTCTCCTGAGTGGGATGAAAAGTAGCGAGGCTCAACCAAATTTCGTGGGTTAACCCGCTGGGTTTCGATACGGCTGGAAAAAGCACCAGCCTACTCAACCGGCGCTGATCTCGTCTCGGCTTGCCAACCACACAAAGTCCCATTGAGTCAGTAACGATTCCGCTCGAATCCTCATTTTCCCTTCTTCTGCCCTGGGGTAACGCTGCTCACCCGCGCCACTTTGCTGGGGCTGGCTTTGGCTCGGCTTTTGGGCGGGGGCGCTGGGTCGTCGCCCAGAAGGGATGCCTGTACGGGTTCGTCCGTGTCCGGCGCTGGCGCTGATTTGCGGCTGCGCGGGGAGGGTGTTGTCTCTTGCGCGGCGGGCGGTCTGGCTGGCTCTGCTGTTCCTCTGCCATTGGCCGCCGGGGCAGAGCCGCGGGCACGCCGGGGCGCGCTGGCCGGCGCGCTTTGTTCTACAACCGGGGCTGTGCGCTGTGCGCGGACGGATTTGCTTTGGCTTTCGGATTGAGCGGCAGGGGTCTCTTGCGCAGCGCCTGTCTCGCTGCCATTGGGAGAGGCAGTTGGCTGCGCCTTGCGGGTCGTTTTTCTGGCTGTACCGGCGCTGCTTTGGCTGGCGCGGGACACGGGGGCGCGCTTGGTGGCAGGGGTTTTAGCCGGAGCAGACTCAGCGTTGGCGGCTTTGGTTGGCTGGCTCTCCCCTGTGGCTGGTGGAGCAGAGAGCGCTTCCAGGGCATCGGTGATGCGGGAGACCACCTGTACACCGGCGATTTTATCGCCCTGGGCTGGTTTGGCGCTTTGCAGCCCCTGGGTGCTGCGCCCGTTGGCGGGGATGTCGGCAACAGGGGTGGGCTTTGCCACACCTTTGCCCGTGACAAATGTCACATATTCGCTTTCTGCGGTGAGTACCGTCGCGCCGGTGATGAAGCCAGTGCGGGCCGTCAATTTGTGGGCCACAATACCGCCGCCGTTGCGCCCCTGCACGCTATACTCGCTCAGACTGGTCCGTTTGGTATAGCCCTCCGCGGTGACAGTCACCAGCTCGCCGTTGGGGTCCACCAGAGCCGCGGCCACAATCTGATCCCCCTTCTTCACTTTCATCCCGCCAATGCCCCCCGCGGCCAGACCCATACTGCGCACATCCTCCTCCCGGAAGCGGATGGACTGACCCCTGGCTGTGACCAGAATCACCTCCCCCTCACCCGGCGTCTGGAAGACCCAGCCCAGCTTGTCCTTGCCCTCCACCCGCATCACATCCGGGTCCTGGGCAGCGCCAGCTATAAAATCGGCGAGAGAGACGCGCTTCACACTGCCGCCGATGGTGACGAGGAAGAGAAAACCGGTAGCTTCGTCCGAGGAGAGACGGGGCAAAGTCAGCGCCGCGGCGATGCTGTCCCGGCGGGTCAGGTCGGTAAAATCGGCCACGTGTTTGGCTTCGTCCTGGGGTATCTCGTGGATGGCTATCCGGCGGCAGCGGCCATCCACGGCAAAGAGATAGAGATGGTCCCGGGTGTTGGCCGTGAAAAGCCCATTGGCGGCGTTGGCCCCGGCCTGGCGCAGGCTGGTTGTGCTGATCCCGGCAAAAGCCTGCCGACGCAGATCGCCGTTTGCGCCCAGGGACAACCAGACCTTCTGGTCGGGCAGCAGATCGGTGGTGGTCAGGGTGCCTTTTGTGCGCTCCACAATCTGGGAGCGGCGGCGATCCCCGTGCTTCTCCCGAAGATCCAACAGTTCCTGGCGAATCACACCCAGAATCTTCTCCGGGTGGGCCAGAAGGTCCTGCAAATAATCAATCAATTTTTGCAGGTCGTCGAATTCCTCTTGCAGCCGTTTGCGTTCCAGCGCGGCCAGCCGCTTCAGCGGCATATCGAGAATGGCCTGGGCCTGGACTTCGCTGAACTTGAAGTTGTTCATCAGATTGTTGCGGGCTGTTTCCACCCGCTGGCTGCGGCGGATGGTGTCGATCACCTCATCCAGAATATCCAGGGCACGCAGCAGCCCCTCCACAATATGCGCTCTGGCCTGGGCCCGGGCCAGGTCATACTCCGAACGGCGGCGCACGATCACCTGGCGATGTTCGATAAAGAGTTGGAGCATCCTTTTCAGACTGAGGGTGCGGGGTTCGTCGTTGACCAGCGCCAGCATCGACATCCCAAAGGTCTGCTGCATAGGGGTATATTTGAAGAGATCGGCCAGCACAACCTTCGGCTCGACGTTGCGGGTCAATTCGATGACAATGCGCATTCCCGTGCGGTCGCTCTCATCCCGCAGGTCGGTGATACCCTCCAGCTTACTGTCCCGCACAAGGGTAGCGATGCGTTCCAGAAGGTTTGTTTTGTTGGTCTGATAGGGCAGTTCGGTCACCACAATCCGGCTGCGGCTGCGGCTCATCTCCTCGAAGTGGGCTTTGGCCTGCACAATCAGCCTGGCCCGGCCCGTGGCGTAGCCCTGGGCAATGGCGTCGATGTTCTCCTCGCCTTTGCTCCCCGCCCGGTAACGATAAATGATACCGCCGGTCGGGAAATCAGGACCATTGACGAAACGCATCAACTCCTCTACGCTGATATCATCTGACCGGACGAAGTTGTCGATCACAAAGACAGTGGCGTTGATAATTTCCGTCAGATTGTGGGGAGGAATGCTGGTAGCCATACCCACGGCGATGCCGCTGGAGCCGTTGACCAGCAGATTGGGCAGGGCCGAGGGCAATACGCTGGGTTCACGCAGGGTGTTGTCAAAGTTCTCGGTCCAGTCGATGGTCTCCTTTTCCAGATCGCCCAGGACCAGATCGCTGATTTTGGAGAGCCGGGCTTCGGTATAGCGCATGGCCGCGGCGTTGTCGCCGTCGATGGAGCCAAAGTTACCCTGGCCGTCCACCAGCGGATAGCGCATACTGAAGTCCTGGGCCAGACGCACCATCGCATCGTAGACGGCCGTGTCGCTGTGGGGGTGATACTTGCCCAACACTTCGCCGACGATGCGGGCACTCTTTTTATAAGAAGTGGTGGGGTGCAACCCCAAATCGTGCATCGCATACAGAATCCGGCGATGAACAGGTTTCAGCCCATCCCGCACGTCGGGCAGGGCACGGGCCACGATTACGCTCATTGCGTAGTCGAGATAGGCCACCTGCATTTCGTCGGTGATGTTAACTTCCCTTACATTGCCGATAGATTGGGAGTTCAGAGTCATCGTACAATTCCTGGAGTCTCTACGTTCATCATTCGTTTGGTCAGGCTCTCTCACCGAGGATGTCCGTGCGTCAGCACTGGAACCCCGTATTCTGAGCGCGAATAGGTCACATATGCAAGAGCCAGCGGCTGTGATACCGATTCTGCAAAATGGACATCCACTTCAGCGCACCAGCCGCCGACAAGCTGCCTACACTGCGCTGCTCGATTTTTCTATTACTTCGCGCCAGCATAGCCAAAAGAGCGAGCTATTCCACGAAGCAGGCCTGACGGCCATGCAAATATCCGGCGCGGAAGTCGGTTATCTGTACTACCGTCAACGAGCCAGCGCCACATCGGAAAGGCTGGGCGAGTCGGTCTACTACCGGCTCGATCAAATTTTTAACAACGAATCTGCCAGGGAGCCATCGGAGAAGCTCAAGCCCCTGCCCCAATCTGTCATCGAAGAGCTGGCAACCCGCCAGGAGATCACCTTCCTGGCAGATAACTCTCACCTAATCGTCCCTATCCACCGGGACGGCAAGATAATGGCCCTGCTGGATCTGGTTCACCACAGCAGCAGCCACTTCGACGAGACCGATGGGGAGCTGATGGCCCAACTTGTGCGCCAGTTGGACGCGGCCCTGCAGAATGAATTCGTCATCACAACCCGCACAGCCCAGATTGAGCTGGCCCAATACCTGAGCGCAGAGTTGGACCTTTCTACACTGTTGAGTAAAGTGGCCCAATCGGCAGCGAAAATAGCCAACGCCCAGGCCAGTTCCATTCTGCTCATCCAACCCCAAACCGACACAATGCGCTTTGCTTCGGTCTACGGGCTGTCGGAGGCAGATCGGGAGATGTTGCGTCAACTGGTCGTCCCCCTGCACAGCAGTATGGCCGGAGCGGTGGCTGTGACAGGCGAGCCGCTCCTGAGCAACGATGTGGCGGCGGACTCGCGCTTCTACGCTGGCGTAAGCAATACAGTCGAGATGAAGACCCGGTCGCTGTTGGCTGTGCCGATGATTGCAGGTGACAGAGCCATCGGTGCGCTGGAAGTGATCAACCAACGCTATGACGACGGTTTCCACGATGCCGATGTGGAATTGCTGACCCTTTTCGCCAGCCAGGCCGCTATCGCCATCCAAAATGCCCGGCTCTTGGCCGAGCGCCAGGCCAGCCTGGCCGAAATGACAAAACTGGAGCAGCGCAAGTCCCAGTTTATTGCCCTGGCCAGCCACGAACTGCGTACACCGCTCAATCTGATCAGCGGCTATGCCATGCTCCTGCGCAGCTCTTTGCCCGACTGCAATATCCCCACCAGCCACGAAGTGATGGACTTTCTTTCCCAGATCGAACAGGCCACCACCCGGCTGACCGGGATGGTAAATAACATTACATCCCTCTACAATTTGGAGACCGGACGCACCCAACTCCTGCTGGAGCGCAAAAATGTGGTGGAGATCATCCACGCGGTTGTGGAGGAATATGGCGAGTGGGCACGCAACAAAGGCATCAGCATCCGTCGCCATTTGCCAGACAGCCCGCTCTATGCCACCTGCGATCCTATCGAAGTCAACCGTATCCTGGGCAATCTGGTCAACAACGCGGTCAAGTTTACACCGGAAGGCGGCCAAATCACTATTTCGGTAGAGAACAGACCGGCCAGTCTGGTCAATGGCCTAGCACCGGGCGACCGTTGCAACGATGTGATGATTTCGGTGGCGGACACGGGGACTGGCATCGATCTGGACCAGTTGGAGGGTGTCTTTGAGCGCTTCTCCCAGATCGGCAGCCACCTGAACCGGGTACAGGGGGGCATTGGGCTGGGCCTGCCCCTGGCCAAAGGGCTGGTGGAAAAGCACGGCGGTCAACTCTGGGCCGAGGCCAACCGCGGCACAGGCACGATCTTTCACTTCACATTGCCCGGGTCCCGCTGAGCCGTGAAACCCAAGCAGAAGTCCGACTATTCGGAAAAAGTCGAACTTCTGCCTACCGCTTGACCCCCAGCAACTCCACCTCCACCTGCCGTAATTCAATCAATTGATCCCGCAACGTGGCCGCCCGCTCGAAGTCGAGTTGGGCCGCGGCCTCTTTCATCTCTTTTTCAATGCTGCGGATCAGCTTCGCCAGTTCGTCTTTGGGCAGGGATGCGGGATCGAATCGATGCTCCCCGTCACCGTTGACCCGATATTCGGCCTTCTCCTCAGCCAGCACCTTCACCCGGTCGGTCAAATCCCGCACACTCTTGACAATACTCTTGGGCTGGATGCCGTGGGCTGTGTTGTGGGCTTTCTGAATCTCCCGCCGCCGGTTGGTCTCGCCGATAGCTCCTTCCATCGCCGCGGTCATTTTGTCGGCGTAGAGGATCGCCCGCCCTTCCAAATGGCGGGCAGCCCGGCCCATCGTCTGGATCAGCGCGGACTGGGAGCGCAGGAAGCCCTCTTTGTCCGCGTCCAGAATGGCGACGAGGGTAACTTCGGGCAGGTCCAGCCCTTCGCGCAGCAGATTGATCCCCACCACTGCATCGTAGACCCCCAGGCGCAGGTCACGCAGAATTTCGATCCGTTCCAGTGTCTCGATGTCGCTGTGTAAATACTGTACCTTCACGCCCAACTCGGCCAGATATTCGGAGAGATCTTCGGACATGCGTTTGGTAAGGGTGGTAATGAGAGCGCGTTGGCCCTTTGCCACCCGAATCTTTACCTCCTTCAACAGATCGTCGATCTGGCCTTTGATGGGGCGCACCTCGACAATCGGGTCGAGCAGACCCGTGGGACGGATGACCTGCTCCACCGTCTGCTGGCTGTGCTCAAATTCGTAGGGGCCGGGGGTGGCGCTGATGTAAATGGCGTTGTGTACGGTCGCCTCGAACTCGTCAAAGGTGAGGGGGCGGTTGTCCAGCGCGCTGGGCAGTCGAAAGCCGTGCTCCACCAGCACCGTCTTGCGCGAGCGATCCCCGGCAAACATCCCCCGGAATTGGGGGATACTCATATGGCTCTCGTCGATAAAGACCAACCAATCGGGCGGGAAATAGTCCAGCAGCGTCCAGGGGCGGCTGCCTGCGGGTCGGCGGGCCAGGGGCCGGCTGTAGTTTTCCACACCGCTGCACGTGCCAATCTCCCGCAGCATCTCCAGATCGTAGCGGGTGCGCTGTTCGATGCGTTGCGCTTCCAGCAGCTTATCCTGGGCGCGGAAGAGCGCCACCTGATCCTCCATCTCCTGTTCGATCTCTTCGATGGCCTCCTCTAATTTGTCTTTGGGGGTGATAAAATGCTTGGCCGGGAAGATGTCAACTTCGCTGTGATCGGCCAGCATCTCCCCGGTCAGTGTGTCGATTTCGGTGATACGCTCGATTTCGTCGCCCCAGAAGCTGATGCGATAGGCGATGTCTTTGTAGGCGGGCTGGACTTCCAGTACATCCCCCCGCACCCGGAATTTGGAGCGCTGCAAAGTATTGTCGTTGCGTTCGTAGTGAATTTCGACCAGATTGCGCAGGAGTTGGTTGCGCCGGGTCATCTCCCCCACCTTCAGTTTGATGGCGACCTGGCCGTAGTCCACCGGGCTGCCCAGACCGTAGATGCAGGAGACCGACGCCACAATTACCACATCCCGGCGGCTGAAGAGGGCGCTGGTGGCCGCCAGCCGCAGCCGGTCGATCTCTTCGTTGATCTGGGAATCCTTCTCGATGAATGTGTCGCTGCGGGCAATGTAGGCTTCGGGCTGGTAATAGTCGTAGTAGGAGACGAAGTATTCCACCGCATTGTTGGGCAAAAATTCCCGCATCTCGCTGTAGAGCTGGGCAGCCAGGGTTTTGTTGTGGGCGATAATCAGGCTGGGTTTCTGCACCTGCTCGATGACCTTCGCCATTGTGTAGGTCTTGCCAGAGCCGGTGACGCCCAGCAGCACCTGATGGCGCAGGTCTTTCTGCACCCCGTCGACCAGCTTGGCAATGGCCTGGGGCTGGTCACCGGTCGGTTGGAAATCGCTGATGACGCGGAAGTCCGGCATAGGAGACTCCTGAATACGAATTGCGAATTGCGAATTGCGAATTGCGAATTGCGAATGCGGACGGCAAATGCGAACACAAGTTCTTTTTCTCTCTGTAGTATAGCCGTTTTTGCCCGGTTTGTCCAACAAAAGCGGGTATTCAAAAAGAGACGTGAAACGGGAAACGGGAGATCGTCCGAACGATCTCCCGTTTCCCGTT
>JAHDWH010000189.1 GCA_023384455.1 Caldilineaceae bacterium | reverse complement strand
TCACCCGGAGAAGTGCGGTTGCAAACCGCACCTACAGATTCCACGATCTTCTTGAGCAGCACAGAATCTGCGCAATCTGCGTTCTGATTTTCATTGATTACGGGTGTGTTCCCTCATGTACAACTGTGGCGCAACCCGTCGTATGAAGAACTGTTCCCTTTATACGTCACGCTTCTGTTATACTCAAATCCACTGAAAGCCTGAGATGGCTGGCCCTTCACCAATCCAACGGAAACTTAAGGAGAAAATAATGCCCCGCATTTCCACCTCTTCCTGGAGTCTGCACCGTTCTTTGGGCAGGCCGCCAACCCGCACACCCGACGGCCCGCCGGCGACTGGGCCTGCGGCAGATGCTTCGCTCGCTCTGCTTGAACTGCCTGAACGTTTGGCCGGTGCGGGCATCGGTACGCTGGAAATCTGCCACTTCCACTTTCCCAGCACAGAGGCTGGCTATCTGGCCGAACTGCGCGGCGCGATCAGCGACGCGGGTATAGAAATTTTCAGCCTTCTCATCGATGCAGGGGACATTACCCAGGACGATTCAGCCTTGCAGAAGCGGGACCTGGCCTGGATTCGGGGCTGGCTGGACGTGGCCGGGGCCATTGGCGCGTCCCACAGTCGGGTCATCGCGGGGTATGCCCCGGTCGAACCCAATGGGGGCGTTCTGCGGGATCACCCGATCCTGCGCCGCAGCGCAGCCAATCTGCGTCATCTGGCCGCCTATGGCAAAGAGCAGGGCGTGCAGGTGATCACCGAGAATTTCCGGGCCACGGCAGAACGGGCGGACCAGCTTCTCGCCATTCTGGAGTTGTGCGAAGGGGCCGTGGCAACCTGCGCGGATTTTGGCAACTTCAAAGGGGCGGACAAATATAGGCAATTGGCAGCCATCGCGCCCCAGGCTGCTTCGGCCCACGCCAAAGCCCTCTACGACGGAGAGGGTCATCCTGACCGCTCCGAGCTCTCCCGTTGTCTGGATATACTGGCTGGGGCCGCCTTTGACGGGCCAATTTCCCTGATCTTTGACACCCCCTTCTACCGGGGCGAGGATGAGTGGGACAATCTGGCCGTGCTGCGGGGGATGGTGGAGCGGTACGTAAGGTAAATTGCTCGCTCAGAGATGTGAAACGTGAAGACGTGAAACGTGAAGATGTGAAACGTGAAGACGTGAAACGTGAAGACGTGAAACGTGAGAGTACGTGACGACACCTCACGTTTCACGTCTTCACGTTTCCGCACACAAATCGCCGCTGCGCCACCTTACGCAATACGCAATACTGACCCCCAGGATTACCCATGCACCAAACCGTCGAACCACGCACCAGCCGTGTCATCAACGCCACCCCTTTCTTCTACGGCTGGGTGGTATTGGCCGCGGGCACCCTCGGCCTGCTGCTGATGGGCCCCAGCCAGGGCTTTACGGTCAGCCTCTTTCTGGACCTATGGGTAGCCGATCTGAATCTCTCCCGTTCAACAGTCTCTCTGCTCTATGGCGGGGCAAGTTTGGGCGCGGCCCTGCTCCTGCCCATCGCCGGGCGGCTGGTCGATCGGTTTGGTCCCCGGCGGCTGGTGGTTGTGATCAGCCTGGGGCTGGGGCTGGGCTGTTTGTGGCTGGTGAATGTGCAGGGACCAATTGCTCTTTTCATTGGGCTGCTGATTGTGCGCTTCTTCGGCTTTGGCTCCCTGCAAATTGCCAGCAATAACGTCATTGCCCAGTGGTTTATCCGTCGCCGGGGCTTTGCGATGGGCATCGCCGGGCAGAGTCTCTCTATGGGCCTGCTTGTCTATCCCTGGTTGGGGGAATCGATGATCTCCCAGTGGGGCTGGCGGGGCGCGTGGGTCGGTTTCGCGGCGTTGACAGTCGGGGTGATGATTCCCGTAGGCTGGCTCTTTTTTCGGGATGCGCCGGAACGCTATGGACTGACCCCGGACGGCGACAGTCCGGCGGAGAGGGAACGGCAGCGGGCCGGGGCACGCGAGGAAAACTGGACACTGGAAGAGGCGCGCCAGACCTCCGCCTTCTGGATCTTCTTTGTGGCGATTTCGGTTATCACAATGACCACCGCCGGCGTAGTCTTCCATCAGGTCTCGCTTTTTGCCCAACGGGGCTTCGAGCGGGCCTCTGTCATCCACGTTTTTCAGATGGTGGCGCTCTTTACGGTAGGTGGGAATCTGCTCTTCGGCAAACTGCTGGACTGGTACACCCCGAGGCGGCTGATGACAGTGGCCCTCGGCGCGCTGGTTCTCGCCCTGCTAGTGGTGCAGTGGATGTTTGTGCCCTGGCACACAGTCCTCTTTTCCGGGCTGATGGGCTTCGCCGGCGGCGCGTTCCGGGTGTTGGATGCTTCCCTCTGGCCCCACTACTACGGGCGGCAACATCTGGGCGCCATCCGCGGCCTGACGATGATGGGGACAATGGGCGGCACAGCTCTCGGCCCCTATCCACTAGGGCTGAGCTACGATTTTCTGGGGTCATACGTTCCCGCGCTCTGGTCGTTCATCGGCCTGCTGGGGGCAATGGCGCTGATTCTGGTCTTCCTGCATCCACCGCGCAAAGGGAAATCTACTTGACAAGGTGAGAAACTGTGGTGATTACCCATAGATAATTGCCCTGAAGAAAGTCCCCGGCACTTACTCTCCAAGCGAGTCTATGCAAGACGATTCAGGCCACGAAGTTCGTGAAGTGCCGGGGGCTTTTCATCCCCCGTAGCGCTACCCGTCGTATGGAGAACTGTCAATGCAAACTTTATTCACGAATGGCTAAAAATTGTCCGGCATCGGAACAGATCCCCCAAAGCCTTCGGAAGTTCCCGCGCTTGCACGCCACAACAAAGGCAACTGCTCACCCCCTCCCAACCGCCCCCATTTGGGGGAAGGAGTCGTTCCAGTTCCCTCCCTGGAATGGGGAGGGGTAGGCTGGGGTGGCTGAACAGTTACCAACAAAGAGAGCGGATTTCGTCGACGAAATCCGCTCTCTTTGTTGTGCAGATTTTGGACTGGCCTACTTCGGCATGGCCTCGATGCCAAATGCTTCGCTAAAACGCCGCACAACCTCGCCCTCTTCGGCGTGGCGTCCTTCAGCTTTTTTGCTGTAGATCAGTTTGTCATTTGCCATCACTTCAAAGCGTCCACCGCTGGAAGGGATCAGCTTGACGCTCTCAATGACCGGTGTAAAACTTTCGAGCATTTCGGCCGTCGCACGGACGGCGCGGGGGGTGTAGTTTCATTGAACGCAGTATTCAATGCTCACGATATACTTCTGCATGGCGTTTCTCCTCGCTTACAGTGGGCTGCCTCCCACGGATGAGGACAGACCGAAGACGGTATAAAAAATGTAGCGCGTGCAAATTATACCTGATCCCAACGAATGGGTGCAACTATGAATTTTGTAGCGCAAACAGGAACTTGCGGCAGGCCAGACTCGTTTGGAGGGAGCTCCTTTTATTTGAGTCCCTTTCTACTCAGTGATATAGTATAGCTATGGGTAAACAGACGCAAGACGTTCGTTTGAAGGCAAAAATGCTCACGGGAGCGGACATATTGGGGGCAAGTGAGGCGACCGCTAGCCAGCAAGACGAGACAACCGAAGGGCAGACTTTCCCTCGGTGGAGTCGCCGCCGTTTCCTCGGTGGTCTGGCCGCCGGTGTAGGGCTGTTGGCTGCGGGCTGCGGATCCGACGATCCCACGCCGACGCCCACAAAGACTGCTGTGCCCAATATTGACCAGACAGCTGCGCCTGTGGGCACACCAACCGGTGGGACGTTCAACCAACACCTGCCGCTGATTCAGTCCCAGCCACAGACGCTTGGGGTCGAACCGACGCTGACGCCTACGCCGCCGAAGGTGGCCCAGGCCACAGCGCTTCCGCCCACGGCTACGCCGGTGGCCACACCCTTTCCGCCAGGACCGCCCAGCAAATTAGGGCTGTTTGTCTCCCGCAACGATCCCCAGCTTTTTGAATTGCTGGCCACAGGCGGCGTGGCAGTCGTCAAGACGCTGGAATTGGATGTGAACTTTGCCCGGCAGATCAAAGATACATCGCCCCGCACAAAGCTGATCGGGCGCATCGATCTGCCCCAGTTGCATCTGGATTCCATAGACCCCTTGGGCGCAGCCCGAGATTTTGTCAACGCTGTATTGGTCTATGCGGATGACGGACGCCGCCGGGAGAGCTACGACGGCTGGGAAGCCTATAACGAGCCGGTGGCCGGCAACAGCGACGAGATGGCCAAGCTGGCCGATTTTGAGGCAGAGCGGGTACGTCTGTTGGGCGAACGGGGCATCCGCAGTGTGATCGGCAATTTTGGCACAGGCCAACCGCCTTTGGATATGTGGGAGCGTTTTCTGCCCGCCCTGCATGCGGCCAAACAGTACGATGGCTGGCTGGGGCTGCACGAATACTCCGCCCCCACCATCTATCATCTGAGCACCCGGGATGGGGCAGGACGCTACCCAGGGATCACAGCAGGCGACACGGGCTGGCTGACTTTGCGTTATCGCCAGGTCTACAACCAGATTCTGCGGCCTGCCGGGCTGGTGATTCCCCTGGTGATGACCGAATTGGGGGTGGATGGACTGGTGGCAGACCGGCCCGGCCCTCTGGAGGCCAAAGGCTGGATCGACTTTCAATCCTACTGGGCCGAAAATGGCTATGGCCTGTGGGGGCCGGGGGCGTATGTGGAGCAACTGGTCTGGTACGACCAGGCCATGCAGCAGGACAGCTACGTCATCGGCGGCACGATTTATGCCCTGGCCGCCAGTCCGGGCTGGCACACCTACGAAATCGGTGGTGTGGTGACCCAGGTATTGAAGCAGTATTTCAGTGTTCATAAAGGGGCGTAAGTATGGGAATGGATAGCCAGCAGGAGCGTTTGTCGCTCTGGCATCGGGTTGTGTTTCAACGGGACTATGCCGGATTGGACCGACTTCTGGCCCCGGATGTATACTTTCGTTCGCCCTTTTTCTGGAAGCCCAAAGAGGGGAAGGCAACGGCTGCCGCCATTTTGCAGGCCGCAACAACCGTATTTTCTGACTTTGCCTATCACCGGGAATGGGTGGACGGCAACAATTGGGCCCTGGAATTCAGCGCAAAGGTGGGCGACCTGTCGGTAAAGGGGATCGATCTGATCCGCTGGAACGATACCGGCCAGATTGTGGATTTTGAAGTGCTGGTGCGCCCGGCCAACGGTCTACAGGCGTTGGGGATGGCAATGGCCGCCCGCCTGGCCGAGATGGGTGTTGCGCTGTAAAGCGCGAAACGTAAAACATAAGGTGGCGCAGCCACGATTTGCGTGCGGAGACGTGAAGACGTGAAGACGTGAGACGTGAAGACGTGAAGACGTGAGACGTGAAGACGTGAAGACGTGAGAGTAGGTGACGGTACCTCACGTTTCACGTTTCAGATGGTTGGCCGAGCGACTAACCCATATGCGTTATACTCGATACGGGCATAAACTGACATTTTGTCACCTTGTCACCCGGTCATTTTGTCACCTTGTCAAGTATAGTTTCTCACGCATCACATTTTGGAGTATTTTCCGTGTCGCTGACAACGATTCACGCGGGTCTTGCCCAGAGCACCGTCCTGTTTATGATTATTCTGGGCGTCTGGGCCTTTCTCTTTCGTCTACGTTCCCGCCCCCTGGATGGTAGCTGGTATGGCGGGGCCGCGGTGGCCGAAATTGTGATGGTGGCCCAGTTTGCCCTGGGCTGGATTCTCTACGGCCAGGGGTTGGGGGAGAACCTGCCCCGGGCCTTTGTACACATTCTCTATGGGGCCGTGGCGGTGATCACCCTGCCAACAGCCTATGCTTACCTGAGCAAACTGGAAGACGAGGATGTGAAATCTGTCCTGTTTTCTATCGTCTGCTTCTTTTTGATGGAGGTCGTGATTCGTGCCCGCGATGTGGCAATAGTGTAGGCGTCCCAGCCGCTGGAGAGGCATGGGACCCAAGAGGGTGTCCCAATGGCTAAGTCAGTGCTTGTGCTCAACGCTACATTCGAACCGCTCAGTCTGGTGTCGGTACGCCGCGCCGTCATTCTGCTGCTCCACGAAAAGGCAGAATTGGTGGAGGCCACCGAGCGGATGCTCTCCAGCGCCAGTCGGGCTTTCCCCGAACCGCTGGTGATTCGGCTCACCCGCTATGTGCGTCTGCCCCACCGCTCCGTGCCAGCCACCCGTTCGGGTGTCATGTTGCGCGACGCTTACGCCTGTCAATATTGCGGCGACACGCCAGGGCGCTACGAGCTGACCGTTGACCACGTGGTCCCGCGCAGTCGGGGCGGCGGCCACGGCTGGGAAAATCTGACCACAGCCTGCAAGCGCTGCAATCACAAAAAGGGCAGTCTACTATTGGAAGAAGCCCAAATGTCTCTGATCCGCAAGCCGTTTGAGCCGAGCTACATTGCGTTGGTTCTGCTCAGCAACCCGACCGCGGCCAATTGTTGGGAAACAATGATGAACGGTACACTCCAGGCGAGCAACTATGCCGGACTATGACCCGCGCCAGGAGCTTCTCGATTCGGTGGTACGCCGTATTGGGGACCTGAATGAACAGTCCCTGCTCCAGCTTTCCCAATATATCAGCTATCTGAAGTGGCAGGAAGAGCTGTGGCACAGTCTGCTGGACGATACGGAGGCCGATGACGACGGTCTCCGTATCGTCTGGAAGTTTGATCTGCTCGACGCCTTCCCCGAAGCCCGCAAGGAAGCCACCCGGGAGCCGGACCTGATGGAAGTGAAGGTGGGTGTCGCCTCTTCGGGGATGATTCAACAGTTGGCCCTCTGGCAACACCCGCCTGTGGTGGGCAGCGCGGTGGTAGAATATGAGATTCATGTGCCGGTGGGCATCGACCGGCTGCGTATGCAATTTGCCATCGGCATCCGGGACGGCGCGCTGATGGTGGGCGACAATCTTTGCGCCTTTCGGGTCTATGTGAATGGGATGCGTCTGTGGAGTATGACCAAACAGAGTTGTCTCTGGGAACGCTATCAGATCGATCTGCCCAATCTCTCCGGTCAGAGTGTCGTCGTGCAACTGATGACCGACAGTCTGGGTGATAACCGTTGGAACTGGGCCGCCTGGGCCGAACCGCAGCTATTAGGATACGCGGCCGAGTGAAGAAAACGAAATAGTGAATGGTGGATAGCGAATTGTGAATTGTGAATGATCGGCGCATCACCTGCCACCTGCTACTTTCCATCTGCCACCTGCCACTCCCCATGCCCGCACTCGACCTCATCGCTCTCCTGCTTGTCATTCTCTGGGCCGTCTTCCTTTTTGGCGGCTGGCTCTGGGGAAAAGACGCGCAACGCTATCGGCGTATGCCTCTTTGGACGCGTATGGCTTCGTCGGCTGTGCTGGTGCTGCTGGCCTGGTATGGCTTTCTGCTGACGCCGGTCACTGGCCCGGTTGCCTTCACCCGGCTGATTGCCGTGGGTATGACCTTCGGTTTTGTGGGCGATCTCTTTATGGCCGGCCTCCTGCCTGCCCCCAACCGGGTCTTGGGCGGGATCAGCGCTTTTGGTATCGGTCACATAGCCTACATCAGCGCTATCATAGGCTATCGTCCCGTCATCTGGTGGGTGGTCGTTGCAGGGCTGGTGGCGGCGACGGGGCTGTATTATAGAATTTTTTTGCGTAGCAAAGAACCCACCCCTCTCATTTGGGCGGCCTTGCCCTACACCCTGCTTCTGGCGTCAACTGCACTTTTGGGGGCGAGTCTGGCCCTGCAACTGCCTCTTTTTGCGCTCTTGGCCGGGGGTGGCCTGCTCTTTTTCGTCAGCGATCTTATCCTCGGCCTGGAACTTTTCAATCACACCCGCTTTCCCTGGCTGGGCGATTGGGTCTGGCTCACCTATGGGCCGGGGCAGGCGCTGATTGTTCTCTCCATCTGGTCTGCGTTGCAAACAGCAGTCTAAAAGCCACAATCTGTACTGATCAAGAAGATCGTGGAATCTATAGGTGCGGTTTGTAACCGCACTTTCACCCGGAGAAGTGCGGTTACAAACCGCACCTACGTTTTATCATCTCGCTGATCAGTACGATAAAAGCCACAGTCGAATCCCTTCACCGTCACAGGAGCGTTTACGTGAATATCCAATCACTCTTTTCTTTAGAGGGCAAAGTAGCTATCGTCACCGGCGGCACGGGTGTGCTGGGCGGGGCCATTGCCCACGGGCTGGCTGGGGCAGGGGCCAAAGTCGGCATTTTGGGGCGACGGCAGGAGGTGGCCGATGCGGTGGCTGCCGAGATCGCCGGCAAAGGTGGCGTAGCCATCGGGCTGCCCGCGGATGTGCTGGACAAGACCCAATTGCAGAGCGCCCGGCAAAGAGTCCTGGACAAATGGGGGCGCGTGGATATTCTTGTCAACGGCGCGGGGGGCAACATTCCCGGCTCTACGATTGTGGGCGACGTGACCTTTTTCAATATGCCCGAATCCGCGGTCAATCAGGTGATGGCCCTCAACTTTAACGGCACTGTCCTGCCTACCCAAATTTTTGGCGAAGTGATGATGGCCCAGAAGATCGGATCGATTATCAACATCTCGTCGATGGCCTCCCAGCGCGCCCTGACCCGTGTGTTGGGTTACAGCGCGGCCAAATCAGCCATCGACATCTTCACCCGCTGGCTGGCCGTGGACTTTGCCCAGAAGTATGGGGCAGGGCTGCGGGTCAACGCCATCGCCCCTGGCTTCTTTATCGGCGACCAGAACCGGGGCTTCCTGCTCAACGCCGACGGCACGCCCAGCCCCCGGGGTCAGACGATTGTGGAGCATACGCCCATGGCCCGTTTTGGCGAACCGGAGGAATTGGTGGGTGCCGCAGTCTGGCTGGCCAGCGACGCCTCCCGTTTTGTCACCGGCGTTGTCGTCCCCGTGGATGGGGGGTTTTCTGCCTTCAGCGGGGTGTAGCCAACGCTTTGCAGCAGGCAATCGGGATAGGGGGGAGACTTACGGCTTCCCCCTATCCCGATCGTCTGCCGCCCCTACCTGTCATTTCACGCAGGACAAGACACCAGTACAGTAACCCTGTCAGCCCAAACATTGCCGGGCAATAGCCAGCACTTCATCCATCATCGCCGCGGTCAGACGGCCCGTGCGGGTGTTCTGCTGGCTGGGATGATAGGCACAGAGAAGGGTGGGCAGACCGTCGGGCAGGGGGTGCGCCGCGCCGTGGGCAAAAGAAAGCCGGGGGATGGCGTGGCCCATCTCCCGCAGCCCGACCAGATAGCCGTCGAAAGCAATGCGGCCCAGAGCCATCACCACCCGCAGATTGGGCAGCAGGGCCAGCTCCCGTTGCAGAAAGGGGCGGCACGCCCCAATTTCAGCAGCCACTGGTCTGTTCTGGGGTGGCACACAGCGGGCTACACAGGTAATGTAACACCCGTTCAATTCCAGCCCATCGCCCGCGTGGGTGGAGTCTGGTTGGCTGGCAAAACCTGCCCGGTATAGCGCGGGAAAGAGAAAATCGCCCGACGCGTCGCCCGTGAAGATCCGGCCTGTGCGGTTGGCGCCGTGCGCGCCCGGAGCCATCCCCACCAACAGCAAGCCCGCGCCCGGATCGCCAAAGCCGGGCACGGGCTTGCCCCAATAATCCCAGTCCAGATAGGCCCGGCGTTTGGTAGCGGCCACCTCTTCCCGCCATTGCACCAGCCGCGGACAGGCGCGGCAGCCGATCACATCCGTATGTAGCAGGGTCAATTCGTCCATCAGAGCGTCCGTATGGCGACCAGATCATCCGGGGACTGACTGACAACCAGCCGGTTGATCAAAGCACGGCCAAAGCCCGGCGCGCTGATCTCGAAGATGTCGCCGTTCTGGGTGGTAATGCCCGCGGCAAAGCTGAGGGTGGCTGTGCCGAAGAAGTGGCAGTGGACATCGCCCGGTCGGCGGAAGAGAGGATATTTGAAGTGGTGATGTTCGATATTCGCCAGTGTGTGGGTCATATTGGCCTCGCCGGTCAGAAAGGGCGCAGACCACAACTCCTGCCCCCCACGCAGGATGCGGGATGTGCCCTGAATGTGGGCAGGCGCTTCGCCCACCAGCAATTCTGGCCCAAAGGAGCAGGCCCGCAATTTGGAATGGGCCAGGTAGAGATAGTTCTGCCGCTCCAGAATGTGATCCGAAAATTCGTTGCCCAGGGCAAAGCCCACCCGCAACACCTGCCCATCCTCCCCAATCACATACAGCCCCACCAATTCCGGCTCCTCGCCCCCATCCAGCGCCCAGGGCGGAGAGAGCAGATCGGCGCCGGGCCTGGCCACGACCGAACCATCGCCCTTGTAGAACCATTCGGGCTGCACCCCCACCTGGCCGGGGGCGGGCTTGCCACCTTCCAGCCCCAACTGAAACATACGCATAGAATCGGTCAGACTGTCCGCCTCTGCGGCCAGTTTGGCGTGCATCGCGTCCCGGGCCTGGGCGCTGCCCAGGTGGTCCAGCCCTGTGCCGGTGACGAAGCAGTGGGCCGGGTCTGGGTGGTCCAATGGGGGCAACAGACGCCCCTGGGCGGCCACTGTGTCGTAGCTGACGGTCTGGGCAGAGAGACGCTCCTGGGCAATCACCGCCAAGGGCTTTTGGGTGCGCCCGGCTTCCAGCGCCAATTCCCGCACCGAACCAGTCCGGGCCAGGATACGCAGCCGCCCCTCCTCTGCCACAGCCACCTGGCGCTGGTCCGGGGCAGTTACAAATTGTACAAGTCGCATTGAGTTTCTCCTGTTGCAGCCTGGATACGTAAGGCGTAAGGTGGCAAAGCCACGATTTGCGTGCAGAAGCGTGAAGACGTGAAGACGTGAAACGTGAGATCAGGTGACGACACTTCACGTTTTACGTTTCACGGGTCTGGCCGAGGAACGAACGGGTATGTCGTCGATCTTTCCTGTTGAGCCACCCCACCCAACCTCCCCATTCCAGGGAGGGAACTGGATCGACTCCTCCCCCAAAGTGGGGGAGGTTGGGTGGGGGTGAGCAGTTACCGTCGATCTTGCGCTGGTATAGATTACCGGTTCTGATAGCGGCGCACATTCTCTACGTGCTCGTCGTAGGTGGCGGCAAATACGTGGGCACCGCTGCCGTCGGGCGTGGCGACGAAATAGAAAAAGTTGTGTACAGCAGGGGACAAGACAGCCTGGACTGCGCCCAGACCGGGGGACGCAATCGGGCCGGGGGGTATCCCGGCATAGATGTACGTATTGTAGGGGCTGGCTACGCCGCTGTACTCGGACAGAAAGACCGGTGTCTTCCACCACTGACCAGTAGCGGCCTGATAGCCCATCGCGTACTGGACCGTTGGGTCCGCGTCCAGTTTCATCCCCGCGGCCAGCCGGTTGAGGTAGACCGCGGCAATGGCGGGTTGCTCGTCGGGTAACACCGCCTCTCGTTCCACAATGCTGGCCAGCGTCATCACAGCGTAGAGGTCCAGCGTAGTCCGGCCCTCGTCCACGGCCCGCTGGTAAACAGGCACAACCTGGGCCAAGAAAGCGTCCAACTGGCGGGCCAGCAGGTCCGGGGCGGTTGTGCCCTCTGCTGCCAATTCAAATGTGCTGGGGAAGAGATAGCCCTCCAGACTTGTGCCGGCGGGCCGGCTTTGCAGGAAAGGATAGCGGCTCACGTCCACGCCGGTCATATCTCCGGTCAATGCCCGTCGCCGGTACTCCTCGCTGTCGGTCAGGATGCCCTTATCGCGCAGATAATCAGCCGTCTGCTCCAGCCGCCAGCCTTCGGGGACGGTAATGCGGATACTGGCGGCTCGGGAATTTTGCAGGGCCGCGGCAATCTCCACAGGAGTCATAGCCGGGTGCAGATAGAAGGTGCCCGCCTCCAGCCGCTCTGCCATACCTTGCACCCGTACATAGGCTTCAAAGAGGGTGGCGTCGCCGATCAGCCCGGCCCCGGCTAGCTGTTCGGCAATCGATCGGGCCGTTGCGCCCAGCGCAACTTCAAAACGGACAGGTCGGCGATCTACGCTGTGGGGCTGTTGCAGTGCCTCGCGATTGCTTTCCAGATAACTTTGCAAAACATCCTGGCGGGTGCAGGCGGTGATGAGCAACAGAAGTGCGAAGAGAAGGAATGCCCGGTAGAAAAATAGCTTTACCGGGCGCGCAAGGGGATCGATCATTGCTTAGTCGCCGGCGCTCCACAGGGCAAAGCCCAACATACGGGCTGTATTGATGCGGCGCACAGTCTCCTTTTTGAAGAGCGGATCGTTGCGATAGAGCATCTCCAGACCGGAAGCCAATTGCACACGCGGCTGAAAGTCCAGCAAAATGTGGGCCTTGGCAATGTCGGCCACCAGCCGGGGTGTTCCGCCGCTTTTCTCCCGATTGTGCAAGAGCCGGGGTCGCTTGCCCAATACCTGGCCGATAGCTTCGGCGGCCTGGTTTATGGAAGTCTCTTGACCACAGCCGATGTTGATGATCTGCCGGTCCACATTGGCCGCAATCCCGGCCACAGCCAGCGCCTGCACCACATCGTCAATATAGACAAAATCCCGGGTCTGCTCTCCGTCTCCAAAAATAATGGCCGAGCCGTTCTGCGCCACCTGTTGCATCAGATAGGGGATGACAGGGCCGTGGGTGGGGGGCAAGGGCTGGCCGGGGCCATAGGCGTTGAAGATACGCAGGCTGACCGCTTCAAAGCCCATCAAAGCACCCATTGTGAACAGATAGTTCTCGGCCGCCATCTTCGTCACAGCATAGGGGGCCGATGGCGCGGGGCGGGCATCCTCATTCACAGGCTGGTGGGGTTGCTCGCCGTAGATGGTGGCGCTGCTGGCCAGCACCACCCGGCCTATGCCCACATCCCGGCAGGCCTCCAACAGGGCCACAGTGCCGCCCACATTGACGTCGTTGTAATCTCTGGGATAGAGGATGGAGGCGGGCACGCTGACCAGCGCGGCCAGGTGATAGACCACATCCACCCCTTGCAGCAGGGACCAGAGCGTGGGGATATCCCGCACATCCCCGCGTTTGACATAAATTTCCGGGTGTAAACGGTCCGGATCACCGCTGGTCATATCATCCAGAACCCGTACGTAATGGCCCTGGCTATACAGATGATTGGCCAGATGGCTGCCAATAAAGCCAGCGCCGCCTGTAATCAATATACGCATAATTGGGGTGTCCTCCTGGGGCGTTTCCACAAAGGAATTGCCACCGTTTGTTGCGCGCAGTATACCATTGAGAGCGCCTGTTCTCAAAGTGATCGAGGAACTAATCAGACAGACAGGCGTAATGTTTGTTCCGTCTGCCCTGAAAATAGCCATTCGTACGTCGGACTGTTAGTCCGACCAGCGACGTTGCAGGCCTGTCGGACTGACAGTCCGACGTACAATATTTTCGTCGTTATCGGTGTCAGCCGGTCGTGTGGCCTG
>JAHDWH010000438.1 GCA_023384455.1 Caldilineaceae bacterium | reverse complement strand
ATTTCGTGGACAGTGCGACGCACCGGATGGAACTTATTTCTTGACGAGTCCTTATTGTCGGGAAGTCGCCTAACATTTTTCAGCGGACCTAATCGGGGTGCGCGTTTACTTGCAACACAATAACACCAATAAAATGTCATAGGTATCCGTGAAGTATTCTAGGACTCTTGGCTGACAGTTAATTTACATAGCCATAATGGGGGATAGACAACCGCCGAATCCGCGTTCTATTCCTGCCAAATTTGGAATTGCTGCCCCGGGGACTGACAGCTTGCCGCTTATCGGGTATACTGTTCCCAGAAAACTGTTGCTCCGCCATTCTCAACGCCCAATCGCCCAAAATGCACCTGATAGCTGACCTCCACCTCCACTCCCACTACAGCCGGGCCACCAGCAAAGAGCTGACCTTCGAGCACCTGTGGAAGTGGGCGCAGTTGAAGGGGGTGAATGTGGTGGGCACGGGCGACATCGCCCATCCCGGCTGGCTGGCGGAGATGCGGGAGAAGTTGGAACCTGCCGAGGACGGACTTTTCCGCCTAAAGGACGAGTACGCGGCGACGGTGGCACAGGAAGTACCGGCGGCCTGCCGGGGCACTGTGCGCTTTCTGCTGGCCGGGGAAATCTCCAACATCTACAAACGCCACGACGCCACCCGCAAAGTGCATAACGTCGTCTTCGCCCCTTCCCTGGATGCCCTGGCAAAGCTGCAAAGCAGACTGGAAACCATCGGCAACATCCGCGCCGATGGCCGCCCCATTCTCGGTCTGGACAGCCGGGACCTGCTGGAAATCGTCCTGGAAAACGACCCGCGGGGCCATCTGATCCCCGCCCACATCTGGACCCCCTGGTTTTCTATGCTCGGCTCCAAATCCGGCTTCGATTCGGTGGAGGCGTGCTTTGGCGACCTGACGCCCCACATCTTCGCCCTGGAAACCGGTCTCTCCTCGGACCCGCCGATGAACTGGCGGGTCTCCGGGCTGGACGGCTACACCCTCGTCTCCAACTCCGACGCCCATTCCCCGCCCAAACTGGCGAGGGAAGCCACCCTTTTCAACACCGAACTGAGCTACGACGCCCTCTTTGCTGCGCTCAAAAGCGGCGACCCGACGCAGTTTCTGGGCACACTGGAATTCTTCCCGGAGGAGGGCAAGTATCACTTGGACGGCCACCGCAAATGTAAGGTGGCCTGGGAACCGCCCACAACCGTTGGACACAACGGCTTGTGTGCGGTCTGTGGCAAGCCGGTGACTGTGGGAACCCTGCACCGCATCGAAGAACTGGCCGACCGTCCTCCCGGCTATCGACCGCCGCACAGCCACCCCTTCGAGAGTCTCATTCCCCTGCCCGAAATTCTCTCCGAAATCGAGGGCGTGGGTCCAGCCAGCAAGCGGGTACAAGCCCAATACTTTGGCCTGTTGGAACGGCTGGGACCGGAACTGGCGATTCTGCGCCAGATTCCTCTGGAAGATATCGACGCCGCGGGTGGGCCGCTCCTGGCCGAGGCCATTCGCCGGATGCGGGCCGGGGATGTCTGGGCACAGGCCGGCTACGACGGCGAATTCGGCGTCATCCGCCTCTTCCGGGACGGGGCCGACCGGCTGGCGACGGTGCAGGGGGGGCTGTTTCGGGGGGAGAAGAGTCTCCCGCAGAGGCGCGGAGATGCGGGGAAAAGAGGGGGGGATGATGGGATGATGGGGGAAGACGTAGTGACCGTTGCCCCGTCCCCCTTTCCACCGCTTGCAA
>JAHDWH010000188.1 GCA_023384455.1 Caldilineaceae bacterium | reverse complement strand
AGGGGTTTCGCAGACACGATTCCGGGAATCGGCCACAATATCTCTCGGCTTTCCCCTCATCGCCAGGCCGATTCCCGGAATCAGACCGGTAGCTTATTGCTTGACGCTTATTTAGCGTCCAGCAATCCACGCCGCACAGCGTAGGCGATAGCTTGGGTCCGGCTCTGCAAATTCAGCCGTCCCATAATCCGATAGATATGGGAGCGGACTGTGGCATCGCCCAGCCCCAAAGTATGTGCGATCTCCTGATTGGACATGCCCTGACCCAGCAGATGTAACACTTCCCGCTGCCGTTCGGTAAGTAGGGCCAGGGAACGATCTCTGGCGGACTGTTCGGGGGATATGACATCCTCGACGCCGCGCTGGTGCAGGCTATGTACCAGCTTCAGCGCTACCTGGGGCGGAAGGTATGTCCTGCCCTGGCTGACCTCACGGATGGCCTGGAGTAACTCATCCCTCTCCGCGTTTTTAAGCAGATACCCTAGGGCACCCGCCTGCACCGCCTCCAACACTTTGCCCTCTTCCGTGGAGCTGGTGATAGCCAGAATAGATGTGTGGGGCATCCGATCCCGAATGATCTCAATCGCCTCCACCCCATCCACGTCGGGCATCAGCAGATCCATCACAACCACATCCGGTTGCAGTGACTGGGCTTGCGCCACGGCTTCCCACCCGCCGCTTGCCACGCCAACCACCTCCATATCCGATGCGGACTCGATAGCTCCAGCCAGGGCCTCGCGCATGAGGGGGTGATCGTCCACGATCAGCACACGGATTGCTCCCATTATGGCCTCCCTACCCGACTAAAAAACCAGCAGACCAGACGTTATATCCCATTTCCCACCCGACAGCAGACCGTTGTGCCCGCGCCAACCGTCGACTCGATTGTCAGCGTACCGCCCAGCCGGTCGCTCCGCTCGGCCATAGTGCGTAACCCCATGCCACCCAATCGCGATTTCGCTGGATCAAAGCCTCGTCCGTTATCGGTCACCCACAGTTCGACAGCCTGTGGACCGCCGTTCAGCCGAATCGAAACGCGGGTGGCCTGGGCATGTTTAAGCGCATTGTTGAGCGCTTCGACGGCAATCCCACACAGATCGGGATTCCAGACGAAGGGCCAGCCGCCGGCTCCCTCCACCGTCAACTGGGCATCCACACCCGCATGTATCTCGACAGCCTCGATACGCGTGCGCAGGGCTGTCTCCAGATCATTTTCCTCCGACAATTGGGGACGCAATTCGTAGAGAAGCAGACGCATCTCTTTGAGCGACTGGCGTGCGCTTCTCTGCATACGGTCCAGCGCGTTGCGCAGTGGCTCGACACGATTTTCTTCAAGCAGATAGAAGGCAGTATCAGCCGACAGTACCAGACTATGCACCGATTGGGCAACCGAGTCGTGCATATCCCTGGCCAAGCGCCGTCGCTCTTCCAATGTGGCTGCCTCTTCGGCCCGATGTTGCAACAAAGCGTTTTCGACCGCCACGCCCACGTGATTGGCAATGGTGGCAAGCAGGACGATAGTGTCTACGGACTTCCCCTCAGACATAGCCGGGTCTTCATCAACGAATAGGGTAAACACCCCCAGCGTATGCCCCTTCACCCGAATCGGCGCGGCGATGGCATAGACCGGCCCCATCCCGGACACAGGCATAGCTTCGATGATTGTCTGCCCACCACTGACAACCCGCTCCCACAAACGCCTTTCTACCTGTCTGGTTGCCATCTGCTTGATAAGCTCCGGTGCAGAACCGCCCTGCACAACTGACCATACCATTGTACCATCCTCGTTTTGTGCCTCATCCACCAGGTGGATAATCCCAGCCCGGGCCCGGGTTGCGGCCAGGGTTTCAGAGAGCACTTTCTCCAGGGCAGGTGGAAGGTCGAAATGTTCGGTCGTGGCTCTGGCAACTTCGTAGAGCGTCTGCATTTGGCGCGTCCGTTCCGCTACCAACCCCTCCATCAACTCCAGCGTACGCGCCCGCTGCAAAGCGATCCCACCCATTTCCGCAATGGCGACAAGCAGCCTGCGATCTTCTTCCTGAAAACTGTCGGGCCGGTCAAATATAATCTGCAACAGCCCCAGAATCTGATCCTTTGTCTGTAAAGGAGCAACCACCAGCCTCCGCCCCCGCTCTCCCCATGCGTCCAGGCCAATACATTGCGTCGATCTATACCCCAAATGGAGACCCACAATCTCCTCCTCCTGGCTGCCGTCAACCACAGAGGCCTGGCGCAAAGGGCAAGCGCGGCATGTCGCCGCTTCGGTCGTATCAAATAGAGCCGTATCGCCGCCCTGCAGGGCTTGCCAGCAAGGGAGACCCTCGGGATGAAAATAGATCTCGGCCAGTGGGCCGTGCAACCCGCGGACACCGGCTATTCTCAGATCACCCTCGTCCAACAGCAGGATACCCGCCTCGGCCCCCAGAATTTTGATTGTCTCTTCGATCAGCGCAACAACCATCTCCTGCGTGCTTTCCGACCGACGCAGAGCCGCGGATACTTGGGCCAGTGCATTCATCTCGTCAGCGCGCTTTTGCAGAGCCTGGGTACGCCACTCCACTTCTGTGGTCATGTGATTGAATGATTCGGTCAAAAAGCCGATCTCATCCCGGAACTGAATGGGCATGCGCTTGCCCAGATTGCCTGCGTTAATCTGCGACACGCCTTCCAGCAAATTTTCAAGCGGTTTGACCAAATTGGCCCGGAAAAAGAGCGAAAAGCTCCACACAATCAGACCGCTGCTAACCAGAATCAGATAGGCCAGGGGTGCCAGCAAACGGTGAAGATAGCTCCTGAACTCCAGATAATAGTCCTCCACCAGACCGCTGGAATTAGCGCTGAAGGGTAGATCGGTTGCCAGGTGTAGGCCATGGGGTGTTGTCCCCCGATTGCCTGGGGTTGCACCCACCAGCCAGACCGCAAGGCGGGGATCGTAAACCGCGTGGGTGTAGGTGGCAGGCAGGTCGCGATAGTTGAACTCGAAGACGCCGTCGGGATGCAGAACCAACTGAAAAGTGTAGCCTTCTTCTGCCGCATTGCCAGGTATATCTGCCCAGGTGACGACTACCTTCTCCGGGCGATTACTGATGAAGAGTGTACCAATACCCGGCTCAGCCCCTGTAAGTGGGAGAGCCAGCGGGAAGATAGCAGGGAAAGGGCCATAGCGGTAGAGAATGTATTGCCAGACAATTTCCTGTTCAAAACTGATCCCGCCGCGCCGGGACACATAGACCTGCCGCCAACTTTGGCTGAAAAAGGGAAAGTAGAAAGGCAGCTCCATCTGGACAGGATCGGCCCCATCCAGCCTTTCCCCCCAGGCATCGTCAAAATGAAACGGAGCAGCAGCCACGTCATATCCGCCCAGAGCATTGGGGGTGAACCGAACGCTCTGTCTATCAACAAGAAAGTTGCTGTGGCGATAGCCCGCAATGGCGCCGGGGCTGAGAATCCAGCCAACACTGCCCAGCAAGGCCAGGAGAGCGGAGAGGCTGATCCCGACCAGCTTGACCACAAAAGAGACCCTTTGGGGCAGGTAGTTCAGGTAGATTAGCGTAAAGAGGAAGAGGGTTAAGAGAATGCCCAGCGAGAGGATCAGCTCTGATGAATGGGCAGAAAGACGCAACGGGAGCAGCAGAAGTTGCAGCAGTACAATAAGCAGAGGCAACCCACCGAGCAAAGTTAATGTACGGGCTGCCTGGGCGGGTTGTTCCGGGGAGAGCCAGAACCGTTGCCACCTGCCCCGCTGTGGATCAGCGGACGATGCGTGCAGGGTTTGGCGGAAGAGCACAACAATCGCCCACACAAAGGCCGCTACCAGAGGAATATCTGCCCACGGCGGGCGAAAGCGCACGATGCCCTGCGTCAGCGCTACGTAGCGGCCCAGGGCGAGCACACCTTCGCCCAGAATATAGAGGAGAGACAGCCATAGCACCAACCGGGCTTCCCATTCCTGCCCCGGGGTTGCGCTGGGGAAGCGGTAGACAAATTGCAGAAAAAAGCAGAGAAAAATAGCGATTGTTACGCTTTCCAGGGGGGTGGCGTAGTACTTCCAATCCGGGTGCAGGGACGCATCCAAAAAGAGCAGCAGGAGTGCGCCGGTCAAGGCCGTGAACGAGAGGGCCAGAAATTCCGTCTGACGACTGTGACCTGCCCTGGGTTTGGGGTCGCGCACGACATACCACAAGTAAGTGCTGATGACGGCGGTCAGCACCCATTGGGTCAAATATCCGATAGAGGCCGGCGTCAGGTAGAGGAGTGACATGGATCCTTACAGAAAATCAATTCAGATGGAGTTGTGACATATTGAACCAGCAAGATGAGTTCTCCATCCAGGTAACTCGCCCCACGGGAAGTCACCGGCATCCCAGAAATATGGGGAGAGAACCACCTAGTACAGCCCGGCGCAAGTGGTTGAACGGCAGATATACCAGAGGTATTGTATGTCATAAGGTGGCGAAGCCACGATTTGCGTGGGGAAACGTGAAGACGTGAAACGTGAAGACGTGAAGACGTGAGATCAGGTGACGACACCTCAGGTTTCACCTTTCACCTTTCAACTGGTTGGCTGACTGACTAACGCTTGTGCGTTGCTTCCTCGCTGGTACGGAATACGTGCATCCTTTTCCAACCAATGCAGAAACGCTCAGGTCGGTGAAGACCTGAGCGTTCCCACGAGGAGGAGAAACAGGAGGAGAATCCTGGCGATGGCGTCTTTGTAACGCAAGCTGTCAGCCTGCCCTGCGAGCGGGTCGCTCGCATTACTTGCCGTGTAACTGTTCAGCCCCTGTCTGCCTCTGGGAGCGCCGCCATCCCTGGCGGCAAATGTCAATACTGGCCGCCAGGGATGGCCCTACCCTTCTGTCGTAATCTTAGGGGCCGGACGGTCTGGCGGCAAATGTCAATACTGGCCGCCAGGGATGGCGGCGCTCCCAGCCTCTCCCAGCCTGAATAGTTATGAAACGCCGAAGGAACGCTTGTGAAACGCTGCCCGTGGGAAGGTGCGGGTGTCCTTCTTACACGGATGCCGCGGATACGAGTTTGAGCAGCACCTGTCGCGTTGCCAAACCCAAAGGAGCAAATCGATGGACGACGAAGCCCGTACCCCACCCTCCCACTTTTTCACCCTGCGCCTCTGGCCGGAAGCAACGGAAGAGGACGATCCGGTCTGGCGTGGGCGGAAACAGTATACCGCCAACGGCGAGGTCCGCTACTTCCAGGGCTGGGAGGCGTTGGTGGAGATACTGCTGCTGTTGATGGAAGAAGATAATTAAAGCACCGATCAAAAGGAGAAGAATCCGATGTACCGAAGAATATCGATTGCAATGGTAAGTGTGTTGATTGTTGTACTGCTGGCTGCGGGCGCAGTGGTTGGGCAGGAGAATGCCCAGACAGATTCCCCGCCTCTGGCATCAGCCTCTGCTGTGACCGAACTTTCCAACCAGTTCGGGCGCACGATCGTTACCGCCCGGGGCAACACCTTTCTGGTGGACTCCGCGCCGCCCCTGGGCCATCCGTCCGAGGAGATGAATCCCGTTGAGGCAATGATGGCTTCTCTGGCGACCTGTGGCTTGTTCATCTACGAGACCGCCGCACAGGAGATGGATATCCCGCTCAGTGCGGCGTCGATGACTGTACAGGGCAATTTTGACGTGCGCGGGCTGTCCGGGCGCAGCGGATGTGGACCCCCACGTGCAGGAGTTCCGGGCGCATCTGACGCTGGAAGGGCCAAGCGCGGAGCAGGCAGACGCTCTCTTTGAGCAGTGGAGTCTGCGCTGCCCCATCTACACAACCCTCATCAAAACCGCGCCGATTGAAGTCACCGTCAATGACGAGGAGATGGGGGGCAAGTCCGCCGAAGGGCTGGCGACGGCTACGATTGAGGCCAGCCTATCCAACCAGCCAGGACGGGCGATTGTCAATGTGCGCAACAACTATCTGATCGTCGATTCTGTGCCCCCATTGGGTGGACCGAATCTGGAAGTCAATCCGATGGACCTGTTACTGGCCGCGCAGGGTTCCTGCGGCGCGGTGATTATGGAGCGGGCCGCCATCGACAACGACATCGCTCTGGGCGGTGTTACCGGTACAGTGTCGGTGGATTTCGACGCCCGTGGGATGAGCGATCCATCGATTGACCCATCCATTCAAGCCATGCGGGTGGCCTGGGAGGTCGATGTGGAGAAGTCCGCCGATGCCCAGTTTTTGGTGGATGAGTGGCTGGCTCGCTGCCCCATCTACAACACCCTGCGCCGGGCGATGGATGTGAGTGTCACCCACCGATTGGCGAATCCGGTCGTCCATCAGGTGCGGGGCCAGGTCGTCAGCCATCCCGCCACGGGCGCTATGGCGCCCATTGCTGGCACGGCTGCCACGATCTACACGTCCGAGGAGGGCGCAACTGCCTGGATGCACACAACTGGCCTGACCCCCGGCAATGTCTACACCGCCTGGTGGGTGATCGCCAACAACCCGGAAGCCTGTGAAGAAGACCCCTGCTCTGGTGCGGACTTCATCGGCAAAGCGGATGCCGCGCAGACCGAAGTCACCTACGCCGACGGCATTCTGGCGGGTGAGAGCGGCGAGGCAAATTTCGTGGCACACCTGCCCGTTGACGATGTGGAGAACAATCCCTGGTTTGGCAATGGATTTACCAGTCCCACAGGCGCAGAAATCCATCTGGTAATCAACGATCACGGACCGCTGATTCCGGAAATGGCCGATACAATGCTCAACAGCTATCGGGGCGGCTGCACGGACGAGAGCCTGCCCGGTTCCTTCCCGGACACGGCCAAGGCCGACGGCGAGCCGGGTACCAACACCTGTGGGCTGGCGCAGGCTGGGGTCTTCCAGCAGTAGTCTGTCTTTACGAGACCTGCCAGGTTTAAGAAAACCTGGCAGGTCTATCCATCCAATTCCAATGGAGAAGCGAAGACAAAAGCCCCCAAATGCAGTGATGTCGGCATTGATTGTGACGCAGTAGTGACCGCCGAGACCGTCGAAGAAGTGTTGGCCCAGGCCGCGTCCACGCCCAGGAGGTCCACGGGGTGGCGGTGACTGCGGAGATGACGGCGGAAATAGTCAAGAAGATTCAGGGGTGAGCAGTAAACAGTGAGCAGTCGTGTACACGACTGCTCACTGTTTACCTTTTCTGTCTATCCCACAATCTTATCCGGTCGCAGCACAATCAGCACCGCCCGACTCCCGCGCACGCTGGCGTAATAGGCATCGGCCTCTGCCGCGCTGCCGTGATACTTGCGGATGATACGACGGCGCATCTCCTCCTGGCGGGGCTGGCCCGGCTGGATGAGTGCGGCCTGGCCGCGCAGGACGACGTAGCGGGCGTCACCCCGTCCGCCGTCGATACAGACAGCGATGGACGGGTCCCGGCGCAGGTTGCGTACCTTCACTGTGTCGGTCTGGGCGCTAACGTAGAGCAACCCATCTTCATAGACAAACCAGACCGGTGTGAGTTGGGGTATACCGTCGGCGCCATTTGTCGCCAGCACAGCGTTGCGGTCACCGGCCAGGAATTCTTCGATTTCTGTTGATGTCATTTTGGGGACTCCTATTAGATGGCTGCCGCCCGTTTTGCTGCAAATTGGCAAAGACGAGCGCTGCCAAGTAGACCATCACAGTGCCACAATGCCCGGAATCACGCAACCACAAGAATGTGTGAACAATTGCAGAAACGCCCCGGCCCAAAAGGACCGGAGCGTTCCCACAAGGAGGAGAAAAACAGGAGGAGAATCCTGGCGATGGCTCTTTTGTAACGCAAGCTGTTAGCTTGCCCTGCGAGCGGGCCGCTCGCGTTACTTGCCGTTGTTCAGGGCCGCGTGGGCCGCGGCCAGCCGGGCCACAGGCACCCGGAAGGGCGAGCAGCTCACGTAGTTCAGCCCCAGTTTGTGGCAGAGTTCGATGGATTTCGGGTCCCCGCCGTGCTCGCCGCAGATGCCCACTTCCAGGTCCGGGCGGGTCTTGCGGCCCAACTCTACGCCGATGCCCATCAGTTTGCCCACGCCCTTTTCGTCGATGCTGGCAAAGGGGTTGTCGGGCAGGATGCCCCGCTGCAAGTAGTCGATGAGAAAGCCCGACTCCGCGTCGTCCCGGCTGATACCGAAGGTGGTCTGGGTCAGGTCGTTCGTCCCGTAGGAGAAGAATTCGGCTTCCTCGGCGATCTCGTCGGCGGTCAGGGCGGCCCGGGGAATCTCAATCATCGTGCCAAATTTGTAATCGACGGTGTGGCGCTTCTCTTCCATCACCTCTTTGGCAACGGCTTCCAGCGCAGTCCGCTGCACCTTCAATTCGTTGACGTGGCTGGTCAGGGGAATCATCACCTCTGGGTGGACATCTATCCCTTCCTGGCTCACCTCACAGGCAGCCTCGAAGATAGCCCGCACCTGCATTTGAGTCAGTTCAGGCATTATAATGCCCAAGCGCACGCCACGAGTGCCCAGCATTGGGTTGGACTCCCGGATGCTCTCTACCCGACGCAAAATGCGATCATCTTCTTCGATCTCTTTGAGCAGATCGTTGATCTCTTTCATTGTTCCGGCTTTGAGCAGACGGATTTTGTTATCGGCCAGATTTTCGGCCAGTTCGTCATGCGCGGGCAGGAATTCGTGCAGGGGCGGGTCGATCAGGCGGATGATGACCGGATAGCCGTCCATGGCCCGGAAGAGACCCTTGAAATCCTCCCGCTGGAAGGGCAGCAGCGCATCCAGCGCTTCCCGCCGCTCGGTCACACTGGTGGACATAATCATCTTCTGCACAATCGGCAGCCGCTCGGCCTCGAAGAACATATGCTCCGTGCGGCAGAGACCGATGCCGGTGGCCCCATATTCCCGTGCCCGGCGGGCGTCCGCCGGGTAGTCGGCGTTGGCCCACACACCCAATGTGCGGAATTCGTCGGCCCAGCCCAGCAGTTTCATCAGCCAGGGGTCCGAGATGTCAGGAATCATTGTTTCCAGTTGGCCCTGGTAGAGTTCACCGATGGTGCCGTCAATAGAAATCCATTCGCCTTCCTTCACCACCAGATCGCCAATAGTCATCAGCCGCTGGTTCAGGTCGATGTCCAGAGCGGTGACACCCACCACAGCCGGCTTGCCAAACTGGCGGGCCACCAGCGCAGCGTGGCTGGTTCGTCCACCCCGGCTGGTCAGAATGCCCTCGGCGGCCAACATCCCGTGTACGTCATCGGGTTTGGTCTCCGGACGCACCATAATTACCTTCTTGCCCTCTTTGGCCCAGCTTTCGGCCAGGTCGGCGTCCAGGGCGGCCAGACCCACAGCCGCGCCGGGAGAGACATTCAGCCCGGTTGCCAGCAGCCGACCGCCCTCTTTGGCCTCGGCTTTGGCCTTGGAACTGAACTGGGGATGGAGAAAGAAGTCGATCTGCTCCGGTGTCACCCGCCGCACAGCGGTCTCTTTTTGGATGACGCCCTCGTCCACCATATCGGCGGCGATGCGCACCGCGGCCTGGGCCGTGCGTTTGCCGTCCCGGGTCTGGAGCATCCACAATGTGCCGTGCTCAATCGTGAACTCCATATCCTGCATATTGCGGTAATGGCGCTCCAGACGGCGGGCAATCTCTTCAAACTCAGCGTAGGCTACGGGCATTTCTGCCGCCAAAAGTTCGATAGGTTTGGTGGTACGGATACCGGCCACCACATCTTCGCCCTGGGCGTTGGTCAGATAATCGCCCTCAATCTTCTTTTCGCCGGTGGTGGCATTGCGGGACATAGCCACGCCCGTGGCGCAATCGTCGCCCATATTGCCAAAAACCATCGTCTGGATGTTGACGGCTGTGCCCAGTGTGTGGGGGATGTGGGCGGCGTTGCGATAGTCGAAGGCCCGTTTGCCGTTCCAGGATTTGAAGACGGCTTCGGTCGCCAGCTTCAATTGTTCCAGAGGCTCCGTGGGAAATTCCCGGCCTGTAAAGCGCCAGATGATCTTTTTGAACTCGGCAGCCACGGCCCGCCAATCTTCCGCGGTCAATTTGGCATCGTCATCCACGCCCCGTTTGGCCCGGTATTGGGAAATCACATGCTCGAAGGGTTCGTCGGGCACACCCATCACCACCGATCCGAACATCTGAATCAGCCGCCGGTAGGAATCGTAGGTAAAGCGGGGGTCGCTGGTGCGGGCAATCATCCCCTGCACCGTCTCTTCATTCAGGCCAATATTAAGAACGGTGTCCATCATTCCCGGCATGGAAAATTTGGCACCCGAGCGGCAGGAGACGAGAAGGGTATTGTTGGGGTCACCAAATTTCTTACCGGTCTTATCTTCTACAGCCTTCAGCGCGGCCAGTTCCTGCTCCCACATATCCGCCGGAAATTTCTCCCCCGCGGCCAGGTAAGCATTACAGGCTTCAGTCGTTACAGTAAAGCCGGGGGGCACGGGCACACCGATGCGGGTCATTTCGGCCAGATTGGCCCCTTTGCCACCCAACAGGGAGCGCACGCCTTCCCAGTCGCCGCCTTCCTTCTTTTCGGCCATCTCTACTTCGTCAAAGCCATAGACCCACTTCCCTGCCAGGTCCACAACAGATACCTTTTCATTCCCACGCCCGGTTACAGTTGCTTCCTTCAACATTGACGCTATCTCCTTCCCAAAGTTATTGGGGATATGTGGAGTTCGATTTGAATATGTCCACACCGCGCTACTATGCGATGACACAGCAAGTGTACTTGACTTCTTGTATACTAACACTCGGATTGCATACGAACACCCGGAATGGTGACGGTTTGGCGGCTGACTGCTTGACGGGTTTACAGGCTGGTCAGGTGACGGGGAAAGCTGAAGCGATGCCCTCTCTCCCATCGTAACTGCTTACCCCCTCCCCACCTCCCCCATCTTTGGGGGAGGAGTCGAACCAGTTTCCTCCCTGGAATGGGGAGGGGTAGGGTGGGCTGGCTCAACAGTTACCCCCCATCTGTCCAGTATCATAACCCCCCATCCTCCTGACGCCCCGCGTCACGAAAGCCCGCATACTGAACACCAGAGCGCAAGTGCGCCCATTTTGACGAACCACTACCTCACCCCAAAGGAAAGGTCGTGTATGGCTACCAATCCTCGTCAGCCAGCGGTCGCTCCCCCGTCCGATGACAAACGCTGGCGCATTGTCCAGGCCGCGATGCGGCGCAACGGTTTTCGCCGGGACGCGTTGATCGAAACCCTCCACGCGGTCCAGGAGTCTTTTGGCTATCTGGACGAAGATTCCCTGCGTTATGTGGCCCGGTCGCTCCACACACCCATGAGCCACGTCTACGGCGTCTCCACTTTTTACCACTTTTTCAGCCTGAAACCCGCCGGCGAACATACCTGCGTGGTCTGTACGGGTACGGCCTGTTATATTAAAGGCGCGCCAGAGCTGCTGGATGCGGTATCCAAAGAGTTCCATATCGGCGATGGCGAGACCAGCGCCGACGGCAAACTCTCTCTCCTCACCGCCCGCTGTCTCGGCTCCTGTGGGCTGGCCCCCGCCGCGGTCTTCGACGGCATAGTGGCGGGCAAAGTCAGCAGCGATGGGGTAATCGAACGGTTGCGCGCCTGGCAGAGTGGAGCCGGCGCGGTGGCGGTTTCCCCCGCAATGGCTGCCGAAAACGAAGGGAGCGCCGTCCATGCGTGAAAAATTAGCTGAAATCAGAGCTATTGAAGAAGAGGCCCGATCCCAATTCTCCCACACAGTCAGCGTCTGTACCGCCGCGGGCTGTCTCTCCTCCGGTGCGGCCCAGGTGAAAGAGGCCCTGGGCCAAGAGATAGAGCGCAGCGGGCTGGAGCACGGGTGTCGGGTAAAGGGTGTGGGCTGTCTGGGGCTGTGCAGCGCCGGGCCGCTGGTGGCTGTGGAATCCCAGGCCACAATGTACGGCCACGTCGCTGTGGAGGATGCGCCGGCGATTGTCAGCGCTCTCAACAGCCAGCCGGTGAAACGGCTGCAACTTCCCACGGATGCCCCCTTCTTCCAGCGCCAGAGCCGTATTGTGCTGGAAAACAGTGGGCGCATCGACCCGGAACGCATCGAAGAATATATCGCGGCCCAGGGCTACAGCGCGCTGGTCACAGCCCTGACCGAAATGACGCCCGCTCAGGTCATCGAAGAGGTGACAACCAGCGGTCTGCGCGGGCGGGGTGGCGGCGGCTATCCCACCGGGCTGAAATGGGCTACGGTTGCCAAAGCCCCCGGCCCGGAAAAATATATTATCTGCAACGCGGACGAGGGCGACCCCGGCGCGTTTATGGACCGCAGTGTGCTGGAAAGCGACCCCCACCGGGTGATCGAGGGGATGATTCTGGCTGGCTATGCCGTGGGGGCCAGTCAGGGCTACGTCTACGTGCGAGCCGAATACCCCCTGGCGATTGCGCACCTGAAGAAGGCCATCAGTCAGGCGCGGCGGCTGGGTCTGCTGGGGCGCAGCGTGGCCGAAACGACCTTTGGCTTCAACATCGACATCCGCCTGGGCGCGGGGGCCTTTGTCTGCGGCGAAGAGACGGCCCTCATCGCCTCCATCGAAGGCAAACGGGGACAGCCTCGCCCCCGCCCGCCCTATCCTGCCGAGTATGGGCTGTGGGGCAAGTCAACCCTTATTAATAATGTGGAGAGCTTTGCCAACATTCCACCGATTATCCGCAAGGGCGGCGGCTGGTATACGACCATCGGCACGGAAAAGAGCAAAGGCACAAAAGTCTTTGCCCTGGCCGGGGCCATTACCAACACGGGCATTATCGAAGTGCCTATGGGCACCAGCCTGCGCGAGATTGTCTACGACATCGGCGGGGGCGTGCCCAACGGGGGACGCTGCAAAGCGGTGCAGACCGGCGGTCCTTCGGGTGGCTGCATCCCTGATGCCTATTTGGACAACCCGGTGGACTACGACTCGCTTTCGACCCTCGGCTCGATTATGGGGTCGGGCGGGATGATTGTGATGGACGGCTCCTCCTGTATGGTGGATGTGGCGAAGTATTTTATGGAATTCTGCATGACCGAATCCTGCGGAAAATGTGTGCCCTGCCGGGTGGGGACGGTGCAGATGCACCGGCTGCTGGATAAGATCGCCACCGGGCGGGCCAGCCTGGACGACCTGGCCCTGCTGGAAGAATTGTGCGATATGGTCAAACATACCAGCCTGTGCGGTCTGGGCCAGACGGCCCCCAACCCGGTGGTCAGCACCCTGCGCTACTTCCGCGACGAATATCTGGCCCATATCGAAGAGAAACGCTGCCCAGCCGGTGTCTGTAAAATTCACAACCCCGTACGTCGGACTGACAGTCCGACTGTTGACCCATCCCTCGCCGGTCGGACTGACAGTCCGACGTACAATACACCCGTAGGTCGGACTGGTAGTCCGACCGTTGACCCATCCCTCGCTGGTCGGACTGACAGTCCGACGTACAATACACCCGTAGGTCGGACTGGTAGTCCGA